>DAITAT010000018.1:0-30639 GCA_036824145.1 Candidatus Dormiibacterota bacterium
TCGAGCCCGCATCCCCGCCGCCGGTCGAGGCGCCGGCCAACCTGCAGACCAGCGGTCCCGGCGACACGCCGGCCACCGGGGTCGCGGGAGCTCTGGGTGCGGGTATGCCCTCACCGGCGCCGGCGGGCAACGGCGCAAACTCTCAGCCGTCACCGGTGCGCGCCGGCGTCGCCGCGGGTACCGCCGAGGCCGCCCGCGGAGGCGCGACCGCCGCCGCCATCGGCAATCGCCCCGGCAAGGTGGGCAGGAACGACCCCTGTCCGTGCGGCTCAGGAAAGAAGTACAAACGCTGCCACGGCAGGTAATCTCTCGCCGAGAAGCCTAGGTCACACCGCCGCGGACGGCGGCGTGTCCGCGCTCTGCTCGGGTACGGGGGGGCAAGGCCGCGCACAGTGAAGCGAAGGTCAGCGTAATCAGCAGGATCCCGGTGCTGGGGAGGCCGGCGTAGTCGACGCGTGGGGCGATCCCCGCCAGCAGGACGGAGAGCACCAGCCGCGCCGGGCTGGCGATGGCCCACAGGACCAGCGTGACTCGGGAAAGCACGTTGAGGGGCATGCTGGCCACCAACAGCAGGGGTATCGCGGCCAGAAACAGGTCGTTGAAATGCAAATACGGGCATAGTCCGAGCGCCACCGCTTGGGCCATCGCCAGCCCCAGGAGGGGGGTCTCGCGAAGCCCCATCATGAGGTCACCAAATCGTAGTGCGATGAGCAGGATGGCGGCCAGGACAAGCATCGAAAGACCCATTGAAACAGGAGTCGACAGGCTGCCGAGCCACAGCGCGGGGAGGCTGGCCAGGCCGGACATGTTGGTCGAGAAGACCGTCACGCCCTGCGACGAGTTCAGCGCGGACGCATATCCGAAGAGCGCGCCGCCCCAGCTGGCCAAAGCGTTGGTCCCAGTGATCATGGTCTGCAAGACCAGGAGGCCGGTGGTCGCCGCTGTCAGGCCGATGGCGGCCTTGATCCTGGGGCCGATCTGTGCGGCTGGCGCTGCCAGGATCAGGGCTGCCGCGATAGGCAATCCAACCGACGGCTTCAACCAGCACACCGAGAGGGCGGCGCCGGCCAGGACCGGTCGCTGCCTGGTCCAGAGGAGCAGACCGGTCGACCACGAGAGGAGCAGCAGCGTACTGATGTTGCCTACGAACAGAGCCAGCAGCATCGGCGAGCAGGTGATGAGGAAGACCAGGGGCAGCGACCGTCCACGCCAGCGCATCGCCTCCAGGAGTGCCAATAGGGCGATCACTCCGCCGGCGGCCGTGATCGACAGCCAGAGCAGGTGGAAGACGGTCTTGGGGAGCGGAGCGATCAGCTTCAGCGCGGCGGCGAAAAGCGGGGGGTTGGCGAAAGTCGTGTGGCTGAAGCCCCCGGCGCCTGGGTGAGGTGCGCCGTAGAGTCGGTCCTCCTCGGCAAAAAGCTGGCCGGGGTTGTACACGTCGCCGCCCTGTCGGCTGACGTTGCCGGCGGCGTAGTAGACATTCGCGTCCTGACCGACCTGGGACCACCAGACCGGCGAGAAGGTCCAGGCGGCGAAGGCTGCGCTGATGACCAACAACACGGCGGTCCATCGCCGCGGGCGCCAGCTTAAAGCATGGCTCGCAGGCTCCGGGTAGTTGGCCGCCACGGCGCCATTCTGCTGGGGCATCCAGCTCGCTCTCCCGCGCGCCAGCGCCGTCGCTAGATCGCGGGGTGCGGCTGGTCCGCTCTGAGTCGGGCCAGCACGTCCAGCGACGCCAGCCACAGCAACACCGCTCCCACCAGGTTGACACTGGTGACGACCAGGAAGGCGGCGGCCCCAAGCAAGGACCCGCGGTTGATCCCAAAGGTTAGGAGCATGCCATCGCCGTACAGCCAGAGCAGCGGATAGGACGCCACCGCAAGCCACCATGCCCTGGTGCCAACGATCAGCGATGGCGCCAGCAGCGCGTACACCAGCAGTTCGTTGATGAGGTGATAGTTCCAGGTCAGGGCTGACGCTACTGGGATCACGGCTAGGAAGGCGGCAAAGGCGGCGGCTCGAAAGCGGGCGTCGTCGCGTCCGCGACACCCCCACCATGTGATCCCCACCGCCGCTGCCAGGATCAGGGTGTCGAGACCGTTGGTCAGCGACCAGGCGCTTCCGGTGGCGAGGATCTCGATTCGGATCAGGGCGCCGGGAAGAGAGACGTTGCCGGGGACGCCGGTGCCAGATGAGACGCGCGGCAGCACTTCGCGGAAATACTCCACGGTACTCGGCGTGAGCAGGTAGAGCAGGGCCAGGAGAACAACCCCTGAGACCGCCATCACGAGCAATCCGACCGGCCGGCGGCGGTCCTGCCGGGTGCGCAGCAGGAGCGGCGCCATTGCCGCCGGCGAAACTCTGAGGACGCTTCCAATGGCAAGCGCCAGGCCCGCCCCGGCGCGGCCACCGCGTCGCACAAATGCGTGAGCACCGACGGCCAAGATCAGCAACAGCATCGTCCCCACCTGCTCGGCGTGGAGGCTCTGGTACAGCGGCAGGAAGAAGAGGGAGGCGGCCGCCAGCAGGGGCCCGGCGCCCCGAGACAACCACCGAGCCACGGTGCGGTAGGCGATGATCGCGGCGCCCAGAAGCATCAGGTGGCTCAGGCCGACCCAGATCAGAGCCGCGGTGGTTTCGTCCAGCTGCGCCAGGGGCCGGAGCAGCTCGGCCAGCAGGGGCGGGTAGATGTAGCCGCCAAGGCACCAGTGGTGGCCGGGGCAGGCGGTCAGGAAGGCAGTGTAGGGGCTGTGACCGAGGTTGAGCTGGACGGCGGCGTTGTAGAACTGGGGAAAGTCCTGGAACGGGGTTTCCTGGCGAATCAGCAGGACCTGGACCACGGCACGCCCGAGGTAGAGCAGCAACCCCAGCAGCGCGGTGAAGTAGGCCAGCCGCCAGCGGACGTGGAGCCAGTGGCGAAGGCCGTCTGGGGCAGCGTTGTCGACGGTCGCCTCAGTCACGTTGCAGAGGATAGACCGAGGTCGCAGGAATATACTCCCGCCCATGCACTCCGATCGCACGACGCCCAAGACAGAGCGCGAGAGCCCAGGCGCAGCGGAGCTGATGGCTCGCGCCGATGAGGCGTACCGGAGGGTTCAGCAGCTCAAGGAGCATCTTTGACCTGCCTGGACAGCGCGCCCGGCTGGCCGAGCTCGAACCCAGCCTGAACGACCCCAAGCTCTGGGACGACCCGCGGGCGGCCCAGCGGCTGACGCAGGAGGCCTCCGGCCTTGGCAACCGCGTCGATGAGCTCGAGGGGCTCGATCGGGATGCAATCGAAGCCAGGGAACTGCTCGAGATCCTCGCCACCGAACCTGACGATGCGATGAGCCGAGAGATCGCCGTCGACCTCGACGGCCTCGAAGCGCGGCTGGGTCGCAAGGAACTCGATGTCCTCTTCAGCGATCCCTACGCCGATAACCCGGCCCTGGTGTCGTTGTCGGCGGGCGCCGGCGGCGTCGACGCCCAGGACTGGGCGGAGATGCTGATGCAGATGTACCAACGCTGGGCCTCGGCGCGCGGATTCAGGGTCGACATCCTGGAGGTGACCCCGGGCGAGGAAGCCGGCATCAAGGGGGCCACCCTGCTGATCACCGGGGAGCGAGCCTACGGGTGGATGAAGGGCGAGCGCGGCATCCACCGGCTGGTCCGTCTCTCGCCGTACGACTCTGCGCATCGGCGTCACACCTCCTTCGCGAGAGTCGAGGTGGTGCCCGAGCTTGACGACGCATCCGAGGCTGATATCGAGATCGACGAGAAGGAGCTGCGCATCGATACCTATCGCTCCAGTGGCGCGGGCGGCCAGCACGTCAACAAAACCTCGTCGGCGATCCG
The DNA here is from genome assembly GCA_036824145.1 of Candidatus Dormiibacterota bacterium. Lineage (GTDB taxonomy): Bacteria > Chloroflexota > Dormibacteria > DASZGP01 > DASZGP01 > DATMMS01. Next base: position 3,835 of record DAITAT010000018.1, read on the forward strand.
GATCACCCACCTCGCCACCGGGCTGGTGGTCAGCTGCCAGAACGAGCGCTCCCAGCACCAGAACCGAGAGGTGGCGATGAAGGTTCTCCGGAGCAAGCTGGCGGCCCTCGCGCACGAACAGCATCTGGACCACATCCAGGAGCTCAGGGGCGAGCACGTCAAGGCCGAGTGGGGCAGCCAGATCCGATCCTATGTCCTGCAGCCCTACACCCAGGTAAAGGACCACCGCACCGGCTTCGAGGTTGGCAATGCGGCGGGCGTCCTCGACGGCGACCTCGACGGCCTGATGGAGAGCGACCTCCGCTGGGAGGCGACCCGGGCCGCTTCCGACTAGACCGGGGCGGCCGCCGGCTGGGTGGGGGCAGCCGGCGTGGATGCAGCTTTGGGCCTGAGGGTCACCAGCGCCACCGCGGTGAGGACGCCGAGGGCGAGGCCGAATCCCGACACCGTGGGGGTGCCACCGCCACCCAACGCGGCAACCAGGGCGCCGGCGGCGAGGGCGATGACGGAGCCGAGGCCCCAAAGGACGAGCACCACGCGGGAGAGGGAGCTCAGAGGCTGCGAGGCGATGACCAGGACCGGGAGGGCCTCCAGGACGAGGTCGTTGAGGTGGACGTAGGGGGTCACCACCAGGGCCAGCGCCGTCAGCGTCGCGAGCCCGCAGAGGCTGTCGGGACGCCCGGCCCCGAAGAGGCCGCGGCGGTGCGCCACCAGCAGGAGGGCGCCCGCAAGCAGCGCCGCCGCGGCCACGGCGATGGGCAGCGATGTCCGATCCAGCAGCAGTGCGGGCAGCCCGGCGAGGCAGCACTGGCCGGCCACCTTCGACTGGCCGGGGTCGAGCGTGGCGGTGAACTCGAAGAGCGATCCCAACCAGCGCGCCGTCTCGGCGGCGCCCGCGACGGCGATGTTGACGGCGGCGAAGGCCGCCGTCCCCAAGCCGAAACTGGCGACCAGGATGCGCCTGGGGGCGGGGCCGGCCACCAGCACCGCCACCGCCACCGGGATGCCAACCGGGGGCTTGATCCAGCCGACCGCCAAAAGACTCCCCGCCAGGATGGCGCGGTTCCGGCACGCCGCCAGCAGCGCGCCGCCCCAGGCCGCCAGTAACAACGTCGACGGGTTGCCGCTGACCAGGACCAGGGTGGTGGCCGGTGAGACGACGAGGAGGACCCTGACCAGCCATCGGTTGCGCCAGGCCAGCGCCACCAGGATCAGCTCCATGCCCAGCAGCCCCAGCGCCAGCAGGATGGCAAAGTTGGACCAGTAGAAGCCGCGGTCTCCAAGGGGGACGAAAGCTTCCCACGCCCTGGTCATCGCCGGGGGGTAATGGTAGGGGTTGGCGCTATAGCCTGAGGCGGCGCTGGGCGGTCCCGCGGCGGCGTCGATCCGAGACTCCTCGGCCGTCAGCTGGGCGAAGTTGTAGGGGTCGCCACCAGTGCCCTCGAGTCGGGCGGCCGCGTAGAAGGCGCGGCTGTCGCCCCCCAGGCGGTCCCAGAACACCGGCGAGACAAGCCACAGCGATACCAGCACGCTGATCAACAACAGCGAGGCGGTCAGCAGCCCCGGGGACCAGCTCAGTGAACGGCCGGCAGGACGATCGGCGGTTGCCGTCACGGGCAACATTCTAAGCTTCTTCGCCGTATTCGAGCTGAATACGCGGATGCTATAGTAGCGGGGTCCTGGAAAAGCCATGTCGAGGCCGGGATCGCCTCATTCGAACCGGCCTTTCGCAAGAGGCTGCCTCCCCGCTTTCAGACCGGGGTCACGGAGATTTTGCTCACGTCATTACAACCCGAGACCAGGCTTGAAGTGGAGCCCATTGAGGCTCCGCTGATCAGCTTTCAAGGTGTCAGCAAGACGTACCCCAACGGCACCCAGGCGCTGCACGCGGTGAACCTGGCGATTCCGCGACAGGACTTCGTCTTCATAGTGGGTCCCAGCGGGGCGGGCAAATCAACCCTGGTCCGCCTTCTGATCCGCGAGGAGAAGGCGACCATCGGGCGGATCTACGTCGACGGCCAGGAGCTGGGGCGGCTGCGGCATCGCCACCTGCCCCACCTCCGTCGCAAGATCGGCATCGTATTCCAGGACTACAAGCTGCTGCCAAAGATGACAGTCTTCGAGAACGTCGAGTTCGGCTTGCGGGTCACCCGCGGGGTTGACCGCCTGACTCGAGCCAAGGTCGAGGAGGTGCTCAGCATCGTGGGTCTCCAGGGTACCGAGCGTAAGTTCCCGGACGAGCTTTCCGGCGGGCAGCAGCAGCGCATCGCGATCGCCAGGGCGCTCAGCCAGGACCCCAAGATCTTCGTCGCCGACGAGCCCACCGGCAACCTCGACCCCGCGACCAGCTGGGAGATCCTGCAGCTGCTGCTCAACATCAACGAGCGTGGCGCCACGGTGGTGATGGCGACACACAACAAGGAGATCGTCGACGTGATGCGGCGGCGGGTCGTCGCCATCGACGGCGGCACAGTGGTTCGTGACGACGCCTCGGGCGGGTACCACGAGGATGTTAACTAGCCATCTCTTTGCCCCCAAATCGGCGCTCCAGAACTTCTGGCGCAACAAGGGCCTGTCGACTTTCGCGGTCTCGGTGATGTTCGTCGTGCTGATGATGACCGGCGTGTCGTTGATCCTCGGCCATTCCTTCAACCAGTCCATCGACAGCCTCAAGGGCAAGGCCAAGACGATCTCGATCTTCATCGCCGACACCACCCCGCTGATCAACGTGGCCAACCTCCAGAACCAGCTTCGCTCTGACTCCCGGGTGCAGTCGGTGACCTTCGTCGACAAGGCCAGCGCCCTGGCCAAGTACAAACAGGACCCGAGCATCCCGCCTGACATGATCACCAACCTCGAGGGCTACAACCCGCTGCCGGCTTCGCTCGACGTGGACGTGAAGAACATCAACGACCTCGACGCCATCGCCAACGACGTCAAGAACCTCCCCCTCCTCGACAAGCAGGGGCCGACCAACTACCGCAAGGCGGTCATCGACAGGGTCGTGGTCTTCAGCCGGTTCATCGCCGCGGCGGGGATCGTCATCCTCATCAGCCTGACCGGGGTGGCGATCTTCATCATCATGATGTCGATCCGCACCGCCGTGTACGTGCGCCGGCAGGAGATCGAGGTCATGAAGCTGGTCGGTGCGACCGACTGGTTTGTGCGCGGGCCCTTCCTGCTGGAGGGCATGCTGGCGGGCGTGATCGCCTCCTTCGCGGCGGTGGTGGTGATCGCCATCGGTTACCAGCCGTTCGTCGACAAGGTGCGCAACGCGGTGCCGTTTCTCCCCGTCAGCTACGACGCCGCCTTCCTGGGCGAGCTCTGCCTGATCCTGGCCCTGGTCGGCATCGGGCTGGGGGCCGCCGGCAGCTACCTCGGTATGAGGAGATTCCTGCAGACGTAGGGCGGAACGATGAAACGACGTTTTGCGATCGTCCTGGTCTCCGTCTCACTCATCGCCGGCGCCGCCGCCCCGGCCCAACTGGTGTTCGCCGACGCGATCACCGACGCCCAGAACAAACAGAACCAACTCAATGGCGCCCTCAACAGCGACAAGTCCAAGCTCGCCCAGAACCAGTCTCAGCAAGCCCAGGTCCAGGAGCAGATGAAGGCCCTCGGCGTCGAGATCGGCGCCGCCGAGGCCAACCTGGCGGCCGAGAACGCCAAGCTCGACGCCATCCTCGGCCAGATCGACAGGGCGCAGCGTGAGCTGGCCGACAAGCGGGCGGAGGAGGCGCGCAGGCAGAACCTCCTCAACCGGCGCATGCGCATCCTCTACAAGCAGAATGGCAACACCAGCTTCCTGGACGCGATATTCAGCGCCCGCACCTTCTCGGAGCTGATGGACCGCTTCATCGTGATGCGTGACATCACCCACTCCGACGAGATCCTGCTGCAGCAGATCCAGGCTGACCGCGCCGCCATCGAGGCCCTCAATGCGCAACTGGCCCAGAAGCGCGACGAGCAGGCGACCACGGTCAAGATCATCCGGGACCAGACCAAGGCGCTCCAGGCCCAGTACATCCGGTACAGCGTCCTCAAGGGGCAGCTGGCAAGCGCGGCAGTATCAATCCAGGAACAGCAGGCCGCCAACCAGGCCGCCCTCAACGCGGTCAACGCCGAGATCGCCGCCCTGGTCGCGGCGCGCTCACGTGCCCATTCTTCGGGCATCTTTGCCTGGCCGGGGGTGCAGGGTCCGATCACACAGCCGTTCGGCTGCACGGATTTCCGTGGTGAGCCGTCTCCGCCCGCGGGCTACAGCTGCCCGCCCAGCCAGCCATACTTCCACACCGGCATCGACGTCGCTGGTCCCTACGGCGCCGAGATCGACGCCGCCGATGGTGGCATCGCCTATGCCACGCCGGGGAACAGCGGCTACGGCAACCACGTGATCATCGTGCACGCCAACGGCTTCACCACTCTGTACGGCCACCTGTCGGGCTTCGCGGTCGGCAACGGGCAGGCGGTTGTCAAAGCTGAGAGGATTGGTTACGAGGGCAGCACCGGGTTCAGCTCGGGCCCGCACCTGCATTTCGAGATCCGTCTTAACAATCAGCCGGTAAACCCATGTCAGTACGTTGGCTGCTGACCAAGTTGATGGCGCCTCACCTGGCGACCCTGGCCTAACTCCCACCGCGCCGCGCCGGCCACGCCGGCGCTGGATCAAGCGCGTCATCTACGTCCTGGCCCTGCCGCTGGCGTTCTACCTCGGGGCCCTGACGCAATTTCACCTCGGCCCGGACATCGACAGCGCCCTCGCTCCGCTGCTATTCACCCAGCCCACGACCAGCCTCAACAGCAAGACCCTCAACGAGATCTGGCAGTCGATGCAGCGGCACTATGCGACCCCAGGCCTGAGCAGCGCTGACGCCTTCGACGCCGCCGCCAGGGGCCTGGTTCACCTCCTGCTGAGCACCAAGTATGGCGACGACTTCTCCGCCTACTACACCCCTGCGGAGCTCCAGAAGAACAAGGACTTCCTGGCCGGCAGCTTCGGCGGTATCGGGGCCACGATGTCGACCAAGGACGGCAAGCTGATCATCGCCGGCGTGCTCGCGGGCACGCCCGCACAGCAGGCGGGACTGGCGCAGAGCGACGTCGTCACCACGATCGACGGTGTCAGCACCGACGGGCTCACGGTCGACGAGGCGGTCAACAAAATCCGCGGCAGCGTGGGCAGCCATGTCCGCCTGGGGGTGTTGCGCTCCGGGTCGACCAAGGAGTTCGACATCGTCCGCGCCAGCATCAACGTGCCGAGCGTGGCCAGCAGAGATCTCAGTCCGGGCGTGCTCTACGTCCGCATCTTCGAGTTCGGCGAGCACACCGCCGACGATTTCCAGGCTGCCCTCCAGCAGGGAGTCCAGCACGGCGACAAGAAGATCGTGCTCGATCTCCGCGACAACCCCGGCGGCTTCGTGACCGCCGCCAACGCCGCCGTCTCGCAATTCGTGAAGTCGGGCATCAGCGTCAGCATCGTCGGCCGCGACGGCAAGCACGACGACCAGCACGTCAGCGGCCAGGGCGTCGCCTTCAGCCAGTCGCTGGTGGTGCTGGTGGACGGGCAGACCGCCAGCGCCGCCGAGATCGTATCGGGCGCGCTCAAGGACAACCGCCGCGCCAAGCTGGTGGGGGACAAGACCTTTGGCAAGGGCTCGGTCCAGGACGATTTTCCGATCACCAACGGCGGGGACCTGCATCTCACCATCGCGCACTGGTTCACGCCCTCGGGCCACTCCATCCAGAAGGACCCCAGGGATCCCAATTCCGGCGGCATCACCCCCGACATGCTGGTAGCGCTCGACAAACCCGAGCACTTCTACCACATCGACAGCAAGTCCGCTGACCCTGCCCTCGACAACCAGCTCCAGGCGGCGCTGGCAGCGCTGCGGTAGCGCCCCGGCAGCAGTCCGCCGGCGCACTTGCGGGCGGTTTGTCGAACTAGAATGAGCCTGCAGATGGGAACCCCCGCAGTTGGCTGACCGGTTCGACGTCGTCGTCTTGGGCGCAGGCACAGGCGGCTACGTCACCGCCATCCGAGCAGCCCAGCTGGGACTCCAGGTGGGATTGGTCGAGAAGGATCGTCTTGGTGGCACCTGCCTGCACCGTGGCTGCATCCCCACCAAGGCGCTGCTGCACACCGCCGAGGTCTACCAGCAGGCTCGTGACGGCGCCATCTCCGGGGTCAAGGTCAGCGGCCTGGAGCTCGATTGGGCGGCCGCCAACCAGCGGAAGCAGAAGATCGTCGACCAGCTTCACAAGGGCCTCCAGTTCCTGATGAAGAAGAACAAGATCGAGGTCTTGGAGGGGGAGGGGACCTTCGAATCGCCGCAGCGAATGTCCATCAAGGGTGGCGCTGGGACGCGCGTCGTCGAGGCCACCAACTTCGTCATCGCCAGCGGCTCGTACGCCAAAAGCCTGCCGGGCGTGAAGATCGACGGCAAGCGCGTCATCAACAGTGACCACGCTCTCGCGCTGGAGTCGCTGCCCGCCACGGCGATCGTTGTCGGCGCCGGCGCGGTCGGGGTCGAGTTTGCGTCGATGTGGCACGACCTCGGCAGCGAGGTCACCCTAGTCGAAGCCCTCCCCAGGATCACGCCTCTCGAGGACCCCGAGGTCTCGCAGGCCATGGAGCGAGCCTTCCAGAAGCGCGGTATGACCGTCATGGCCGGGGCCAAGATGGACCTCAAATCGATCAAGGCCTCTGGCGACGGCGTGAAGATGAAGATCGAAGGCGGCGAGGAGCTCAGCGCCGAGATCCTGCTCCTGGCGGTGGGCCGAGGCGCCAACGTGGACGGCCTCGGGCTTGACAAGACGGCAGTCGTGGTCGAGGGCGGGTTCGTCCAGGTCGACGACGATCTCCGTACCGGAGAGCCCAACATTTACGCCATCGGCGACGTCGTCGGCGGCTACCAGTTGGCCCACGTCGCCGCGCACGAGGGAATCCACGCGATCGAAGTTATCGCGGGCCAAAAGCCGGAGCCCCTCAACTACAACCAGATGCCCCGCTGCACCTACTCGCGGCCCCAGGTCGCCAGTATCGGACTCTCTGAGGAGCAGGCGGCCGAGGCGGGAGTGGAGGTCAAGATCGGCAAGTTCCCGTTCTCGGCCCTGGGGCGCGCGATGATCAATGACGACACCGAGGGCTTCGTCAAAATCGTCGCCGCGGCCGACACCGGCGAGGTTATCGGGGCTCACCTGGTCGGGCACAACGTCACCGACCTGATCGCGGAGCCGGTGCTGGCGCAGCTGCTCGAGGGCACCGCCTGGGAGGTGGGTATCAGCGTCCATGCCCACCCCACGCTGTCTGAGGCGATCGGCGAGGCGGCGATGGCCGTCGACGGCCGGGCGATCCACATATGAGGGTGGTCAAGGCCGAAGAGTCGCTGGCGCCGGCGCCGGCGATCCAGCTCGAGATGTACCGCGCGATCCTGACGGCGCGGATGACCGACGAGCGCTGCTGGCTCCTGAACCGCGGCGGCCAGGCCCCCTTCGTGATCAGCTGCCAGGGCCAGGAGGGGGGCCAGGTGGGCAGCGTCTTCGCCCTCGACCGCACCCAGGACTGGTTCGCACCCTACTACCGCGACCTGGCAGTGGTGATGGCCCTGGGGATGACACCGGAGGAGATCCTGAAGTCGGTGATGGCCCGCGCCGGCGAGCCCAACTCGGGGGCGCGCCAGATGCCCAGCCACTTTGGCTCACGCCGGTTGCGGATTATCAGCCAGGGCAGCGCCGTGGCCACCCAGTGCCTGCACGCGGTTGGCGTCGCCCTGGCGGCGCGGACCCGCGGCGAGAGTGCGCTGGCGATCACCTACGTCGGCGAGGGAGGCACCAGCCAGGGCGACTTCCACGAAGCCCTCAACTTCGCTTCGGTGCACCGCCTCGCGGTGATCTTCCTGGTCGAGAACAACAGCTACGCGATCTCCGTCCCGCAGAGCTTGCAGATGGCCATCACCGACGTGGCCGAAAGGGCCGCCGGGTACGGCATGCCGGGGGTGGTCGTCGACGGCCAGGACGTTCTCGAGGTCTATCGCGTCACCCGTGACGCCGCCGACCGGGCTCGTTCCGGCGGTGGCCCGACCCTGATCGAGGCCAAGACGCATCGCCTCACGTCGCACTCATCCGATGACGACCAGCGCGTCTACCGGGAGTCTGGCGAGCTCGAGCGCGAGGCCAAGGATGACGTCATCCCGCGCTTCCGTGACCACCTGATCGGATCGGGCATTCTGGATGCCAAGCAGGACCAATCGATCCGCGCGGAGCTGAAGAAAATCATCGACGCCGCCACCGACGCCGCCGAGAACGCACCCTATCCCGCCGCCGAGGAGACGTACCTGCACGTCTACGGCGAGGGTCCGCCGTTCCCCGAAGACCTGGGCGGCGAACCTCGCCTCCCGAGGGGCGTCTGATGGCCGGCCTGGGTAGCCACAAGACAGTCGAGACATCGGCGGGCCAGCTGACCTACATCCAGGCGATCCAGTCCGGGCTGCGCGACGAGATGGAGCGGGACGCATCGGTGATCTTGCTGGGCGAAGACGTCGGCGCTAAAGGAGGCGTCTTCAAGGCCACCGAGGGCCTGCAGAAACTCTACGGCGAGACCAGGGTCATCGATACGCCGCTGGCGGAGTCATCGATCGTGGGAGTTGCCATCGGCGCCGCCCTCAACGGGCTCAAACCGGTGGCCGAGATCCAGTTCGCCGACTTCATCCATCCCGCCTTCAACCAGATCGTCAGCGAAGCCGCCAAGATGCGCTACCGCAGCAACGGGGACTTCAACGTGCCGATGGTCATCCGCGCCCCCTTCGGCGGCGGCGTCCACGGCGCCCTCTATCACTCGCAGTCGGTGGAGGCCTTCTTCGCCCACGTCCCGGGCCTCAAGGTGGTCATCCCCAGCACGCCTTACGACGCCAAGGGCCTCCTCATCTCCGCCATCCGTGACCCCGACCCGGTGCTCTACTTCGAGCACAAGAAGGCCTACCGGATGATCAAGGGTGAGGTTCCCGAGGGCGAGGACTACTCGGTGCCCATCGGTCGCGCGCGTGTTGCCCGGGAAGGCCGCCACATGTCGGTTTTCTCCTACGGGCTGATGGTCCACTACTGCGTTGCCGCCGCCGAGCAGATGGCCGCGGAGGGGCATTCCGTCGAGGTCGTCGACCTCCGCACCGTCCGGCCCCTGGATCGGGAGGCGATCCTGGAGTCGGTCGAGAAGACCGGTAAGGCGCTGGTCGTTTACGAGGCCAACCGCACTCTCGGCGTGGGCGCCGAGGTGGCTGCCATCATCGCCGAGGAGTGCTTCGAGTACCTCGACGGACCGGTGCTTCGCCTCGGCGGTCCCGACGTCCCAGCGATGCCCTTCAGCCCGCCGATGGAGGACTTCTTCATGCCTGACACCGACAGAATCCTGGACGCCATGCGCAGCCTCGCGGCCTACTGATGGCGCAAGGGAGTCGCGCCAAGACTGCGGGCGGCCTGACCGAGGTGGTCATGCCCCAGCTCGGCGAGAGCGTCACCGAGGGCCAGATCAGTCGCTGGCTGAAGCAGCCCGGCGAGCACGTCGACAAGTACGAGGCTCTGGTCGAGGTGATCACCGACAAGGTCAACGCCGAGGTGCCCTCGCCGATGGAGGGCAACCTGGTGGAGATCACGGCCCCGGAGGGGGTGACCGTCGCCGTCGGCACCGTGATCTGCACCCTGAGCTCCGACGGTGGCGAGGCGACCGAGGCGCCCGCAGCAGTCGAGCCCGCGGCGGCCGCTGAGCCGGTGGCGGCGCCAGCGCCGGCCGCCCCCGTTCCGGCGGAGCCGGTCGCGCCGCCCCCACCCGCGGTCCCGGCGCCGCCGGTCGCAGCGGTCTCGGAGACCGTCGACACCAATGGCCAGCAGGACCGGGCCGGTCGAGCCAGCCCAGCCGTCCGCCGCCTCGCGGACGAGCACGACCTCGACATCTCGCAGATCAAGGGCAGCGGCCTCGGCGGCCGTGTGACCAAGCGCGACGTCGACGAGTTCATCGCCGGCGGCGGTACCGCGGCCGGCCACGAAGTTCCCGTGGCCGCGCCCACGCCCGCGGCGCAGGCTCCACCAACCCCACCCTCCGCCGAAGGCGACGAGCTGGTGCCGCTGAGCCCGATGCGCAAGGCGATCGCCGAGCACATGGTCCGCAGCCGGCAGACTTCGCCGCACGCCTGGTGCGCCACCGAGGTCGACATGAGCAGCGTGGTGGCCCTGCGGACCGCGGAGAAGGAGCAGTTCAAGGCCCGCGAGGGCGTCGACCTGACATACGTGCCTTTCGTCCTCAAGGCGGTGGTGGAGTCGCTCAAGGATCACCCCGCGATGAACGCCACCTTCAAGCCTGAGGGGATCCTGCGCAAGAAGGCGATCAACATCAGCGTCGCTGTCGGCCTCGACGAGGGACTGATCGTCCCCGTCATCCACAACGCCGACCAGCTCAGCATCAGCGGCCTCGCCCACAAGCTGAACGACCTGGCCAGCCGTGCCCGCGCCGGCGCGCTGCAGGTCGCCGACGTCGAGGGCGGCACCTTCTGCGTCAACAACCCGGGTACCTTCGGCACCGTCCTGTCGGCGGCCATCATCAACCAGCCCCAGGCCGGGATCATGACCATGGATGCGGTCGTCAAGCGCGCGGTGGTGATGCCGGGGGACGTCATCGGCATCCGCTCGATGATGTTCATCGGCCTCTCCTTCGACCATCGCGTCGTGGACGGCCTGCAGGCGGCTGGTTTTCTTGGCGGCGTCAAGAAGGCGCTCGAGGCGATGGGCTCGGGGACGATGATCTACTGATGGAAGAGCTGCCGGTTCTCAGCGGCGTGGGTGGCGGCCCGGAGTCCTTTGGCGGTCGCCGGCCGGAATGGCTGAAGGTTCGCCTGCCGGCCGGTCCCACGTACTCAAACCTGAAGGAGCTGATGCGCGAGGAGCGCCTCCACACCGTGTGCGAGGAGGCCCACTGCCCCAACATCGGCGAGTGCTGGACCGCGGGCACGGCCACCTTCATGATTCTGGGCGACACCTGCACCCGGGCCTGCGCCTTCTGCGCCGTGAAGACCGGGCGGCCGACCTGGCTGGACGAGGACGAGCCCCGGCGGGTGGCGGAGTCGATCGCCAAGATGGGCCTCCTCCACGCCGTCATCACCTCGGTCGACCGCGACGACCTCCCCGACGGCGGGGCGCGGATGTTCGCCGAGACCATCACCCAGACCCGCCGGCTCTGTCCCCAGACCTCGATCGAGGTGCTGATCCCCGACTTCCAGGGCAACTGGGAGGCGCTGGAGGCGGTGATGGCGGCCCAGCCCGAGATCCTCAACCACAACGTCGAGACAGTCCGGCGCCTCTACCGCCGGGTGCGCCCCAAAGCCGACCTGGACCAATCCCTGGAGCTGTTGCGGCGGGCCCGGGACCTCGACCCTGGGACCCAGACAAAGACCGGTTTCATGGTCGGGCTGGGGGAGACCTGGGACGAGCTTCTCGAACTGATGGCCCAGATCCGCGCGGCCGATGTGGAGATCCTGACCATCGGCCAGTACCTGCGACCCAGCCTCAAGCACCACGAACTGATGCGCTACTACCACCCCGACGAGTTCGCAGGCCTCAAGCAAGAGGCCCTGGCCCTCGGCTTCCGCTGGGTCGAGTCGGGGCCGCTGGTGCGAAGCTCGTACCACGCCGAGCGCCAGGTCGACCGAGACAAGCTGGTGCGCCTGCGCAACGCCGGCTGACGGCACGCCGGGGCGTGGCCATGCTCGCATGAGGCGATAGACTCGGGCCCGATGCAGCCGGGGGCGGATAGCTCAGCTGGTACGAGCGCCTCGCTTACACCGAGGAGGTCGCAGGTTCGAGCCCTGCTCCGCCCACGATTTCTCGCCGGGCTGCTGCTGGTCGTGGCCCTCGGCAGCGCCGGCCAGTTGGTCTTCTTCGCCGGCGACGCCCGCGATGATCGTGCGGCGGGACACGCGGTGGGGTGGTTCGCCGCCCGAGAGGACCTGGAGCCCAACCTGCGGGCGGCCGCGGCGCTCCTCCACGGGCACAGCTCGTACCCCTGGTATGGCGATTCCGTAAACCTGGGGTACGCCCAGCAGTACACCGCGATGCTGGTTCCGCTGGCGGCGCTGCCGCTGGATATCGCCGAGATGGCGACCCGCCTGATCTCCCTGGCGTTGATGGTGGGGGTGATCTATGGCTGGGCGCGCGGACCGGGCGGGGAGGTGCCGCCCTGGGCCGTCGTCTTCCTGTTTTCCCTGCCGGTGGTCAGCCTGCTCCGGTTGGACCAGATGATGAGCGTGCTGGGATTGGCTGCCCTGAGCGTGGCGATCTGGGCCCAGCGCCGCGATCTCTGGTTCGTCGCCGGGCTCGCCCTTGCGGTCGGCCTTTCACGAACGACCAACGCGCTCCCCATTCTGACCATGGTCGCGATCTCTGGTTGGGGTCGTCCGCGGCGGCTGCTTCGAGGCCTTCTGGGGATGGGCGTGGTGCTGATACCGCTGACCATCGTGGCTCAAGTCTGGGACCCCAATTGGGTCAGCGACTACCTGCACAACGTCTCGATCTACAACGCCGTGGGCCTGGTCAAGCTCGCCCGTGCCCTGTTTGGCTTCCCGGGGCCGGTCGCCCTCGAAGCCCTGGTCTGCCTCGCGGCGGCGCTGCTGGCCTGGCGCGATCGTGGCCGGCCACTCGACCTCGACCGCACCGCCCTGGCGCTCTCCCTGGGCGTGCTCTCCACCATCATCTCGACCTACTACGTCGCCATCTACGCGCTACCGGCGCTGATCCGGCTGGCGCGTCGCCCAGGTTTCGCCGCGCTGCCCTGGGCGGCTACCGCAGCGCCCTGGCTCGTGATCCTGCTCTGCGCCCCGGTTATCCTGTCGCCGGCGCCGATCTTCCCCACCGGGCTGCTGCCGTCGATGGTGCTGGTGATGGTGGCGGCGGCCTATCCGCTGTTGAGAACCAACCGCGCGATAGAATCGGCCCCCGTGCCGAGATAGCTCAGTTGGTAGAGCAGTGGTCTGAAGAACCACGTGTCGGCGGTTCGATTCCGTCTCTCGGCACCAGGATCCTCTCCCTGCCCCTGCTTCGGACCTTCGGCCACCCTCGGTTCAGGCTGTTACTGCCAATCGTGGTCGCGCTAGTGGCCGCTGCCCGGCTGGTGGCATTGATCGGCGAGTCGTTCGCGAACATGACCGACTACCGCACCTACTTCCTGGCTGCCGGGCGTCTTGCCTGGCACGGCAACAACCCATACCAGCTCGTCGAAGGCGGCTCATCGCTCTTTCGCACGCCCGTCCTCGATGCCCCCGCATTCCTGATGCTGTTCTGGCCCTGGACGGTGTTGCCGGAAGAGCTGGGCAGGGCGGCGTGGATCGGGCTCGAGCTTCTCGCGGCAGCCGGCATCCTGCTGGCGGTCTACCGCGGTCTGGGCAGGCCGACCCCGGCGGAAGCCCTGCTGGCTGCATCGCTGGTGATCTTCTTCCCGCCGCTGCGCGACTCCTTCCAGGAAGGCCAGCTGGGGGTATTCGTCGGCCTGGCCATGGCGGTTGCCCTGCTCGCCCATCAGAAAGGACGACCGGGGCTTGGGGGCGCGGCTCTTGGCGCTGCCATCGCGGTCAAGGTGACGCCTTTGCTGATGCTGGCCTACTTCGCCTACCGCCGGGATTGGCGCCTGTGCTTCGTCGCCGCAGGGAGCGCAGCTGTCCTGTCGCTGCTGACCCTCGCCTGGGCCTGGATAGCCTTTTGGCCGAAATACGCCGCCGCGGTGATCGGGTCCTCCGGCGGCACCGCCAACGTGCTCAACCAGAGCCTCAACGGGGTGATCCTGCGCGCCTGGCGCCCAGACCTCAACGGGCTGCCAATCGTGTCACCCGGTTTGCCGTTTCGGGCGGTCTGGCTGGCGGCGCAGCTGGCGGTGGTGGCGGTGCTGGTTTGGCTGGTCACGCGAGCGGGCCCGCGGAATGCGGAGCGGGAGTGGATCGAGTACAGCTGCCTGCTGTTGCTGTTGCCCCTGGTTTCCCCGTTTGCCTGGGACCACCATTTCGCCCAGGCGACGCTGGCGCTCCCGGTGGCTGTCTTCCTCATCTCCCGCCACCGGCTCGGGTTCTGGGCGGGCGGCGCCCTCGCGCTGGTGTTCCTCGCTGACGTATTCCTGGCCTACCCGGGGTTCCAGGCGGCGCTGGCGGTGTCGCCCTCGACACTGAAAGCGTCGCTCCCCTTGCAGCTGGCCGCGTCGGTGACAGCGGTGGCGGCGATCTCGTCGGCCCTTCTTTTGATGAGGTCGCGGATCAACCCGGAAGCCGCCGGCTGATAGACTAGCCACCGTTTTATGAGGATTCAGCATCGCTAGAAAGGGTCCACGGCGCCCGCCCCGTGGAGGTCCGCGCCGTCGCAAGGTTCAGACCGAAGAGGCCCCCGACAAGAAGGAAGAGGTCATCGAGCTGGATGGCGAGGTGATCGAGGCGCTCCCCAACGCGATGTTCCGGGTCAAGCTCGACAACGACCACCAGGTCATTGCCTACGCCGCCGGCAAGATGCGCAAGTTCTACATCCGCATCCTGCTCGGCGACCGGATCAAGGTAGAGATCTCGCCCTACGACCTGCAGCGTGGCCGCATCACGTACCGCTACAAGTAGCGCCCCGCGCCCCAACAGCGTCGCCGCAGGCACCTAAACTTGGCCCCATGCTCGAACTAAGCCGCGGCGCCGCCAACGCGGTCGGCGTCTGCATGGGAGTCAGTCGCGACGAGAAGGTACTGATCCTCACCGACAACGAGCGGGAGCACATTGGCCACGCTGTCGCCGAGGAGTGCGAGCTGCGTGAGGCCCGGGTGCACCTGCTCAAGATCGAGGACTTCGTCGAGCGGCCCGCGTTGCACCTGCCCGAGGCGCTGACCGAGAGGGTTGACGAGATCGACCCGGATGTCTCCTTCTACGTCGCCACCGGCAAAGAGGGGGAGCTTGGTCTCCGCAGGCCCTACATGAACCATGTCATCTACGAGCTCAAGGCTCGACACGGGCACATGATTGGCATCGACGACCGCTGTATGGCCGAGGGGATGGCGGCCGACTACATCGAGATCGCACGGCTCACGGCGCAGGTCAACGAGATCCTCAAAGAGGCGCGCCTGGTCGAAGTCCAGGCGCCATCCGGCACCGACCTCCGCGCCACCCTGGACCCCTCCCGGCTCCGGTGGCACCCGTGTCCCGGGATCTATCACGCTCCCGGTGAGTGGGGCAACCTTCCCGAGGGTGAGACCTTCACCTCCCCGGCGTCGCTCGATGGGGTGCTTGGCGCGGAGGTCCTCGGCGATCATTTCTCAGAGAAGTACGGCATCCTCGAGACGCCGATGCGATTTGAGGTTGCGGGGGGCCGCGTACGCAAGGTGTCTCACCCCGATGACGCCCTCCGTGCGGAGATGGACAAGTACCTGGCGCAGCACGAAAACAGCAACCGCGCGGGTGAGTTTGCGGTGGGGACCAACGTGGCTCTCAAGGAGCTGTCCGGTAACCTGCTCCAGGACGAAAAGATCCCCGGGGTCCACGTGGCTTTTGGCTACCCCTACCCCAAGGAGACGGGGGCGGGCTGGGATTGCCCCAGCCACTGTGACGTGGTGGCCACTGGTTCGACCATCAGGGTCGACGGGCAGTACCTGATGCGGGACGGCGAGTTTGTAATCTGAATCAACCCAGCGGCAAGGGAGACGAGAGCAGAGAGATGGCGCACAAGGTAACGATGATTCCCGGCGACGGCGTCGGTCCCGAGCTCAGCGAGGCCACCATGCGAGCGCTCGACGCCACCGGGGTCGGCTTCGAGTGGGAGGTCCTGCAGGCGGGCGAGAACGTGATGGAGGAGTACGGCACGCCCCTTCCCGACAATGTGCTGGAGTCAATCCGTCGCAACAAGGTGGCCATCAAGGGACCGATCACGACGCCGGTGGGGAAGGGGTTCCGTTCGGTCAACGTCGCTCTTCGCAAGGAGCTCGACCTGTACGCCCTCTTCCGTCCCTGCAAGAGCTACCCGGGCGTGCGCTCCCGCTACACCGACATCGACATCTTGATGGTGCGCGAGAACACCGAGGACATCTATATGGGGATCGAGTTCGAGGAGGGCACCGAGGAGTGCAAGCGCATGATCGAGGAGATCAGCGCCGCCGCCGGCAAGTCGATCCGGCCGGATTCGGGGCTGTCGATCAAGCCGATCTCCATCTTCGGCACCCGCCGCGTGGTGAAATCCGCCTTCGAGTACGCGCGCGCCAACGGCCGCAATCAGGTCACCGCGATCCACAAGGCCAACATCATGAAGTTCACCGACGGGCTGTGGCTGCGTGTGGCCCAGGAGGTCGCCAAGGACTATCCCGACATCGAGTTCCAGGACCGCATCGTCGACAACATGTGCATGCAGTTGGTCCAGGTGCCGGAGAAGTACGACATGCTGGTGTTGCCCAACCTCTACGGGGACATCGTCTCCGACCTCGGCGCGGGGCTGATCGGGGGACTGGGCCTGGCCCCCGGGGCCAACATGGGCGACGAGATCGCGGTCTTCGAGGCCACCCACGGCAGCGCCCCCAAATACGCCGGCCAGAACAAGATGAACCCGATGGCGATGCTGCTGTCAGGGGTGATGATGCTGCGCCACCTCAAGGAGCCCGAAGCCGCTCGGCGGCTGGAGGAGGCGATCGCCTCCGTCATCGCCGAAGGCAAGTCGGTGACCTACGACATGAAGCCGGACCGCAGCGACCCCACCGCCGTCGGCACCAGCCAGGTGGCGGATGCCATCATCGACCGCATCCAGGCCGGTGTCGGCGCATGAGGATCCAGAAGGAGGCCGTGGGCCGGCTCGTCGAGTGCGACGAGATCGACATCGAGGAAGCCGCCAGGCTCCAGGCGGAAGGCGCCGTCATCCTCGACGTTCGCAATCACGACGAGCGCGCCGAGAAGTACGTGACCGGCTCGGTTCATATCCCGCTGCCGGAGTTGGAGGCGAGGCTGGCCGAGGTCCCCGAGGGCCGCATCCTGACCGTCTGCAAGATGGGCGGCCGCTCGGCGGCCGCCGCCGAGTTGCTTGAGAAGCTGGGTGGCCGGACCGACGTCAGCTCGATTGCGGGCGGGACGGACGCCTGGGCAGCGGCGGGGAAACCGATCTCGAGCTAGGCGCGCGCCGCCTCGCCGGCGAACGTCATGTCGCCGCCCTCGATGCCGTGGACATCTGCGTACTCGCGGTACAAGCCCTCGTAATTGGCGGTGGAGGTGCGGTTGCCGGCGAGGCCGAGGTTCTCGGCGGTGCTGTCGATCTTGTCCCGGTCCCCCTCGATCTCGACGACCGCGCCGATGAAGGGAAGCTCGTCGAGGGTGACGAACATGCCGTCGAGGTCCCAGCCCTCGCGCCACTTCTCGTAGCGCCAATCGACCTGGTAGCCAAGGCCCGCCAGGAACGCCTCGATGTCGCCCTCGTCCACGTCCAGGTTGATCTCCTGGCGCGCCTTGTACGTCGAGTCCTCGAGCGGGATCTTGACGGTGAGCTCATGGCCATTGCGCAGTCGCAGCAGCCGCCGGCTGTTGCGGAGGCCGTGGTCGGCGTCGTCGAAGACGAGGTTGGTTTCGAACTCCCGAGGTTGCTCCAGGCGGGCGCCGGCCTCCTGGAGGCGCGCCCGGACCTGATCCAGGTCAGGGTCGAGGAACTTGAGCTCGACCTCGGTCGTGGTCCCTGTTCTCACGGGCAGACTTTACAAGTTCGCGAGGTGACAGAGCCCGAAGCGCCTGTCAGGATTTGGCCCAATCAGGTAGGGGGTCAGTTTGAATCCGGCTCGCCCCGTGAGGCTCAAGAATGACCGGCCGGCGGGCAACGGCCGCCAGCTCAGATCATCCACGTGGCCGAGCTAAAGGCTCAGGCCTGCCGAGATATTCGAGAAGACGTTCTGGACCTGGTTGCCCAGAATGATGAGGACGACAATTACGACGACCGCGATCAGCACAAGGATGAGGGCGTACTCGACCATGCCCTGGCCTTGGTTGTTGCGGAGGCGCTCCTTGAGCGTCTCCATGAGAGATCGGAATGGGTGCATTGGAATGAGGGCCACCTCCTAGTTGGTCAATAACTGTAACGACACGCGCCGGCGTTTACTTGTGCGGTTTTGTGATTGCCCCGGTTGACAACCGGTGGCTCCGGTGCTGCGAAGCAGGGTGTGCCTGATCGCTCACGCGGCAAGCGCCCAACCGATCTCAATTCCCTGGCCAAGAGCATCACAGATGATGCAACCGACCCTCAGCCTGACCCCGAGCTAACCCCTGAGCGGGCGGCAGCGAGGCTCCTTGGCAGCAAGGGCGGCAAGAAGGGCGGCAACGCTAGGGCCGAGAAGCTAACGGCCAAGCAGCGGTCGGAGATCGCGAAGAAAGCGGCAGCGGCTAGGTGGGAAGCGGCCCAATCCTTAGGCAGGCGCCCACTCCTCTTTCCGCGGAGCGGGATGTAGGGGATGATCTGGGGGTTTACGAACCTCCACCGGTAGCTTCGGCGGCTCCGGCTCTTCTTCAAGATGGGTGAGACTGGAAGGCCCTTGTGGTGTAGTTCCTGCCAGTGATCCGGCGCGGCGCATCAAACTGACCCACTACCCGCAATCAGCCGCCGGGATTGGCGACGAACACTTGTACGGCGAACATTCGTACGCTATGATGCGGTCCGATGGGCGCCGTCCAAATCCTTGACGATCTTCTCCGTGACCCCGCCTTTCGCTCGGGGGTGGCGCTTGACCACCTGATCCCGGCGCGGGACCCGGCGTTCGCCGAGATCCCGGACGTGGTTCCCGGCAACCTACGCCACGCGTTGAGTGTGCGGGGCATTCAGCGTCTCTACAGCCATCAGGCCGATGTCTTCAACAGCGTGGCCGCCGGGCAGGACACCGTGGTGGTGACGCCCACCGCCTCGGGTAAGACCCTCTGCTACAACCTGCCCGTCCTCAGCCGGGTTCTCCGCGAGCCGGACGCCCGCGCCCTTTACCTGTTCCCCACCAAGGCCCTGGCCCAGGACCAGCTGGCGGAGCTGACGGAACTGTGCGGCCACCTCGACTGCGGCATCCGGACGTTCACTTACGACGGCGACACCCCTCCCAACGCGCGCTCCGCCATCCGCGAGGCCGGTCACATCGTCATCACCAACCCCGACATGCTCCACGCGGCGATCCTGCCGCACCACACCAAGTGGCTGAAGCTCTTCCAGAACCTGGAGTACGTCGTCATCGACGAGCTCCACGCCTACCGCGGTGTGTTCGGCAGCCACCTCGGCAACGTCATCCGCCGGCTGCACCGGGTCTGCGCCTTCTACGGCGCCGCGCCGACTTTCATCTGCGCCTCGGCTACGATTGCCAACCCCGGCGAACTGGCGTCGAAGATCCTGGAGCGGCCGGTCACGGTGGTGGACCGAAACGGGGCCCCTGCAGCGGAACGGCGCCTGGTCTTCTACAACCCGCCGGTGGTCAACGCCGACCTGGGGTTGCGGCGCTCGTCGCTGCTGGAGTCGCAGCGGATCGCGGCCCACTTCCTCGCCGGGGGCGCCCAGACCATCGTCTTCGGCCGCAGCCGGCTGCAGGTCGAGGTGCTGCTCAGCTACCTCAAGCAGGCTGGCAGCGATCGCCTTGGCCGCCACGGCGACATCCGGGGCTATCGCGGCGGCTACCTGCCGGGGCAGCGGCGCGAGATCGAGCGCGGCCTGCGCAGCGGCCGGGTACGCGGGGTGGTCGCCACCAATGCTCTGGAGCTGGGCATCGACGTCGGCCAGATGCAGGCGGCGGTGCTCTGCGGCTATCCCGGCAGCATCGCCTCGACCTGGCAGCAGCTGGGGCGCGCCGGCCGCCGGGACGAGCCGTCGGTGGGGATCCTGGTCTGCTCCAGCAGCCCGATCGACCAGTTCCTGGCGCGCCACCCGGAGTACTTCCTGGGGAGCTCGCCGGAGCACGGCCTGGTCGATCCCGACAACCTGCTGGTCCTGCTGGGCCACCTGCAAGCGTCGCTGTTCGAGGTCCCATTTGATGAGCACGAGGACTTCGGGCGGTCGCGAGTGGGGGAGATGCTTGGAGTTCTCGAGGCCGAAGGCCAGGCCCACCACTCGGCGGGTCGGTGGTACTGGTCGTCAGAGGTGTTCCCTGCGTCAGAGGTCAGCCTTCGCTCGATCCTGGCCGAGAACGTCGTCATCATCGACATCAGCAACGCCTCCGGCGGAGCCGGTAGCGCCGGCGCCCGTGTGATCGGGGAGATGGACCAGTTCGCGGCCCAGACCATGCTCCACGACCAGGCGATCTATCTCCACGAAGGGCAGCAGTTCCACGTCGACCATCTCGACTGGGCCGAGAAGAAGGCCTACGTGCGGCCTGTCAATGTCGACTACTACACCGATGCCGACCGGGCCGCCACGGTGCAGGTCCTGGAGTCCTTCGACAGCGCCGATGGAGTCCTGGTCAAGGCCCATGGCGAGGTCCAGGTCTCGTCGCTGGCGACGGTCTTCAAGAAGATCCGCTTCCACACCCACGAGGCCGTCGGCGCCGGCCCTGTCGACCTGCCCCAGGTCGACCTCCACACCACCAGCTACTGGTTGCGGGTGCCCGCCGAACTGGCTGCGACATACCCTCGCCTGGCTCTCCAGGCCGGGTTGCAGGGCCTGGCTCACGTTCTCAGGCACAGCGCGTCGGTGTTCCTGATGTGCGACCCGCGGGACCTCGGAGTGGCGGCGCAGGTCCGATCCCCGCAGACCGGCGGCCCGACAATCTTTGTATACGACGTCTTCCCCGGGGGCGTGGGGCTAAGCCCTCGGTTGTTCGAGCTCCACGACCAGCTGCTTCTGGCGGCCGCCGACTTGATCGCCGGCTGCGGCTGCGCCGGTGGCTGCCCGTCGTGCATCGGCGCCATGGTCGAGCGGGACGTCGACAGCAAAGCCGCGGCGCTGGCGCTGGCGAGGGCGGAGCCGGGCGGGATCGAGGTCCAGGATGCTGCTGCAAGATCGGCTTGAGAGCCTCGGCCGCCACCCGCGCCCGCGGCCACCGACGCGCGCTGCCGACCTGGCCGGGCTGGCCGCGGGCGTGGGCGGCAGCGTAGGCGAGAATGCCGCCGGGGAGTTCGTCCTCATCGAGGAGCTGTTGCCGCTGCCGCCCCGCGCCGCCTGGAGCGGGGCCCCGGATTGGCTGTTTGGCGACTGCGCGGCGCCACCAGAACCAGGGCTGTGTTTCTTCGACACCGAGACCACCGGCCTCTCGGGCGGCGTCGGCAACCAGGTCTTCCTGATGGCGATGGCCTGGCGGGTCGGCGGTGGGCTGTTGATGCGCCAGTACCTGCTGGCCGACCCCGCCTTCGAGCAGCCCTTCCTGGAGGCCATCAGCCTCGACCTCGAGCGCAGCGCCGCGGTGGTCAGCTACAACGGGCGCAGCTTCGACGCCCCGGTGCTGACCGGGCGCCTGCTGGTGTCGCGCCGGTCGCCGGGGTGCCTGCTCAAGCCTCACCTCGACCTGCTGCACCCAGTGCGGCGCATCTTCAAGGCCCGGCTCGGCAGCTGCACCCTGCAGAACGTGGAGGCGTTGGTGCTGGGACGGGACCGCGGCGACGACATCCCCGGTCACCTCATCCCGGAGATGTACTTCGCCTACCTTCGCAGCCGCGACCCGGAATTGCTGCGCTCGGTGCTGGCCCACAACCGGCAGGATGTCGTCAGCCTCAGCCTGCTCCTGGATCACCTGCTCGGGTTGCCTGACTCGGGGGCGGCGGCCCATCCGCTTGACCGCTTCGGCCTGGCTCGACTGCTGGAAAGCGGCGGCCAGGTGGAGCGCGCCATCGCGATCTACGACCAACTCTGGGAGGAGGCCGACTGCGCCTGGGACGGCGAGGTGTGGCCGGGAGCCTGGACCCCGGTGGAGCTGGCCTACGTGCTGGGGCTGCGCCTGGCCATCGCGCTGCGCCGGCACCGGCTTCTCGAACGGGCTGAAGCCGTTGTGGAAGCGACCTGGCGGCGCTATCCCCGACCCTGGGAGGCAGGCATCATGCTGGCCAAGATCCTGGAGCACCGGCGCAAGGATCGAAGCGCCGCCATCGAGGTGGTCTCGGCTGCGCTCGAGGCTCTCGAAGAGAGCCGCTCACGCAGCCCCAGCGAGGAGCGCTGCCTGGTCGACCTGCGCAAGCGTCACGCCCGCCTTGAGGGCAGCGGGCCGCCGCGGCCTAGCCCCTGAAGCCGTTGGGCCCGTTGGGAGGGAGATACGGCTTGGGGTCGACGGGGCTGTTGTTGACGCGCACCTCGAAGTGCACGTGCGGCCCGCTGGAGTTGCCTGTGGAGCCCATCAGGCCGATCGTCTGTCCCTGCTGGACCTTGTCGCCAGCCTTCACGAAGTAGCCCTCGAGGTGACCGTAAAGGGTCATCAGGCCGTTGTGGTGGGCAATGATCACGTGACGCCCATAGCCGATGAGGTGGCCGGCGAGCATGCTGTCCTCGGCCGCGACAACCACGCCGTCATCCGCGGCCAGCACCGGAGTGCCGGAGTCGTTGGCGTCGTCGATCCCAGCATGGAAGTGGGCCGCGCCGAACCCCGGCGGCTCGGCGCCGTAATCGGTCGGCCCGAACCACTGGCTCACGGTGCCCGTTGTGGTGGGCCAGATGAAGGGGTACTTGATCGAGTGGCCGACCGAGGTCGGGTAGACGATGTTGTTGCTCGCCATCCAGGCCTTGGCGGCCGCCCAGGCGGCGTCGTTGGCGGCCTGGATGAGGTCGTCCTCGCGAGCGATCTGGGCCGCCACGATCTGGGCCACCAGGGCGGCGCTCTGCCCGTTGGCGCTGGCCAGCTCGTTCTGTCCGGCCTTGATCGAGCCCTGTAAGGCGCTGAGGATGGCGGCCTCCTTGACCTCGCTGGTGATCAGCTGGTTCTGGGCGTCGATGAGATCCTTCTGCTTCTTGACCGAAGAGTCGTGGTCACGGCGGAGTTGGTCGTCCTCTTGCTGCAGGCGGTGCTCCTCGTCTTTGATGCTGTGGAGCAGGTGGCTGCCGTAATTACGGATCGACAGCAAGGCCGCTGCCCGGGTGAGAAAGTCGCTGATGCCCTTGCTCTCGAAGATCTCGGCGATGAGGTCGGGCTGGTACTTGTAGCTGCGCCGGAGATAGTCTGCGAACTCGGTACGGCGGAGGTTGAGCCGGCGCTTCGTTGCATCGATCTGGCCACTTGTCGCGGCCTCGTGCACCTCCAGCGCCTGGATGTCGACCCTGGTCTGGTCCTGCAGCTTCTGGTTGGCGACAACCGCGTCGCGGGTCTGCTTCAACATCTGCTGGAGGCTGTCGCTGGTCCCCTGGGCCAGAGCCAGGTTGTCGCTCAGCTTGCCCTTCTCGGTCTCGATCTTGGCCTGCTCCGCCTTGCATTGCGCCGCCAGGGCTTGTTCCTGCGGGTCACCCTCGAGGCCGGGCGGCACCGTGCAGCTCGGGGCAGGGGTGGCCGACGGCGACGGCTGAGACGCGGGCGTCGCGGCCAGCCCGGCGACTGGGCTGGCGGCGAGAAGGATGGCGCCAATCGCCAGGGCGCGCCACGAATGCAAATGAGGCATCCGTTCCAGTGTCCTATTCGGGGTCCCAAATTGGAACGCCATAACTGTAAAGGTTTGCTGACGACCTCGCCGCTCGGAATTCGTCCTCGGAGCGCGATTTGTGCCGATAGCGTCACGAATACTGCAAGCTTGTTCGGTGATGCAAGCCATCCATGTCGAGGTCGAGGGTCGCCGACTCAAGCTTTCGAACCTGGACAAAATCTTCTACCCGGCGGTCGGGTTCACCAAGGCCCAGGTGATCGATTACTACACCCGTGTTGCCCCGGCGCTGGTGCCACACATGGCCGGGCGGCCCCTGACTCTGAAGCGGTATCCCGACGGCGTCGACGGTCAGTTCTTCTACGAAAAGAAGTGTCCCAGCCACCGGCCCGAATGGTTTCGCACCGTGTCGGTGTGGAGCGGGCGCAACCAGGACAACATCAACTACTGCGTTGTCGACGACCTGCCCAGCCTGGTCTGGGTGGCCAATATGGCCGGCCTCGAGCTGCACACCTCTCTGGCGCTGGCCGACGACATCCATCGGCCGACGATGCTGGTATTCGACTTGGATCCCGGCGCGCCCGCGACGATCAAGGAGTGCTGCAATGTCGGCCTTCAGCTCCGGGACCTGTTCGCCGAGTTGAAGCTGAAATGCTTCGCCAAGACCTCCGGCTCCAAGGGACTGCAGGTGTACGTGCCCCTCAATACGGTCATCACCTATGAAGAGACCAAAGCGGCGGCGCTGGCGGTGGCCCAGGAACTGGAGCGCAAGAATCCCCAGCGGGTGCTGTCGAGCATGAGTAAGGAACTGCGTAAGGGCAAGGTCTTCGTCGACTGGAGCCAGAACGACGACCACAAGACCACCGTGTGTGTGTACTCGCTCCGGGCGCGCGAACGGCCGACGGTGTCGGCGCCGGTGTCCTGGGATGAGGTCGAGGCCCGTCACAGGGGTCGCCGGAAAGATCTGTCCTTCACCGCCGACGAGGTCCTCGCGCGGCTGGACCGCGACGGCGACCTCTTTGACCCGGTCCTGAAGTTGAAGCAGAGGCTGCCCTGCTTCGGCTGAAGCCTTGCCGCTACTTGGTCACGGTGCGGTCGATCGCGCAATCCCCTTACCTGGACTGATGCCGGCCCGTGGGCCGGATTCGACTCCGCGGTGGGCTATCTTAGGCGCACCATGACAGGTTGGCAATTTGAGACAACGCCGGTGGCTCGCTGGCGCTCGCGCCCCCTGCTCAGCCTCGGCCTGCGCCTGGCCGTCGTCACCCTGCCGCTGATCGTCGCCGCCGAGGTCGACCTGGCCTGGAGCCGTGCCATTCCGCCCCCGGTTGGGCTGGCGCGCACCCTCTTGTGGCTGCTGCCGATTTTTCTCGCCAGCACCCTGGTCCTGTTCCTCACGCGGTGGGTGGCTCGTCGCATGCTCCCGCTGGCGATGCTCCTCAACATCTCACTGGCATTTCCCGATGCCGCGCCCTCGCGACTTGCGGTCGCGCGCCGGCGGCCGCGCGCCAGGGACCTGGAGCGCGAGGTGAACCGCGCTTTCGTGCTGGGGGAGACAGCGGAAAAGGCGGAGAGAGCCGAGGTTGTTCTCATCCTCGCCTTGGCTCTGAGTGCCCACGACGTCCGAACCCGCGCTCACTCGGAGCGGGTGCGCCTCTTCGCCGAGATGCTGGGCAACAAGATGCAAATGATCCGGGATGATCGCGACCGGCTTCGCTGGGCGGCAGTTCTCCACGATGTCGGCAAGCTCACGATCGCGCCCGCGATTCTCAACAAACGGGGCAGGCCAGACGAAGAGGAATGGGGCATCCTCCGGCAGCACCCCGAGGCCGGCGCGCGGCTGGCGCGCTCGATGATGCCGTGGCTTGGCGAGGAGTTCGCTCGCGCCGTCGAGCACCACCATGAGAATTACGACGGCTCGGGCTATCCGTACGGCCTGCGCGGCGACGAGATCTCTCGCATCGGTCGCGTCCTTGCGGTGGTGGACAGCTTCGAGGTCATGACCGCGGTTCGCCCATACCAGCCCCCGATGACAGTTGGCGCTGCTCGACGGGAACTCGCCAGGTGCTCGGGGACTCAGTTCGACCCAGCTGTGGTCCAGGCTTTCAGCAAGATCCCGCGCTACCGCCTCTACTACACCATCGGCAGTAGCTCACTTCTCGCGCTCGTGCCGTTTGTGAAGCACCTGCCCGCAAGTCTTGGGCGGATGTTCGCCCCAGTCGCCAACCTCGCCGCTGTCACCGTCGCCGCCTTGCTGGTCCTGGCGGCGGTGGAGGGCGCCGGCGCGATCCACTTCGGCTCACCGGCTCAGCCGGCGCGCCTAATAGCGCCGGTGGCGTTGACTACGCCGGGAGGGTTCGTACGCTACTTCCCACCATTCACCACCAGCCACACGGTCGCGACAATCCCCGAAGGCGCCCTGGGCTTTATCGAGGACAGGGCTCACATCTACGTGAGCGGATTCAACGGGGCGATCAGCCGCTTTTCGCTCTACGGCGGCACCGAAGCCGATGCCAACCCGCGACGCGTGGTCGGTGCCGACTCCAGCCTGCTCTTCGAAGGCGGGCGGTATTACTTCGCCGCGCGCGGCACAGGTCTTGCCGGTGGGACGCCGGGGATCTACACGTTCGACCCGAACACGTTGGAACGGGGACCTATGCTCGTCGCGCTGAACGGCGCTTTGGGTATGGCGGCTGACCCGCAGGGCGACAGCATGTTCGTGGTCGCGTCCGAGGGCCTGTACCGCATCGACGACCTCCACGGCCTACCCCGCGTCCATCTCGTGGCGCCAGGCAGCTTTGATGGCGATACTTTGAATGCCGACGGCAGCAGGCTCTATGTAGCCGACGTGCGGGGGCAGGCGATCTTCGGCTACGACCGCTCCGGCCAGCAGGTACTCAAACTCGATCTGTGCTGCCACAATCCCGACGGGACGGTCGTTATGGGTGACGGAGCCAGAAGTGGCGACCTAGACGTCTCGGGGAAAGTCTTCGTCAACGCCAACGACGGAACCATCTTGCAGATCGACACATATCACGGCAACGGGGTTTCGGTGGTCGCCAGTGGCGGCCAGCGCGGCGACTTCATGACATTGGGCATCGACGGCTGCCTGTACGCCACCGTCGGTACCGCCATCGTCCGCATGGAGCCATGTTTCTCCGCTCCCGGCGCCTGACCGTTTGGCCGGGGTGAAGGATGACTCGCGTGAACTCAAGCCCCGTTCAGAATTTGACGCTGGAGCGGGAGACGGGATTTGAACCCGCGACCCCTACCTTGGCAA
>DAITAT010000063.1:0-8109 GCA_036824145.1 Candidatus Dormiibacterota bacterium
GCCGCCGCGGCCGCGGCTTTGTCTCCGCGAATACCGCCTCTTGCGAATACCGCCTTCAGGGCCTTGACGTGAGCACCACCGGATGAGCGAGCGCCCTCTCTTCGTCGCCCCCGAACCCGAGACGCTCCCCGATCCCATGTCGGACTGGGAAGAGCGACGCATGACACTGATCCAGCACCTCGAGGAATTACGGCGGGTGCTGATCGTCTCGCTGATCTGCTGGGGGGTGGGCAGCATCATCGGGCTGGTCGCGTCCGGCCTTGTCATCGACCTTTTGGTACGCCCATTGGAGTACCTGCACCAGCCCCTCCACTACTTCAGCCCGATGGGCTTCTTCACGATCCACCTGAAGGTCGGCCTGGTGGTCGGACTGGTGATCGCACTGCCGGCCGTGCTGCACCAGGTCTGGACCTTCGTCGCCCCAGGGCTGAAGCCAAACGAGCGCCGCTTCGCCGCTCCGCTGCTCTTGAGCTCGATTGTGCTCTTCGCGGCGGGCGGCGCCCTGGCCTACCTCTTCCTGTACGTCGCGGTGCGAATCATTGGCGCCGTCAGCCACGACTCGAGCCTGGTGTTCTTCCCCGAAGCCGGCGCGTACATCGGCTTCGTGGTTCTCCTGATGCTGGCCTTCGGCACCACCTTCGAGTTCCCCGTGGCGCTGGTGCTGGGCGCCTTGATCGGGGTCGTCAAGTCGAGCTGGCTGCGCGCCCACCGGCCCCATGCGATCTTCGCAATCTGCGCCGTCGGCTACATCGTCACGCCCGGTGTCGACCCCATCACGCCCCTCGCCCTGATAATCCCTCTCCTGCTGTTGTTTGAGGTATCGATAGGCGTGATCAGGATGATCGGCAAATGAGCCGCCCCGACGGCCGGCAGCCGGATGAGCTACGGCCGCTGCAGATCGAGTTGGGCGTGAACCTCTATGCCGAGGGATCGGCACTGATCAGCGCCGGCAACACCCGCGTCCTCTGCACCGCCACCGTCGAGGAGAAGGTACCGCCCTACAAGAAGGGTACAGGTGAGGGGTGGGTCACCGCCGAGTACGCCATGCTCCCGCGCGCCACCAACACCCGCAACCAGCGCGACGGCCGCCGTGGGCGGGTCGACGGCCGGGCCCAGGAGATCCAGCGCCTGATCGGTCGGTCCTTTCGCGCGGGCGTCGACCTGGCGGGGCTGGGGGAGAGGACGATCACGATCGACTGCGACGTCCTGCAGGCCGATGCCGGCACTCGTTGCGCCGCCATCACCGGCGGTTTCGTCGCCTTCTATGAGGCGCTCCGCAAACTCCAGCAGGCCGGCATGCTGAAGACGATCCCGGTCCGGGGCATGCTCAGCGCCGTCAGCGTGGGAATCGTCGGGGGCGAGCCCAGGCTCGACCTCAGCTACCTCGAGGACTTCGAAGCCGAGGTCGACATGAACTGCGTCGTCAGCGAGGGCGGCGAGTTCATCGAGATCCAGGGCACCGGTGAGAAGCGACCATTCTCCCGGGTCGAGGGCGACGCCCTGCTGGACTTGGCCGTCGAGGGCACTGCGCGCCTGGCCCAGCTGCAGCGCCAGGCGCTTGGCCTCTGAGCGGCAAGCCCCGCCCCCGGCTGCTGCTGGCGACCGGCAACGCCGGCAAGCTGGCGGAGTACCAGCGGTTGCTGGCGGGGTCGCCGGTCGACCTGGTTTCCCCCGAGCAAGCAGGTGTCGGAGACCTCGCGGTGGAGGAGGATGGCGTCACCTTCCTGGCCAATGCCCAGAAGAAGGCAAGGGCGCACGCCGACGTCTCTGGACGGCCGGCGCTGGCGGACGACTCAGGCATCACGGTGACGGCGCTGGGCGGTCGTCCCGGCGTGCAGTCGGCCCGGTTCGGCGGCGAAGACCTGGCGGCCGCCGACCGAAACGCCAAGCTGTTGGAGGCGATGGAAGGCCAGCCGGATCGGACCGCCGCGTACGTCTGCGTGATCGCCCTGGCCAAGCCGGGTGGCCCCGCCAGCAAAGTCTTTCTGGGTCGCTGTGAGGGGCGGATCGCCCGCGAGCCCCGCGGCGAGGGCGGGTTCGGCTACGACCCCATCTTCCTGCTCCCTGACGGCCGTTCGATGGCAGAACTGGGCGACGAAGAGAAGGACAAGATCAGCCATCGAGGCCGGGCCGTGGCCGAGCTCCTCCGCCAGCTCGACCTGGCCAATTGGGCCGCCGGGTGAGCCGCCTCAGGTAACCTCAGGGCGGATGACAATACTTGTCCTTCTCCGCCACGGCCAGAGCACCTGGAACCTCGAAAATCGCTTTACCGGCTGGGAGGACGTTCCTCTCACCGAGCAGGGCGAGGCGGAGGCTCGCGAGGCCGCCGGCCTTCTGCTAGAGGCCGGCGTTCGGCCTGACGTCGTGCATACGTCACTTCAAGTCCGGGCGATCGAGACCGCCAACCTCTGTCTTTCGGAGATGGGCCTTGCCTGGCTGCCAGCGCACCGTTCGTGGCGGCTGAACGAGCGCAGCTACGGAGCTCTGCAGGGGCTCAACAAGTTGGAGACGGCGCAGAAGTACGGCGACGAGCAGGTCCTGATCTGGCGGCGCAGCTATGCCACGCCTCCGCCAGAGCTCAGCCTCGACGATCCGCGACACCCGCGCCATGACCCGCGCTACCGCGACCTGCCGCCAGAGGTGCTGCCCAGTGCCGAGTCGCTCCAGGACGTGGTCGAGCGGATGGTGCCGTACTGGCAGGATGGCATCGTCCCCGACCTCCGCGCGGGCCGGTGCGTGCTGGTGGCCGCGCACGGCAATAGCCTACGGGCGCTGGTCAAGCACCTCGACGGCACCAGCGAAGAGGAGATCGTCCAGATGAACATCCCCACCGGCGTCCCGCTGGTCTACGACCTTGATGACCATCTCCGTCCAATCAGCTCAGCCTATCTCGGCGACCCCGCCGTGGTGGCGGCCAAAGCCGAAGCCGTCGCCCGCCAGGGCACCGCCGGCCGACCACCGACTTAGACTTCTATTCCGGCCTCGGGGAGTAGCGCAGCCCGGTAGCGCACCTGCTTTGGGAGCAGGGGGTCGCCGGTTCAAATCCGGCCTCCCCGAATTCAAAATTCGGTTCCCGCGCCTGACCACGAGGCTGGCTTCGCCACAAGCTGGCGCCTTCGGCCGAGGCCGTCCGGCGGTACCTCTGTTCCGGGGGGCTGGCGTAAGCAGTCGGCCCCCTCCCCTCACCCCGACCCAGTAGTCCCGCCGCCCAGCCGCAGGTCAGCTGGAGGGGATCGCCGTCAGGTCAGAACAGCTGGCGGTTTTGCCGATGCGGTCCGGGCAGCGACCGCCTTGCGGACCGCCGGAGCCACCTGGGTGCCGAAGAGCTCGATCGAGCGCATCAGCTTCTTGTGCGGCATCGAGCCAACACTGAACTGCACGATGAATCGCTGGTGATCGAAGATCTCATGCTGGAAAAGGATCTTCTCGATCACCTCGGCCGGGCTGCCTACGAAGCTCGAGCCGCGCAGGCTTCGGGCAGCCTCGAAGTCGGCGCGAGTCATGGGTTGCCAGCCCCGCTCTCTCCCGATCCGGTTCATGGTTTCCGCGAACGAAGGAAAGGCTTCGTCCGCCGCCTTCTGGGACGTGTCCGCGATGTAGCCATGCGAGTTGATGCTCAGGGGTGGGCTGCGGTGCCCGGCCTCGTCGGCGGCTCGCCGGTGAAGCTCGGCGAGGGGCGCAAAGTGCTCCGGTATGCCGCCGATGATCGCCAGCGCCATGGGCAGGCCGAGCATGCCCGTCCGCACGACTGATTGTGGCGTGCCACCCACCGCGACCCACACCGGAAGCTTCTCCTGGAGTGGGCGCGGATAGACGGCCAGGTTGTGCAGCGGAGCGCGATGCTTGCCGGACCAGGTGACCCGCTCCGAGTCGCGGAGAAGGAGCAGCAGCTCGAGCTTCTCGGCGAAGAGCTCGTCGTAATCGTCGAGGTCGAACCCGAAGAGTGGAAAGGACTCGATGAATGAGCCGCGGCCGGCCATGATCTCGGCCCGACCGCCGGAGAGCAGGTCGAGGGTGGCGAAGTCCTGGAAGACCCGGACTGGGTCGTCTGAGCTCAGGACCGTGACAGCGCTGGTCAGGCGAATGTTGCGGGTCCGCTCCGCAGCTGCCGCCAGCACGACTGCAGGTGTGGAGACCGCGAAGTCGGGCCGGTGGTGCTCCCCCACGCCAAACACGTCCAGGCCTACCTGGTCGGCAAGCTCGACTTCCTCGATGAGGTTCCGAAGGCGGGCATCTGGGCTCAGCTGCTCCCCGGTGGTGGGGTCGAGTGTGTTCACCCCGAAGGTGTAGATACCGAGTTCCATCGTCATTTTCCTTGGCCTGCAGGTCGAGATACTAGAAGCAGACGATCGTCGGTGGCATTCCCGGCCACCTTCGGGAAGGTGCCTCACCGATGCCCGGCTGTCAGCGTCCGGCCCATAGTGATAGTCGAGCTATAATGAGAAATGAGGGGTTTAGTGGTGCTAAGGAACTGGAGGAATAGATATGTGCCTAACCTGCGGTTGTCTCGAACCTCATGCTGACCACGGCAATCCGGACCACCTCTTGATCGAACACCTCGAGAAGAGCGCCAAGGCTGACGGCGTGGACCTGGACCAGGCGATCAAGACCCTGATCGAAACCGTCGACGTGGCGAAGAAGGAGACCGAGCACAAGCACGTCTGATCCGATTGGCCCGGGCGCGGCATTCGCGATCTGGCCCTGGCGCTCCTGTTGCCGCAGCCAATAGCCCAGACCCACTGCACCGCCTAGACCGGAGACACCGCAGGCACCGATTAGGCGACGGCGCGTAAAGCCTTGATGCGGTGGGAGCGTGGTCGGCGCGTCGGGATTGGGTTTTCGATTGCGGTTGCGTCAGTTTTGGGCATTGCCCACAGCTTCCACAGGGGACTGTGGACAATCCCGGTAACGGCGCTGTCACTTCAAGCGGTGTCTCTGCTTGCCAGATCGTCAGGAAGTCTGTATTGTCCAATTCCTTTGGCAACACGTGCAGGGCGGGCGCGAATGGCGGCGGCTGCCGCCCTGCTCGGCGCGTTGGGGGCGGCGCTGCCGGTCGCAGCGATCGCCGCCAGCCCGTCAGCCGGCACGGTGGACGCGCCGACTTCATCCCCGTGCCCCCGGTCATTGAAGTTCGCCGGCTCCCTCTATCTGGATACTGACGTTGCGGTTCCCGCCGGTGAGGTTGGACCGCAGGTTGGGGAGACCGAGCCCAACCCGGCCCGGTGCGCTCTGCCGGACCGGCTCAAAGTCTTCCGGCACAACGGCAACAACACCACCGACGAGGTCGTCTACTACCTTCACCCGCAGACGCCTGAGGTCTTCCGGTCGGCGGGCCAGACCGGCTTTCCCGGATCGACCTTGGTTCGCGTGCTGGTGCTGATCCTGGTGGTCGGCATCATCCTCTTCGCGGCGCTGCCGGCGATCCTCGGCCACCTGCGTCAGCCGCCGGTGGGCGTCGGCCGGGACGACACCGACTGGCTCGAGGACGTGAGGGCCGACTCACAGTCAGGGGCGACTCCGCCAGATCGAGATCTGCCCTAGTCGGCCTAAGATCAGCGGATGGCGCAGAAGAAGACCCGTACCCCGGTGACCACCCGCCGTGGCGACGGCGGCTACACCAGCCTCTGGGGTGGCGACGAGGTGCCCAAGTACGACCCTCGACCGGAAGCCTTTGGGACCCTGGACGAGGCCAGCGCCCTGGTGGGGCTGGCTCGGACCCAGACTCGACACGTCGAGGTCCGGAAGGAGGCCCTGCGGCTGCAGAACGACCTTTTCCGGCTGATGACCGAACTGGCTTCGGGGCAGGTCAAGGCCGGCGAGTTTTCGATCAGCGCGGACATCGTCACCGATATCGAGGCGCGCGTCACCCGCGTCCGCGATGCGTGCGACCTGCCCGAGATGTTCACAATCTCGGCGACGCCGACGGCAGCCGTGTTCGACGTCGCCCGCACCGTGATCCGCCGTGGCGAGCGGCTCGTGGTGCGCATGCTCCATGACGGGCTGATCGAAAACCCCGAGACCGTTCGCTTCCTTAACCG
Source organism: Candidatus Dormiibacterota bacterium (assembly GCA_036824145.1). Lineage (GTDB taxonomy): Bacteria > Chloroflexota > Dormibacteria > DASZGP01 > DASZGP01 > DATMMS01. The sequence continues at coordinate 6,039 of DAITAT010000063.1, forward strand.
CGCCAGTGACCTGGCCTTCGTCCTGGCGCGCTATGAAGAGAAGCTTGACGGTGTGCCGTACCAAACCATCGGCGCCAAGGACCTGGAGTGAGCACGCAGCCCTACGACGTCGTCGTCGCGGGCGGCTCGTTTGCCGGCCTCGTGCTTGCTACCACCGTCACGGGGAAGGTTGCGCTGATCGAGAAAGGCGAAGTCGGCGAGGGCCAGACCTCGGCATGCGGCACCACCCTCGACCTGGTCGAGAAGCTGGGGCTGGAGGAGTCGATCGAGGAGGTCCATGAGTTCGGCGTCTTCCACACCAGCCGAGGCTCACATCGGTTCCGCCTCCCTTATCCCTTCTGCACCTTCGACTACCGCGCCTTCTGCCGGCTGCTCCTGGGGCGATTCGATGGCGACCTGGTCAAAGCCTCGGCTCTGGGGGTTGAGGCGGGCGCGGTGCTGACCGACGTTGGGTCGGTGCCCGGTCGAGTGCTGGTGGACGCCACCGGCTGGCGCGCCACTCTCGCCTCTAGCGTGGAGCCGGAATTCCCCGCCCATGTCGCCATCACCTACGGCCTGGAGAAACCCGCGAGCGGGTTTCACCGCGAAGGCCTCCACTTCTGGTTCAGGTCGGACGTGCGCGGTGATGGCTACGGGTGGTCCTTCCCCGCGGGCCCGGTGGCACGCGCGGGGGTGCTCTCGTACGTCGCGCCCGACGGCGTCAAGGCCTCAACCGAGGAGTTCCTGGCAGGCGAAGGAATGACCGGAGATCACTATCACGGCGGATTCCTCACCGCCGGACTCCGCCCGGCGACAGCGGGAGACGTCTTCGTCGTGGGCGACGCGGCGGGGCATTGCCTGCCGCTGACGGGGGAGGGGATAAGGCCGGCCGTGTTCTTCGCCCAGCGGCTCGCCGGGATCATCGACCAGGAGTTGACCGGCGTGATCGATCACTCGCTGGCGCTGGATATGTACCGTGCCCACCAGGCGCACTTCGAAAAGCGCTACCGGCTGCTCCGCAAGGCCCAGACCGCGCTTCGCGGCTGGCCCGATCCGCCAGTTGGCACCTTGCTGGCGGCCTTCTCCCGCGGGTTCATGTACGAATGGCTGTGCCGCGTTTACTGGGAGCTTGCCGCACCAATTCGTTCGCTCGATGGGCGCCGCGCAACGATCGCGCGCGGCGAGGGCACCGTCGAGCCTGAGTCGGCCGACGACCGAGTCGGGGTGCCCGCCTGAAGGTCACGGTTCTTCTCTTCGCGCGGCCGCGGGAGGTTGTCGGCGCCGGCAGGCTCGACCTCGAAATTGGAGCGGGGAGCACCGCTGTGACCGCGTTCCAGGAGCTTTCGCTGCGGCACCCGAAGTTGGCCGAGATGCGAGCCAACCTGCGCTGCGCCATCGACCAGGAATACGTCGACTGGGAGACCCCGCTGCACGATGGCGCCGAGCTGGCCCTGATCCCGCCGACCGCCGGTGGCTGAGGGCCTCCACCTCACCGAGGACCCGATCGATCCCGGGGCGATGGCGGCCCGCATCGTGGGGGGGGAGGACGGTGCCGTCGCGACCTTTACCGGCGTCGTCCGCAACCATCACCACGGCAAAGAGGTGCTCTGGCTCGAGTACGAGGCCTACGAGGAGATGGCTGAGAAGCAGATCGATGGGCTGATCACGGAGGCCTCCCGGCGCTGGCCGATCAGCCAGGTCGCGGTCCGCCACCGGCTCGGGCACCTCGAAATAGGCGAGGTCAGCGTCGCGATCGCCGTGGCGGCCCCACATCGGGCCGAGGCGCTGGAGGCATGCCGCTGGCTGATCGACACGCTGAAGGCCGAGGTGCCGATCTTCAAAAAAGAGGCCTACGCCGGCGGCGAGGTCTGGGTCGACGACCACGAGTAGGTGGTCGAGCAGCCGATCGCTAAGATGGAGCCGGTGCGGGAGTAGCTCAGTGGTAGAGCGCTAGCCTTCCAAGCTGGATGTCGCGGGTTCGATCCCCGTCTCCCGCTCCACAAGATCCAAGTTTTCCCTCAAGTCTGCCGCAGTACCAAGCTGAAGAGCCACTCCACGAGATTCACCAGGGCAAGCCGGACTCGGACAACAA
>DAITAT010000019.1:0-13676 GCA_036824145.1 Candidatus Dormiibacterota bacterium
GCACGGCCTCGGGTGGATTCAGTCGTCACCGGGCTCTTGGCGGCCGGCCGTGGCCCCGTGATGGATCGCCGGTGCGGTAGCTCGCTCCTGGTAGGGAAAGCAGCGGATCTGGTGACAGCACGCCAGCATGCCGCGGGGTTAGGCACGCTTGCGCGCCCCACCCGGCGTAAACTACAGGCGGTCAACGCTTGTCGCGAAAGGAGACCCGCATGTCAACAGATCAAAACAAAGCCGTCGTCCGTCGGTTTATGACGGAGGTGTTGGCGGGGGGCAACGTCGACCTGGCCGACGAATTGCTCGCGCCGAACTATATGAATCGTGCGATTGGCACCGACCTCGCGGGCTTCAAAGCAACGCTAGCCACCCTGGCGGCCGCCTTACCCGAGCGCAGCTTCGACATCGAGGACTTGATCGCCGAAGGGGATGCGGTGGTGGCTCGCTTCGCCTCCGAAATGACCGACACGACAGGTAAGAAGCACTCGTTCCGAGGCCTGACCTACTACCGTCTCGCCGATGGCAAGATCGTGGAAGATGATCCGATCACGACGCCGGATCTGATGCAGGAGCTTGGCCCCCTGATGCCGGCGCCACCCGCTACCTAGCTGCAGAGGTCCAACCAGCTCCCTGGACGAACTCCCCGCGACCACCTGGTCGGCTACCGGCGTGGAATCTCGAGAGTTACTCCGGCACACTCGCATGGGCGAGTGCTGTGGAAGTCACACCTAGAGGGCTTATCCAGTGCGCAACGGGCGCCGCGCCGCTACCGGGACGCGTTCCGCGAGATCGCCATGCCACGCGTCCCCCGGACCTCGACCCGAAGTGGTCCGGCCCTCTAGCTTCGCTGGAAGACGCCGATGATGTTCCCGTCGTCGTCCTTGAACCAGGCGCCCTTCCCACCCTCGGTGGTGGCGATGCCGTTCTCGGTCTTCAGGCCGGGAAAGTCGTACTCCTCGAAGGCAACACCCTTCGCCCTCAGGTCGGCGACCTCGGACTCGATGTCCTTGACCCGGAAATGAAGCTGGGTGTGCCCGCCGCGATTCGGGTTGCGGGTCGGATAGACGGTGAAGCTGCTGCCGCCGCTCATATCGTACTCAATACCACCCGGGAGCTCGTTGGTGGGCGAGAGGCCGACCTTGGCCCAGAAACCCTTGGCCCTCTCGAGATCCGCCGCCGGCAGGGTCGCTTGCGCTATGGCGTCTTTGAGCATCTCCGTCCTCCTTCTGTGGCGCCATGGGTTGCGCCCTGGGCAATCAGGATACGCGTCTGGCCTCGGGCGAGCGTGCCGCCGGCCCCCGGCTCGACAGCTACTGGTCTCCGGGCCGTGGCCCTGCGCCGGTTGGACCCGATCCTCCGGCACCGTAAGACGAGGCCCAGCCGGCAGCGGGCGTCGGGCATTAGCCCCGTGACGACTGAATCCACCCGGGGCCGTGCCCGTATGCGGCGAAGCTGCTGTCAGCTCCGTGATCCTGGCGCCAGGACGACGCGGGTGGAGTCACAGGGCTCATGCCCGACGACCGCCGGAGACCGGGACTCGTCGTGGCCCGCGCCTGCGGGGACGCGGGCCACTCGGAGCTTCCATGACGGCATCGAGTCTTCGACGGGAGGTCCCCTCGGCCCTCCCGGAGCCAAGATGGCCGGCGCTCGTCAGGCGCCGGCGCCCGCCATGAGCCCGTCCGCCGCCTTGCCATTGGCGGCTTCGTCGTCGCCGTCCTCCTCGGGCGGTTTGGGGCTGAGCATCTGCATGCGATCCGCCACCACCTCGGTCGTGTATCGGTGGAGCCCGTCCTTGCCGTCCCACTCGCGGGTGCGGAGCTTGCCCTCGATGTAGACCAGCCGACCCTTTCGGAGGTAGTCGGAGCACACCTCCGCCAGCCGTCCAAAGGCGATCACGGAGTGGTACTGGACCTCCTCCTTGCGAATGCCGTCCTCGCCCTTGCGGTACTCGGTGGTGACGAGCCGCATGTTGACCAGGTGGCCGCCGGCGGCGGTGTCGTGGACCTCGGGGTCGCGCGTCAGGCGGCCCACCAAGGTGACTCGATTGATCATTTGTCCTCCTCCTCTGGAGTCAGTTGGGCCGGGGCGAGACGCCAACCGGCAAGCTGCTGGAAGCGCGGCCGCTGGGGCCGAAAAGTGAGGGGAAGACGGTGGTCGGGTCGATAGGCACGCCAGCTCGGCGGACCTCGAAGTGCAGATGCGGCCCTGTGCTCAGACCAGTAGAACCTTCGTAGCCGATCAAAGCGCCGGCCAAGACCGGCTGCCCGGACAGCACCGTCGCCGTCAGCAGGTGGGCGTACATGGTCAAGGTGGCGCCGTCATGGTGGACCAGGACATGAATGCCGTACCCCCCGCCGTACCCGGATGGGGCCTGAACCTCAACCACCCCTGGCAGAACCGAATACACGGCGCCCCCGACAGGCCCGACAAGGTCGATGCCGGAGTGGAAGTGGGCGCAGTCTCCGTTTCGTGGTTCGAAGACGAAGCCGGTGCAGCCGAAGCGCTGACTCACCTGCCAGCTCGCCATCGGTTTGGCCGGCGCGCCGGTCGGCAGAGGCAGGTTGGCAACTGCAGTGGTGACCAGCAGCGCCAGCAGGACCGGGACCACAAGTACCGCCGAGGCGATCACGAGGACGCCTCGGCTGATCGAACGTCGCTGGCTCCAGGTGAACAGTCCGAGGCGGAAGAACGCCAGAGGCACCTCAGTCGGCCGCCGGGTGGGCCCGCGCCCGGGTGTGGGACCCGGTGGCATGCTCAAAGCCTTTCTCGACCGCGTGTTCGCCGTGGCGGGCCCACATCATCAGCTTGGATTCGGCTTTGCTGCCGGCGTGGAGAGCGCCAGGAACCTTAAGCACCAGGAACATGGCCACCAGGCCGTGAATGGCCTGCAGCAGACCGTGGTCCTGGAAAACCAGGATCAACGACAACTTGAGGACCAGCACCTGGGCCGCCTGGGTGAAGACGGAGGTCAAGAACAGCCGCCTCCATGAGAGGGCGTAGCTGTGCAGCTCGGGCAACAACAGGCACACGAACGCCATCGGGGCACCGACGATTAGCAGGAGAAGCAGCAGGTTCCGCGCCACCGAGGTGATCGCGAGCACGATCAGCAGGATCCCGACCAGCATGAACAGGACGGCGAGCAGGAGGTCATAGGGCGGGGGTGCAATCAAGAGCGCCCAGAGGTTCGAAGCCGTGGGGTCGAGGCCTGGCCGGTACGTCCAGATCGCGTGCACGACGCCGTTGTTCACGTCGATAGCGCCCTGCATCAGAGCCAGGCCGAAATTGACCATCACGATCACCAGCAGCAAACGAGGCAGGATCGCCTTCAGCGTGTACTTGGCCCGGAAGGAGCGCTCGAAGATGCTGCGGAGAAAGCTGTAGGTCACGATCGCGACCAGGAAGGTGTCGGCGATCACTGCCACCAGCCGATATAGGCCACGGAGGACGTCGTTGCCGGTGAAGGCGCAGTCGGGGCGGGCGTAGGCCAACAGGCAGTCGGCGCCGCCATGGAAGTTGCCGGTCCAGAGGAAGTAGTACTCGAGCACCCAGTCGAAGCCGACGGCCGACTGCCTCAGCGACTCCGAGATCAGGCTGATCACCATCTGGAGTAGCGGGGTGGGATCTACGAAGGGCAGCGGGATCGGGCCCATGCGTCAGTGAACCGACCCCGCCGAGACCAACACTTTGACCAGCACCCCGGCCAGTTCCACGCCCAGGGTCCCGAATATGATGCGACCGATCCAGCGCTTCGATTCCATCACCGCCCGCGGCTCGATGGCGACCATCTTGTAGAGAAATGCGAGAACAAAAGCCAGCGCGCCGACGCTGGCCACCAGGGCTTGGCCCATCGTGATCCACCGGTCTAGCACGCCCTGCAGAATCGACATGTCGCTCAAGAGATCCCTCCTTGGTTGGTCACTGACCGAGAAGACGGGGTACCACCCGCTGCTCCACGTACTGGCGCACGCCGGACATCAGTAGCTGGAGCACCTGCCACTGCCGGCGGTAGAGGTTGTAGTCGTCCGCGTTCACCCGTGACAGCCAGTCAGCGTTGAGGTTGGGAGCTTGGAGCGTGGACTTGGATGGCGCGCCTGGGCGCGCCAGTCCCAGACCAACCGCAGGCAGCGTCAGCGCACCACTGGCGTCCGCGGGCGCCGACGCGGCGTGATGGACGCGGGTCTGTGCCGCGGCCGCCGGTGGAGCCACCACGTTCCAGCCGAAGTAGAGGCCGCCGCCGGCGACCAGGACTTCCACGGCGACCACCCCGTAGCGCCACCGATGGGCGAGATGTCCGAGCTTCTCCACTCTTTCCCCTGCTTATGCACATGAGCGTATTTGCGATAACAACTACTCCCCCGAGTATAGCTCGCACAGCAGCATTGTCAAGGTCGGGCGTCGAGCGATGGATCGGTCCCGCCGGCGCCGGCTCGGATCGCTCTAGAGCGTCTAGTTGCCGGAGGGTTTGGTGATCGCGCCCTGGCTGGCCGACGAGACCAGGGCAGCGTATTTGGCGAACACGCCATCGCGATATTTCGGCGCGGGCGCGGTCCAACGGGCCAGCCGGTTGGCCAGCTCTTCGTCGCTGACATCCAAGGTTAGCTTCCGGCCGGGAACGTCGAATGTGACCTGGTCGCCGTCACGCACGGCGGCGATGGGGCCGCCGCGGAAGGCCTCGGGGGCGACGTGACCGGCCATGAATCCGTGCGTCGCGCCCGAGAAACGGCCGTCGGTCAGCAGCGCCACCTTGTCGGAGAGCCCGGCGCCGACGATGGCGGCGGTGACGCCGAGCATCTCGCGCATCCCGGGCCCCCCAGCGGGGCCCTCGTAGCGGATCACGACAACGTCGCCGGCTTGGATCTGCTGCGCCTGGACCGCCGCGAAGCATTCCTCCTCGGAGTCGAAGACCCGCGCCGGCCCGGTGTGCGTGAGCCGTTCGTGACCGGCCAGCTTGACGACGCAGCCGTCGGGGGCCAGGTTGCCGCGAAGGACGGCGATGCCACCGGTCGGCTTGAGCGGATCCTCGAGCGGGCGCACCACCTTCTGGCCCTCGATCTCGTTCGCCGCCGCCGCGATCTCGCCGATGGTCCTGCCGTCGACGTTTTTGGTGCTGCTGTCGACCAACCCGCCGTCGACCAGGCGCTTGATCAGCACCGACAGGCCGCCGGCAGCATCCAGGTCGGTGGCGACGAAGGCGCCACCGGGCTTGAGGCTGGCCAGGATCGGCGTCTTCGAGGCGATCCGGTCGAAGTCGTCAAGCTCGAGGTCGACCTCGGCCTCGTTGGCGATCGCCATCAGGTGGAGAACGGCGTTGGTGGAACCCCCGGTGGCGGCCATCGAGACGATGGCGTTCTCCAGCGCAGGCTTGGTGATGATCGACCGCGGTGTCACGTTCCTCTCGACCAGGCTGACGGAGAGCCGGCCGCACTCGCGCGCGACCTCGGCCTTGCGCTCGTCCATGGCGGGCACGCCGTTGGCGCCGCCGGGGCTGATGCCGAGGAACTCCAGCGCGCAGGACATGGTGTTGGCGGTGAACTGGCCGCCGCAGGCACCGGGGCCAGGACAGGCGGCCGCCTCGACCTCCTCCAGCTCCTCGTCGGTGATGGTTCCGGCGGCGTGGGAACCGACGGCCTCGAAGACATCCTGGATGGTGAGGTCGCGGCCGTTGTACTTGCCGGGGGCGATGGTGCCGCTGTAGAGGACCAGGCCGGGCACGTCCATCCGCGCCAGCGCCATGGCGCCGGCGGGGATCGTCTTGTCGCAGCCCACGATCATCACCAACCCATCGAAGGAGTGGCCGCGCACCACCAGCTCGGTGGAGTCGGTGATGATGTCGCGGCTGACCAGCGACGCCTTCATCCCCTCAGTGCCCATGGTCACGCCGTCGGAAACCGAGATGGTGTTGAACTCCATCGGCGTGCCGCCCGCTTCGCGGATGCCGGCCTTGACGTGCTCGGCCAGTTCCCGGTGGTTGTAGTTGCAGGGCATCGTCTCGATCCAGCTGTGGCCAACGCCGATGATCGGCTTGGTCAGGTCGTCACGGCTGAAGCCGATGGCGCGCAGCATCGCCCGGGCCGGCGCCCGGTCGGGGCCGGCCAGCATCTCGTCGCTGCGGCGCTGCTGTCGATCTGCCATCAGAGCCAAAAGAATAGCGGCCGCAGCTTAACGTGTCGTTCACGTCCGCGCGTATACCCTTACGACTGTCATGCAATTAGCCCATGTCTTCATCGGCCGCTTTGACCTGCCGGTGCCGCTGTCCACTGTGTTGGTGGCGGCGATGGCAGTGGTGGCCGCGTCCTTTGGGCTGATCTACCTGCTGCCCCCGCGGCCGTCTGCGCCCGACAGGACGGGGCCGCGCGTGCCGCGGGCGGTCGTGATCGCGCTCCAAACCGTCGCCGTCCTGGTGGTGCTGTACCTGGTCGTTGTCGGGACATTCGGCAGCCAGACGCCGGCGCTCAACGGAGCCCTGATCCTGTTTTGGGTACTGCTGATCCCGCTACTGCCGCTGGCCCATTGCGTCGTCGGCGGGGTATACGAGGTGGCCAACCCATTCGCGCTGGGCGCGCGGATGGTGACCTCCGGGGCGTCGGCCCGCAAGCCGCGCGACCCGCGCCTCAACAGGCTCGGCTACTGGCCGGCCGTGGTGATGCTCTTCCTGCTGGTCTGGTTCGAGTTGGCGCTGAGGGTGGTGCCGGCGTCGCCCCGCGCGCTCGGGATCCTGACCGTGGTTTACGCGCTCGTCCAGGTGGGGATGGGGGCGTGGCTTGGTGAGGGCTGGTACCGCGGCGGCGACCTGTTCGCAGCCATCACCGCTCTCGCCAGCACCATCTCCCCGATCGCCATCTCCCGCGACGAGGACGGCTTCGTGCGCCTCAAGCTGGGCTTCCGCCCCGCCCGCTTCCTGCCCCAGGGGCGCGGCCGCGAGGCGCTGATCACACTCTGGCTCGCGGGCGTGCTCGCCGACGGGGTGCGCGTCACCCCGATCTGGCGCTTCGTCTCCGACGCCACCGCGGGCTTCACGTCATCGATGGGGCAGGTCGGCGCCGTGAACCTGGGCGACCTGCTGCTCGACAGCAGCGAGATCGTGGCCACGTGGATGGCCTTCGCGGCGTTTTTCTGGGCGTTCTCATACCTCGCCGCCCGGCTGGTTCGCCTCCCGCTGGGAGATGTCGCCAAGGTGGTGGCACCTTCGCTGATCCCGATCGCCCTCGCCTACCTGCTGGCCCACAACCTGACCCAGATCCTGGTGTACGGGCCACTCATGGTCTCTGGGGCTGGGACCGACGCCGCCGCGGCAATCCAGCTGCAGCTAAATGCCCGAGTGCTCAACCCGGCCGTCGTCTTCTTGGTCCAGGTGAGCGCGATCGTGCTGGGCCACGTAATCGCGGTGGTGATGGCCCACGCCCGCCTCCGTGAGAGCGAGCCCGTGGGCAACCTCGCGATCCGGGCCGACCTCGGCTGGCTCTCGGCGATGCTGATCTACACCGCGACCTCGCTCTGGGTCCTGGCTCAACCGATCACCAACGCGGGCTGACCTCCCCGGCGGCCGCGCCTGCCCGCTCTCAGCACTTGCGACTTAGGTGCAACTGCGTGTAAGGTGCTTTACAAACGCAGGGAGCAAGATTTTCGATCGTGGAGGATGGATTTGGCGTCGATGGTTAAGCGGCTGTCGAGGGGATTCGATCGTGGTGAGCGAATCCGCCTGGCCGCCTGCTACGGCGCCATCGCCCTGGTTCACGTCGTCGGCTGGGGAGCGCTGCTGACCTACGGCGTCGGCCATCCAGCCTTCCTCGGACTGGGGGGGCTGGCCTACACCTTCGGTCTTCGCCACGCCTTCGACGCCGACCACATTTCGGCGATCGACAACACCACTCGGAAGCTGTTGCAGCAGAAGCAGAAGCCGGTCAGCGTCGGCTTCTGGTTCTCGCTCGGGCACTGCACCGTCGTCCTCCTGATCGCGCTGGCGCTGGGATTTGCCGTACACACCATCGTCAACGGCGTCGTCGGCGACAGCGGTCAGTTGAGAAACGTCGGCGGCCTGGTGGGGACCTCGGTCTCGGGGTTCTTCCTGGTCATGATCGGCATCGTCAACCTGGTCGTCCTGCTGGACATCGTCCGCGTCTATCGCAAGATGCGCCTGGGCGAGTACGACCGCGCCAGCCTCAACGAAGAACTGACCGCGGGCGGTTTCATGACCCGCATTTTCGGGCGCCTCTTCAGGATCGTCACCAAGAGCTGGCATATGTACCCCATCGGCTTCCTCTTCGGCCTCGGCTTTGACACCGCCTCCGAGGTCGCCCTTCTGGCCATCTCCGCCGGCGCCGCCTCACAGGGCATCCCCTTCCTGGCGGTGGTCTCGCTGCCGCTCATCTTCGCCGCCGGGATGACGCTGATGGACACCACCGACGGCGCCTTCATGGCCAAGGCCTACGCCTGGGCCTTCTCCAACCCCATCCGTAAGGTCTTTTACAACCTCACCATCACCGGGCTCTCGGTGTTCGTCGCGCTCTTCGTCGGCGTCGTGGAGCTGCTCCAGATCCTGGCCCAGGTGGCCAACCTGAGCGGAGGCTTCTGGAGCCTGGTCACCGGTCTCAACTTCGCCAGCATGGGCTTCTTCATCGTCGCCGCCTTCATCGCGACGTGGGTGATCGCCTTCGCGGTGTTCAAGGTCCGCAAGGTCGACGAGCGATGGTCGGCGATGATGCAGGACGGCGACTGAGTGGACCCCGCGGCCCCCGCCAGCCGCATGGACGAGCTCTCCCAGCACGGGTACAAGCGCACCATGCAGCGGGCGGTGGTGCTGGAGATCCTGGAGTCAGCCGGCGGCCACATGACCGCCGAGGAGGTCGCCCGCGAGGTCGAGTCTCGCCAGCTGTTGCTCAACCGCAGCACCGTGTACCGGACCCTGGAGACGCTGGCGGAGGTCGGCGTCGTCAAGGCCACCCGGATGGGGCGGGCGATTCACTACGAGCTCAGCCATGACGGCGACGACCACCACCATCTACGCTGCGTCGACTGCAACGTGATGGTCCACCTCGACGCCGCTGAAGTCGACGGGCTCCTGGGCCGCAGCGCGAAGAAGTCCGGGTTCCGGGTCACCGACATCCAGGTCATGGTCAACGGCCTCTGCGCCGTCTGTTTGAAGGCCAGGATCGCTCAGGGCGCGACTGGCTCTCCCGCGTAGCGCGCCGGCTGCGCTTCAAACTCCTGCCGGCATCCCGCCGAGCAGAAGTAGTACGCCCGTCCGGCGTAGTTGACTTGCTGGCCGGCGGTGGCGGGGTCGACTGACATTCCGCATACCGGGTCAGTGGCCATCGCGGCCTTGACCTCGGGCGCGGCCTCCATCGCACGGAGCATGTCCGGGCCGCCGGTCCTCAGGAAGCGATAACCCAGGGCGGCGGCCAACGCCAGGAAGGCGAGGTCCAGGAGGGTCGTGTAGTTCCACTCCGGGTGCGATTGCAGGACGGTTACGGTGTGGTGGGCCGGCACCAGCCCGGTGAGGCTGAACACCAGGCCGATCACCAAGCCGGCCAGCGCCATCGAGACGTATGAGACAACCAACAGGTAGAGGCTCATCCGCCGCCCGTAGTACTTCCGATAGATGTTGAGGATCGGCAGGATGATCAGGTCCGCGAAGATGAAGGCGATCACGCCGCCAAAGCTGATACCGCCATTCCAGAGCACCGCCGCCAGCGGCACGTTGCCGATCGAGCAGACGAAGCTGATCATCGAGATGAACGGCCCCACCAGTGGTCCCCAGAACTGCGCCACCACCGGGTGGTCGGTCAGGAAGAAGGCGCGCCAGAAGCCGTCGGGCACCCAGGCAGCCAGCGCCCCCGCGATCAGGAAACCGAGGATGAGGTCCTGGTAGAGGCTGGCGACGTCCATGAAGAAGTAGTGGCTGATGGCGGTATAGGCCCGCGGCGACACCAGGCGTCTCAGGAAGGGCCCGTCCGTGATCGACATGTCCATCTCACCGTGGCCTTCCATCTTCCCGGTCAGTCCCTTCTCGGCCTGGGACCGGGCGTCGTCGACCATCTCCGGTCGGAGCGTCGCCCGGAACACGAAGTAGAGGATGGCAGCCATCAAGATGCCGCCCGCGAACTCCGCCCCGACGAACTGCCAGCCGAGCAGCACGAACACCACCAGGCCCAGCTCGAAGACCAGGTTGGTCGAGGCGAACTCGAAGATGATCGCGTTGGCAAAGGTGGCGCCCTTGCGGAAGAGCGCCCGGCCGACTGAGACCGAGGCGTAGGAGCAGGACGAGCTGGCGGCGCCAAAGCCAAGCGCCAGGGCGAACCCGCGGGCGTCGTCCTTCCCCAGGGCGGCGGCGACCGTTCGCTTGGAGACCACCGTCTGCACCACCGCGGAGAGGAGGAACCCCAGCGCCAACGGCCACAACACCTCCCAGAACATGAAGAACGAGAGCTGCAGCGCGCGGCCGACCTCCTGCAATACAAACATCGCTACTTGCGCTGGTCCTGGCAGTCCTGGCAAAGGCCGTACACATCAACTCGATGGCCCACTACCGCCAGGCCCCGCTTCGAGGCCGTCTTCGCCAGCGCGGACTCCAGGCTTGCCTCAACGCGCTTGGACAGCGTGAAGTCCTCGACCAGGCCGCAGTCTTCGCAGACCAGGTGGTGGTGGTGCCCGGTCAGGTCTTCAGCCAGCTCGTAACGATAGAAATCGTCGTGGGTGATGATTCGCCGTACGACGCCGGCGTTTTCCAGCACCGTGAGGTTGCGATAGGCCGAGCTCTGCGGTAGGCGCGCCGCGGCCAGGATCTCGGGCATGCTCAGCGGCTGACCGGCCTTTGCCAGGATCCCGACAAGGCTCTTGCGGCTGCCGGTATAGCGATAGTCCGCCTTGGCCAGCCGCGTACCGACCGTGTGCTGCATGTCGTCGACCATCGGTGCGGAGAGTCTAGCCACCGCACGAACCTCCATTTGGGTTGACTGAGAATGATTCTCGGTATTATTATCTACCAGAAAGCCTCGCCGAGGAGGGTTGTCGAATCATGTCGCGAAGGATGGTCGCCGCCGCCGTCTTGCCGCTGCTCGTCATGCTCCTGCTGGCGGGATGTGGATCCTCCTCGGCTGGATCCGGCGCTCCGCTGAGGATCGTCGCCGGCCAGAACTTCTGGGGCAGCATCGCCGGCCAGCTGGCCGGCAGCCACGGGAAGGTCCAGAGCGTGGTCACCGACCCCAACGCCGATCCGCATGAGTACGCCAGCAGCACCAGCGACGCTCGCGCCTTCGCTGACGCCAACATCGTGATCCTCAACGGCGCCGGTTACGACGATTGGGGCAAGAAGCTTCTCGACGCCAACCCCGCCAGCAGTCGGAAGGTTCTGACGGTGGCGGACCTGTTGGGCAAGAAGGCCGGCGACAACGCCCATTTCTGGTATGACCCGGCCAAGGTCGGCAAAGTGGCGGACAAGATCACCGAGCTCTACCAGAGCCAGGATTCCGCCGACGCCGACTATTTCTCGCGGCAACGCTCCGCATTTGCCGACGCGCTCAAGCCGTACCAGGCCCGCATCGCCGAGATCAAGCAGAAGTATTCGGGTGTGGCGGTTGGCGCCACCGAGAGCATCTTCGAGTACCTGGCCAACGCCCTGGGACTCAACCTGATCTCGCCCCCGGAGTTCATGAAAGCAGTCGCCGAAGGCAACGATCCTCCCGCTGACGCCTTCGCCAGGTTCCAGGACCAGGTGACCCAGAAGCAGATCAAAGTCCTCGTCTACAACGTCCAGTCCGCGACCCTGGTGACGACCAACATCAAGAAGACCGCCACCGACCAGGGAACCCCGGTGGTCGGCGTATCGGAGACGATGCAGCCGGAGTCCACGACCTTCCAGGAATGGCAGCTGGCCCAGTTGCTCCAACTGGAGAACGCCTTGAATGCTGAAGCGCTGGTGAAATGATCCCCCGGACGAGAACGGTTCCCGGTGCCATCGCCGCGCGCAACCTGGCAGCCGGCTATGGCGAGAACGTGGTCTGGTCCGAGGCCAGCTTTGAGATCGAGTCGGGCAGTTTCGTGGCCCTGCTCGGCCCTAACGGCGCCGGTAAGTCGACGCTGGTCAGGATGCTGCTGGGACTGCTGCCTGCCGCGGCTGGGGAGCTCGAGATCCTCGGCGCCCGGCCACGGCGCGGCAACCCTTCGATCGGCTACCTGCCGCAGGGAGCGCACCTCGACGCCGAGCTCTCACTCAGGGGTCGCGACTACGTCGGTCTTGGTCTCGACGGCCATCGCTGGGGGATCCCCATACCTGGGGCCGGCGCGCGCGCAGCGGCGAGGGCCGTCGACGCGGCGGTGTCAGCGGTCAACGCGCAGGCCTACGCCGATCGCCAGATCGGGCGCCTCTCCGGCGGCGAGCACCAGCGCCTCCACCTGGCCCAGGCGCTGGTCGGCGACCCCAAGATCCTGCTCCTCGACGAGCCGTTGTCGAACCTCGATGTTCGCAACCAGGCGGCCATGACCAGCCTGGTCGCCGACGTCGCCCGCGCGCGCGGCCTGACGGTGTTGCTGATCGCCCACGACGTCAACCCCCTGATGCCTTACATCGACCAGGTGATGTTCGTGGCGGGTGGCAAGGTCACCATCGGCCGCCCCGACGAGGTCATCAAGAGCGAGGCCCTGAGCAAGATCTTCGATGCCCCCATCGAGGTGCTGCGCGACAGCCGCGGCCGGGTCTTCGTGGTGGGCCTCGAAGAGCAGATCACCCACGCCCACGACCATTCGCACGGAGACGCCTGAGATGCTGGGCATAACAGAGGCCGCGCCCAGCCCTGACCTCAACCCGGTCGTCGACGTCCAGCTGCTGCTCCACTACACCTTCATGCAGCACGCCTTTGAAGCCGGTGCGATCGTCGCCCTCACCGCCGGCGTCATCGGCTACTTCGTGCTAATGCGCAACTCGTCGTTCGCCGCCCACGCCCTCTCTCACATCGGCTTCGCCGGCGCCACCGGCGCCGTGGTGGTGGGCGTCAGCCCGGTGGCGGGCCTGCTCGCCTTCACCGTCGCCGCCGCCGGGGTGATGGGGGCGCTCGGCAACCGGCTGCGGGGGCGTGACGTGACAATCGGCATCGTCCTCGCCTGGACGCTGGGCCTGGGCGTGCTCTTCCTCTCCCTCTACACCGGCTACGCCACCGAGGCCTATGCCCTGCTCTTCGGCGAGATCCTGGGCATCAGCGACCGCGACGTGCTGATCACCCTGGTCGCCGGCGTGGTAACGCTGGCGGCACTGGTGGTGATCTACCGGCCCCTGCTCTTCGCCTCCGTCGATGAGGACGTCGCCGCCGCGCGAGGCGTCCCTGTGGGCGCGCTTTCGATCGTTTTCATGGTGATCCTGGCGGTGGCGGTGTCGGAGGCGGTCCAGGTGGTAGGCGTGCTCCTGATTTTCGCTTTGATCGTGACCCCGGCGGCGATCGCCGAGCGCTTCACCACGCGCCCCAGCCGCACGCTCATGCTGTCAGCCGGCCTGGCGCTGCTGTTCACGTGGTCGGGGCTGGCGATCTCCTTCTTCACCCCCTACCCGGTCAGCTTCTTCATCACCTCGATCGCCTTTGGCGCCTACGTGCTGGCACGCCTGGTGACCCGCCCCCGCCGCCACCGCGCCTAAAGCAAATGGGCCGATATTTACACTCTGCTGATGCCTTCGTGGGTTGTTCCCCTGATCGTCC
>DAITAT010000019.1:13776-29020 GCA_036824145.1 Candidatus Dormiibacterota bacterium
TGGGCCGATATTTACACTCTGCTGATGCCTTCGTGGGTTGTTCCCCTGATCGTCCTGGGCTTCTCGGCCAGCCTCTCCAACTTCGGCGGCGCCGTGGGCCTCGGTGTGCTGCCCCTGACTCGGCGACTTCGCTTCGAGATCGCGGGGATCTTCCTAGCCATGGAAGTGCTGATGCCCATCGTCGGGCTCTTGCTGGGGTCGCAGTTGGCGGGCAGCGTCGGCAGCCGGGGACAGTTCGTCGCCGGCCTGGTGCTGGTCAGCATTGGCGGGTACACCGTGCTGGAGACAAGGCGAGAGACCAGGGACCTGAAGATCCCCGTGAAGCGGCGGACGATCGTGCTGCTGGCGGTGGCGCTGTCGCTCGACAACCTTGTCGTCGGCCTGGGCCTGGGACTGCTGCACGCGCCGATCCCGGTGGCGGCCGGTTTCATGGGCTTCTGCAGCCTGGTTCTCACCATCATCGGTCTCGAACTGGGGCGCCAGCTGGGGAACCGCGTGGGCGAGCGAAGCGAGCTGTTCTCGGGCCTGGTCCTGATCGGCGCGGGCGTTTTTGTGCTGATTCACCCCAGCTGAATCCACCTCCCTATTGCGCGCCGGTAGCACGGTGGCAACGGTTTCGTCGCTGAGCGCGAAAGACCACCACCGACGGGGTACAACAAGCTGCGGTGAAGGCCATGCAGCAAGCCGCCGCCCACTCGCTCCACATCGAGCTGAGTCGTCGCGGCTGGAACCTCGAGACAGAGTACGGTCGGGTCAAAGCCAGCAAGCCGGGCTGGCCGGTCCAGATGTACGTGCTGATCCAATTCGGTGATGAGGCCAGGGCGTCGGTGATGGCGCTTGTCATCGACATGAGCGTGATGCCTCTGGCGGGCGAGCGCTTCCGCGACGTCTTCAATGCCGCCAAAGATGAGCTGCTGCGCGGGTTCGGGCGCTTCCGCGTTCGTCAGCTGCTGAAGAAGGGCGCCTGGGCCCCCGAGATGGGTGACCGTGCCTTCCTGAGCGGGCTCAATCCCGGAATTCGACTCACCACCCGACTGGTGATGCTCGACGTCTGCCCGGTGGAATGCGGCGACGCCCTGGTACTCCGCTTCATCGCTGAGAGCGGGCGATTCGTTGAAACCGGCAACCTCATCGCCGGGACGCTGGCCCGGATGTACGTGCCCACGGTGCTCGGCGCCGCGGTTCAGCCATTGGAGCTGCCGGCGACGGTCCCCGTGGGCATGCCCCGCTTGAGCCAGGCGCCGGAACCCTCGTATCCCTGGCGGCGCTGAGGTTCGATCCGCGGCCCCGGCCGGATCCTTTTCGGCGTCATGGAAGCGTAACCGAGCTTCGATACGTCGTCACCGCCCAGGTGCAGAACCAGCGTCGCCGCCAGGCGACCCGGGCCTTAGGCTATGGCGCATGGGTTCCACGGAGATCAGGCCGATGAAAGTGCTGCTGGTGGATGACGAGGTCCCCGACCTCGTGCTCTACCGCCTGGCCTTCACGATGCACGGCCACAACGTGGTCACGGCCGCCTCGGGCAAGCAGGCAGTCGAGATCTTCGGCAGCGAGCACCCCGACGCGGTGCTGGTGGACCTGATCCTCGGCGACATGGTCGGCACCGAGGCCATCGCCCGGATGCGCGAGATAGGCGACGCCACCTTCTACCTGCTGTCCGAAGCGGAGCCGATGGTGCTCGACAGCGCCGCCAGGCGGAGCGGTGTCAGGGGATTCCAGAAGATCGGCGTGCCCGTCGGGGAAGTCGTCCGCGAAGTCAGCTCCGGGGAGAGCTAAGAGCTCACCCGCTCGGCGGCCAGACGACCCGGGCGAAGCCGCCGTAGGAAATCCTCCTCAACTCCCTGGACGATCTCATTGGCGGCCAGGTCCGCCGTCATCGGCGCCAGCAGGAAGCCGTTGCGGAAGTGCGCCGTGAAGGCGTAGATCGTGCCGGGCTCCAGCCAGCCGATCACGGGGAGCCCATCGACGGCAGCCGGTCGGAGGCCGGCCCGGCCGGTGGCGGGGACGGTCGCCAGCGCCGGCCACAGCTGGTCGAGCACAGCCCGAAGCGCCTCCGCCTTTTCGTCGACCTCGGTGGAGAACCCCGCATCCTCCATGGTGGCGCCAAGCACGACGGTGGCGTCGGGCTTGGTCAGCAGGTAGTTGTGGCCCCAGTAGACGATCGGCGCTGGTCCGGGCTGCCCAGCAAAGGCGAGCAGCTGACCCTTCACCGGCCGGACCGGCATGGCGGCGCCCGCCAGGACACCGCTCCAGCTTCCCATCGCGACCACCACCCTGGCGGCGGTCAGCTCCTCGGCCGCGCCGGCCGACTGCAGTCGGATGACGACGCCATCCGCCCGTGGCACGACCTCCAGGACCTCGGCTTCGATGAAGACGCCGCCTCGTCGCACCACCGCGTCCTTGAGCGCGGTCAGCATCCAGTCGGGCTGGACCTGCGCCTCCTCGTACGAGAGCAGGCCGCCCTGCAGCCCGGCTTCGCCGAGGCCGGGGGCCTGGGTCAGGCAAGCGCGGGCATCCAGCCAGCGGGAAGGCATCCCGGCGGCTTCGTAGGCGCCGACCCGGTCCCGAATGAGGAGCGCCTCCTCCTCGTTGTAGGCCACCCGCAGCAGGCCGCTCCGCACAAAGCCGGTGGCTAGCTCGGTGTCCTCCGCCAGGTCCTCTAGGAACCGCGGGTAGGAGCGGAGGCCTTCGGCGGCAAGACGGCTCAGGGCGGGGTTGATGTCGCCTTCGGGCATCGGCGCCAGCATCCCCGCGGCCACCCGCGACGCCGACGGCTGCGACCCTGCGACAACTGTGACCGCCGCCCCCCGGCGGAGCAGGCGCCAGGCGATGGTGAGGCCGGCGATGCCGCCGCCGAGGACGGCGGCGTCGGGGCGGGGCGGGGGCCCGGTCATGCCTCGCCCAACAGGTCGGGGTGGCTGTCGAGGTAGGCCCACGCCGCCGCCTGGTCGTCGGGCGCGATCTCGCCCTCGAGCACCGCCTCCAGCAGAGCGTCCTGGACGCGCGAGATCCAAGCGCCCGGCGGCCGACCGAAGCGCTCCATCAGTTGATTGCCGTCCAGCGGTGCGCTGACGCGGCGAACGGCGTCGACGTCGAGGGCGGCCACCCGGCGGTCGAGGTCATCGAGCTTCCGTGAGGCTTGCTCTGGCGGGTAATCGCTGGCGGCCATGTCGGCTCGAGCCAGCTGCAGCAGCGGCTGCAGGACCTCACCGCTGTCGCGCACCAGCCGCCGCACTGCGCCGTCACTCCAGGTCTCGGGGTCGTACTGGATCGGGCGCATGTGGAGCGAGACCAGGCGGGTCGCTGCGGCGAGCTCGTCGTTGCTGAAGCGCAGCCTACGCAGCATCCCCGCCGCCGCCTGGGCGCCCACCTCGGGGTGGCCGAGGAAGGTGATCCGCTGGCCATCGAAAGCGGCGGTGGCTGGCTTACCGCAGTCGTGCAGCAGGACACCCAGCCGCAGCACCAACTCCTCGTGCGGCTCCAGCTCGGGATTGGGCCGGCCGGCGACGGCATCTAGCGCGGCCAGGGTGTGGTCGAGCACGTCGAGGTTGTGGAAGCCGCTCTGCTCGACCCCGGCCATCGCCTCCACCTCCGGCATCAGCTTGGCCAGCACGCCGGTCTCGCGCATAAGGCGCAGCGCCTCTCCTGGGCGCGGCGAGAGCAGCATCCGGCGCAGCTCGTCGTTGATGCGCTCGATGCTGACGACCGTCCCCAGCCGGTCGAGGCAGCCGAGTATCGCGGGTGGGATCTCGTCGTCCATCCGGAAGCCGAGGGTCACCGCGAAGCGGATCGCCCTCACCGCGCGCAGCGGGTCCTCGTGGAAGGTCTCGGCTGCCGGCAGCGGGGTGCGCAAGATGCGGGCTTCGATGTCGGCCAGTCCTTTGCCGGTGATGTCGATGACCTCGCCCTCGCGGCCGCAGAGCAAGGTGTTACAAGTGAAGTCGCGCCGCTGGATGTCCTCCTCCAGGGTGCCCGGGCGCACGTCGGGCTTGCGGCTCTCGGGGAGGTAGCTTTCGGCGCGGGCCGAAACAAACTCCAGCAGCAAGTCGCCGGCAGCCACCTGGGCGGTGCCGAATCGCTCGAAGAACACCGGCTCCCGGTCGCCGACCCGTGCCGCCACGGCCGACGCGAGCTCGGTGCCAGAGCCGCCTTCAACGACCACGTCGAGGTCCTTGCAGTCCCGTTCGAGGATGCGGTCGCGGACGTAGCCGCCGACGAGCAGGGCGCGCACGCCCAGGGACTTGGCTTCTTCCTCGATGACCTCGAGCAGGGGCTCGACGCCGGGCTGGTGCTTGATCCGCATGGGCAGAAGTTAGCCTGCCCGCGCCTTAGGCGTGCGGGCTGGTGCCTTCGCGGCCGCCCGGAAGGTGGTCCCGGGCCCACTCCAGGGCCCCGACCAGGCCGGCGTCCTGGCCCAGGCTGGCGGTTGCGATCCGGACGTGGCTGTAGGTGAACTCGAAGGCCTGCTCTTGGATCGCCGCATAGAGGTGGTCGAGGAGCAATGGCCCGATCTGGATCACCCCGCCGCCGAGGACCAGAACCTCAGGGTCGAGGATGTTGAGGAGCCCACCCAGGCTCAGCCCCAGCAGCCGGCCGGCGTCGGCCAGGACCGACAGCGCCAGCGCGTCGCCTTCACCGGCGGCTGCGCCGAGGTCCTTGGCGGTGATCGATTCCAGCTCCGAGAGCGTCGAAGGCTCGCCGGCGGCGATCCGCTCAGCGGCAATGCGGGCCATCGAGGTTCCCGACGCCAGCGCCTCGAGATGGCCGCGGCGGCCGCAGCTACAGATCGGGCCGTTGGGGTCGATGACGACGTGCCCGACCTCACCGGCGGCGCCACCCGCGCCGCTGTAGAGCTTGCCGTCGATGACGATGCCGCCGCCGATACCGGTGCTGATGGTGACGAAGACCAGGTGGCGGCTGCCGCGCCCGGCGCCTTTGTGGAACTCGCCATAGGCCGCCAGCTGGGCATCGTTCTCGAGATGGGTCGGCACGCCCGTGGCGGCCTCGAGCAGGCCGGCGACCGGGACGTTGTGCCACCCGGGCAGGTGCGGGGGGTCGATGAGCATGCCCTTCACCGGGTCGGTCGGGCCGGGGACGCCGACGCCGGCGGAGCCAAAGTCCGTCGTCGCCAGCCCGTGGTCGCGGGCCAACTCTTCCATCATCTCAGCCAGGGTCTTGATGCCCTCGTTGGCTCCGGCCATAGGGTGGGTGTCGCGATGCCGCTTGTCGACCATCTCGCCGGTTTCGTACCCCATCGCCACGCGCAGGTTGGTGCCACCGACGTCGATGCCGAAAACATGGCGCCCGCGAGGACTCACGCCAGCCCCTCCGCCTCGGCCGCGACACGACGGCCGCCGCCGGTCAAGGTCGCCAACGCCACCACCGCCGCGAGCAAGCAAATCCCGACCGTGATCGCGAAGATCTCGTGGTACTCCTCCAGTAACGCGGTCACGGAGCGCGCCTGGATCGCCGCCGCCTGTGCAACCAGGTCCCCGGAGGCTCCCAGCGCCGGTGGCGGCGCCTGGTTCAAGAGCTCATAGAAGCGGCGGATGCCGAAGGCGGTCAGGGCCGACAGCCCCAGAAGCATGCCCACGCTACGGGCCAGAACCACCAGGCTGCTGGCAAGACCGTGCTCGCGGTCGCCGGCACGGTCGAGGATGGCGGCGGCCACGGGTGCGATCACCAGCCCGAAGCCAAGTCCACAGAGAGCCAGTGTGAGGGTCGCGTCGGGCAGCCCCAAGAGGCGCCGACCCAGCTCATCCGCCTGCCAGCCTGACATTCGGAAGAATGCCAACGCCGCCGTGGCCAGGCCGAGCACCGCTGTCAGCCGGTAACCGAGGCGGTTGCTGATCAACCCGCCCGCCAGGGCGCCGATCGGGATGGCCACCATGAAGCGCGCCAGCAGTAGCGCACCGTCGATCTCGCTGAGCCCAAAGATGCCGCGGGCGACGATCGGCACATCGACCAGGGCGACCATCAGGGCGGCCCCCACCAGCAGGTTGGTGAGGCTGGCGCCGACAAAGGTTCGGTTGCGCAGCAGCGCCGGCGGGATCAGGGGATGGGCGCCGCGTGACTGGCGCCAGACATAGCCCGCCAGTGCGGCCACGGCGCCCAGACCAAGCGGCACGAACAGCGTGCCGACAGCGTGGCGCGTGGGATCGTCGGGATACAACGCCAGCACCATCAGGGCCAGCCCCAAGCCCAGCAGGGCGCCCCCCAGCCAGTCGACGCGCCCGCCTGGATTGCGGGCGGGGCGGCTAGGCATGGGGCCGCGGCGCACCGCGAGAAGGATCCCGGCGGCGCACAGCACGGTGAGCGGGAGGTTGATCCAGAAGATGGCGCGCCAGCCGCCCAAGCCGGAGGCGGCGCCGGCGAGGACGGCGCCGTAGAGGGGCCCCATCACGCTGCCCGATTCCTGCGCCGCCGCGACGGCTCCGAGCGGCAACGCGCGGGCGCCGACCGGGTAGAGGTCGGCCGCGAGCGCCAGCGCCACCGGCACCAGGGCCCCGCCCCCCAGTCCCTGGAGAACGCGTCCGGTGACCAGCCAGGGCAGCCGGGCCAGGCTCTCGCTGGGAAATGTCGTCAGCCCGGCGGAGGCCGTGAGCAGTGAGCCGAGGCTGAATACCGCGAGGCTGGCGAGGTACACCCGGCCACGGCCATGGATGTCCGAGAGCGCCCCCGTCAGGGGCATGGTCACGATATAGCCGACCAGGAAGCCTGTGATCACCGGCGTCGCCTGCTCCAAGCGGTCGAGCGGCAGTGCCAGGTCGAACATCATCCGCGGCAGCACCGTTACCACGACGTAGGTGTCGAGCGCAGCCAGGAAGAGACCGGCGGCGACCGCCGCCAGGATCAGGCGGCGGTGTGGCGCCGCCCCGGCGATCGGGCCGTCAGCCAGGGCTGGGGATGTCGACGGTGCCGTTGTGGTCGTGTAGGTGCACCTCCGCGAAGGTCGTCTGGTCGACGGTGAAGAGGTGGCCTTCAAAGCGCAACCGGCGGACCAAATGGTCGCCCTTGGCAACCCAGAGGCTGGCGTGGATGTCGTCGGTCAGGTGCAGCGGCGCGAGAGCCTGGTTCAACTGGTCGGGTCCGTAGGTGGCTTCGACCTTGTAGCAATCGACGCCGTCAACCTGCTCAGCGGCGTCGAGCTTGGCGTTGCGCCCCTTGATGATCGCGGGCGCGAGGCCGTGGCGCTTATCGAGTAGCCGGGCCACATCGGGATACTGCAACGCCTGCTCCGGGGTCAGCTCCTGGAAGGCCAGCAGCTGGATGGCCTTGAAGTAGATCTTGCCGCCGGTGGTGAGAAGCTCGGGCTCCAGAAAACCCCCGCCGGATTTGGTCTTGGCGACGATGTCGCTATCACTGGGAGCGCGGAACTTTCCTGTCGCGGAGACCAGCTCGACGCCCTGGACGATGAACCCGGGCCCAAACTTGAGATCAAGTTGTACCGACTTCAGCGCCGCGGTGGTGTCGCTGGCGGCCTGCAGCACCTGGTGGGCATCGAGCGACTCGCTGCTACCGCAGCCGACCAGCGCCGCGACCAGCACCAGGACAACAAGCACGCGCGCCAGCATCTTCAAAGTCTAGGCATCGTCAGCCGCAAGGCAGCCGCAGTGGGACTCCCAGCAAGGTGATCAGGGGCTGGAGGATGACGATCATGATGCGGAAGAAGCTGAGAAAGTCGAAGGCGGGAACGAACGACGGCAGCAGCAAGAAGATGAGGATAAAGCCGAAGAAAATCTGCTGACTGTTCATCTCGATCTGGAAAACCAGTCGCGGGTTGTTCCGCCGTAGCACGGTGCGAATCAGCTCGAAGCCATCGAGCGGCGGAATCGGCAGCAGGTTGAAGAGCATCAGGAAGAGGTTCATGGTGTAGATGTAGAAGAACGCCGTCTTGACGATCTCCAGAGGCGAGATGGAGACGCTGCAGGCGGCGCCGAAGTCAGGGAAACCCAGGACCGCCTGGCTCCCAGCGATCAGCTTCAGCGCCACCGACGCGACGATGGCGATGGCGAGGTTGGCGGCGGGACCGGCCAGCGCCACCAGCAGCCGCGAGAACTCGGTTCGGAGGCGCGAAGGGTTGATCTGCACCGGGCGGGCGTAGCCGATGCCGACGAAGAGCACCATCAGCACCCCCACCGGGTCGAGGTGACGGCGGGGATCGAGGCTCAGGCGGCCCTGGTTCTTGGGCGTGGGATCGCCCTGGGTGAGGGCCACCGCGGCGTGGGCCCACTCGTGGAGGACGAATCCCAGCAACAGCGCCGGGACCAGGAAGAGGACGCGGAGGAGAAAGGTGGTCGGATCGCCGAACACCGCCGGGTGGCCCTACTCGATCTCGATGCGGGTGGCGCCGTCGGTCCCCTCGCCGGGCTCACGGCGGCGGAGGTGGTGATCGACGGTGGTCTGGACGCCGGCGGCGAACTCATGGCCGGCGCGGATGAAGTGGACCTGGGCCTCAGCGGGGATGACCGCCTCGAGCCAATCGCCAAGGGTGCGGTTGGGGTCAAAGCCGGCCTCGTCGCCGGGCGGACCATCGATGGTCTGGTCCCACCGATCCGAGCCGGTGTTGGGGGTGTCGAAATCGGGGAAGGCGGGCCGTTTGGGGCTGGGAGGCGTCGGCGCCGAGCCGGCGGCACTGGCGGCGGCGTCACGGATCGACCGGGGCCGCTTGTTAGCCGGCTTGCGGGGGCGCCGGGGATTACTTGGCGGCAACGGGAGTCTCGGGGGCGAAGTGGATACTCAGGGTGCGCCCGCTGGGATCGAAGCGGGCGGTGCGGCTCCGCCGTTTGGCCAGCACCCGGGGCAGGCTGATCTCCCGCTTGTAGGGGCCGACGCGGATGAAGAGCTCGTCCTGTCGCTGGATCAGGTCCACCTGGTCCTTGCTGACGAATGGGAGGTCGAGGCTGAGAACGTAGTCAGCTCCCACCTTCTCGACCCGCTGGGGTCGGTTGTCGATCAGGATCTGCATCGGGTCGTGGTCAACAAAGACCGCCTCACCGAGCCGTAACAGCATCTCCTGCCCCACCACCTCCTGCTCGAACATCGGCGCGTGCAGGATCGGGATCGACCCAAACGAAGTCACGACCTGGGATTCGTATTGCTGCTGGGATTTCCGCCAGCCGGCCAGGAAGCGGCCCTCGCCGTCCGCCGGCAGGACCCGGTTCACGATCACGGCGTCAGTCTGGTAGTCGTAGAGGTTGAGGTAGGTGTAGGCGCGCTGGGCCTCTTTAATCACCATCTTCTCCAGGTTCAGGACCAGGCGCACCGAGGTTGTCTTGTTGTCGGCCAGGATGTCCCGAGTCCCGCCGAGATCAAGCAGGAGGTCCTTCATCGAAGCAAAGACCTCGTCCTTGGGCAGAGGTATGTCGATCATGGGCTGCAGGATCGGCCGCGCCACCTTCATCACCTTCCGCTCCAGCGGGAAGATCTTGTTCAGCCACCAGCGGGCCACCTCCGGGAAGGAAAGCAGCTGCAGGGTCTCGCCGGTGGGCGCGCAGTCGACCACCAAGAGGTCGTACTTGTCCTCGATGTAGTACTTGCGGATCCACATCAGGGCTGCCACCTCGCCCATCCCGGGGGGCGAGGCCAGCTCCTCGGCAAGGATCTCGTCGATGCCCTGGGCGGCGAGCAGCTTGGTCGCGTAGCCGTGGATGACGTTCCAGTTCGCCTCCAACTCGGCCAACGCGTCGACTTCGTGCACGAAGAGGTTGTCGTTGATCTTGATCCGGCTACCGTGCTCCTCGATGTCGAAGGCATCGGCGACCGAGTGCGCGGGATCGGTGCTGAGCAGAAGGGTGCGCGCGCCCCGGCGCGCCGCCAGGAGGGCGGTGGCGGCGGCTACTGAGGTCTTGCCAACGCCCCCCTTTCCGGTATACAAGATGACGCGCACGCCATCATCCTATCCGGCCGTCGCCGCGCGAGGCCGCTTGAACAGGAGCAACTCGGCATAGATCGCGACGGCGGTCATGGCGAGGGCGGCAATCACCTCCAGCACGCCTCGAAGCGAGATCAGGAGCACCAGCACGGCGGCCAACTGTGCCGGTATCGTGAGCCAGCGGCCTCCTCGTGGCCGGATGCCGACCGCCATCGCTGCGAGCACCAGCAGGATCAACACCGGGAGGATGAACAACGGCCCGTTGATCAGGGCGAAGGCGGTCGTCGAGGGGTTCGAGAGGTCAGCCGCGGTGGCGTTGATGGCCGACTGCGCCTCGTTCGAATCCAGGACCAGGGTGAGGCCGGCGAGGACCGTCTCGAGAAGCAGCAGCCAGGCGGCCACTTTGACGCGACTCCCACCGGCGACGATGGGTTCGGCCAGGAGGGCCAGCAGGGCCCCCGTCAGCGTCCCTCTTTGGCCCGGCGGATGGCCTCCGCTTCCTCGTCGGACATCGAGTAGGTCGACTTCCATTCCTGCACCGGCTTCACGTACACGCGGCACTCGGTGCGATGGAAGAGACCGTTGACGATGGCTCCATCGCCATGGTCATCCAGGAGCGCGAGGGCGTAACTCTGGTCGCCACCGGTGTCGTTGAAGGCGTTGTAGCGAACCAGGCCCACGTTCTGGACGTGGGTTTGGACCTCGGTACCCAGAGCTCTGAGATCAGCTTCCAGCCGAGCCACGGCCTTCGAATCGGTCTCGGAGCGATCGAGGATCTTCTGCAGCAGCTCGTCAAGGGGCTGGCCCTCGATCCCGGATGACAACTGGCGGAACTGCCTCAGCATGCGGTTCAGGCGCAGGTTGGTGCTTCCCTGCCAGGCCACCAGCAGCACTATCGCCACCGCCAGGCCGATCTCGAGACCGGTCACCCCGCAGGCTTTATTTGATCAGCAACGAGCCGGCCACGATCAGCACGATCATCACCGCGGCGGTGATGAGCACGCGACGCAGGTCCGACGCGAAGTAGGGGACGCGGGCGTCGATGTCGATGGCGCCGGTTGCGGCCGTGGCTCCGCCCGCAGCCCGCCGCGGGCCGGTGATCCCGGTGGCGTACGCCGGCTTGGCCGCCGGCGCGGGAACCGACACCGGCACAGGGCTCGAGATGACGCCGGCCTCAGTCTCGGCCGGTGGCGTGCTGCTCACCCATGCGGTCGACGCCTGGCGCTGCCGGTTCCGCTGCTTTTTCTTTTTCTTGTTCGCCACGGGGGACTAGGTTAGCAAAGGGCGGATTGCAGCGAATAAATTCCCGGCGCGTACGATCGATGTAGCCCGCCGAGCCGCGGACCAGGGGTATGGAGGCGATGACTTGAACTCACGACCGGGACTGATCAGTCCCGACGAGTTGGACGCGAGGGACAACCTGGTGGTGGTTGACCTGCGCCAGGACGCCGGCGACGGCAAGGCCAAGATCCCCGGCTCAGCCTGGATCAGCCTCCACGACGGCTTCGCCCAGGTCCGGCCGGACCGGAACCTCTCATACGACCTGCCCTCGAGCGAGGAGTTCGCCGCCGCCATGCGCAAACTCGGTATCGAGCCCGTCACGCACGTCGTATTCGCCGACGACATGGTCAATCGCTGGTCGACACGCGCCTTCTGGGTGCTCCACTACTACGGGCACCAGGGCGAGGTCCAGGTCCTCGATGGCGGCATCAACGCCTACCTCGCCGCCGGGCGCCGAACCGACCACAGGTTCATCGCGCCGCAGCCCGCCGATTACCCGGTGCCCACCGCGACCGACGAATCGATCCGCATAACCCCCGACGAGATTGTGGCGGGTATCGCGACCGACAGCCTCACCCTCTGCGACGTGCGAAGCCCCCAGGAATTCAGCGGCGAGGTCGAGATGTCAGGCCGTGGCGGTCATATCCCCGGCGCCATCAACATCACCTGGGACAGCTGCCTGGACGCTGATGGCCGGTTCCTGTCAGACAGCCAGTTGAGGGAGGTGCTGACCCCATACCTCGACGACAGTAGGGAACAGGTGACGTACTGCCAGGGCGGCGTCAGGGCTTCGTTGACGTGGTTCGCGCTCCACGTCGTGCTGGGCAGACAGGCCAGACTGTACGCGGCGTCATGGGAAGAATGGGCCCAGGACCCGGCCCTCCCAGCAGTCCGATAGCCAGCGCCTCCGGATACAAAGTCAGGAACTTTCAGGCCGCGGGCTTGATTATGACGAGCCGGTCAGGTATTGTTCAGTAAGACGCCAATATAACGCAGTGCGTCACGGGATCACGGTCAACGACTGCGGTCCCAGGTCGGGCGCCGGCTCCAGGCTCCACTTCGCGGTTAGGACATTTGCCTGGAACGTAGCGGTGCTTCATGCTCGACCAAAGGAGTGTCCATCCGAACCCTCGGAGCGGCGAAAGTTGCAATCAGGAACGGCTTTGTCGTGTCGGCAAAGGATCCCTTTGGATCCAGTTGGCGCGCCGAGGACGTCCAGAAGTCATCCAAGTACCCCCGCCTCCTGAGCCATATCTTCGTCCTCGCGGTGGCCCTGCCCCCGCTCTCGATGACTGTGGCGCAGGCTCACCAGGCACCGGCGCAACACCACCGGATCGTCCTCGACGCGGCCGCCGTCAGCGTGCGCCCGGAGAGCCTCCGGGACATCCCGCCGGATCCGCCGCCGCCGACGCCGCGGACGACGCCGACGCCGACGCCGACGCGCACTCCCGCGCCCAAACCCAGGCCGGCGCCAAGGCCCGTCGTGTTTCACGCCACGGGCGCGGTCGCGGACATCATCCGCGCCGCGGCCGCCAAATGGGGCGCGGACCCCAATCAGCTGCTCCGCGTTGCCAGTTGCGAGTCGGGGCTCAACCCCAACTCATACAACAGCGTTTCGGGCGCCACTGGACTGTTTCAGTTCAAGCCCGGGACCTTCTACGCTCACGGCGGCCACAACATCTGGGATGCAGCCGACCAGGCTGACGTCGCCGCCCATATGTTCAGCCAGGGCCTCGCCAACGAGTGGTCCTGCAAGTAACCCAGACTTGATCTGACAGAATGCCGCCCGGCCAGCCCGGGCGGCATTCTTTGTTTTCTAGCCAGCCTCAGGGCGGCGGCGGTGCCACCCCGCGTAGGTCAGGCTGCCAACCACAACCAGCACCAGGGCCAGTTGCAGCAGCAGCGTCCGCATTCCAGGCGGGAGGCTGGGACCGTTGCCAGGATCCAGTGCCGTTGCCGCTGGCCCGCCCAGGTCGTGACGTCCGTCGGTGACCTGCATCGGAGGCGTACCATACGCCGCCACATGGATCACGCCCGAACGGGACACGCCCATGTCATATGTGACGCTGGTGGCGGGAGCGCTGAGATTGATGTACGTCAGCCATCCGCCAGGCTGCATCCAGCCCATGTTCTTGTCGGTCGAGAGATCGCGGTGGAGCTGGTCGCTGACCGGCTGCTGATACCGAACCGCCAGTCCCGGCGCGTGGGGAACGAAGGTGCCGTCCGGCGCCTCCTGCTCGAGTGCGGCCAGGTCGCTGGTGTAGATCCGGTCAGGGGTGATCAGGTAGATATCGGCGTTGACCTCGGCGACGCCATTCGCGAGGACCTCGAGCGGCACCCAGGGATGGTCCAGCTTCATCGTGATCAGGACGGGGGCACCGTCACCGACGAGCTGGCGGGTGGCCTGTGCCCGGGCGACGTTGTACTTGGCGGCCATGAAGATCGGGCTGCCTTTGGCGTACACCGACAGGTGGGCGCGGGTCTCGCCGTTGAGCAAGAAGCCATTCAGGCGGCACCAGTCGACGATCGCCAGGCCGCTGCCCTTGAGAACGGTGATGTCGAGCGCCCGCACCTGGACCTGCTGCAGCACCACCGCCTTGCTGACGAGGGGCGCCGCGCTGAGAGCGCCGGCTGCGAAGAGGGGTTGCGGGTGGGTCTCTCGGTCGAGCCGCTGCAGCGTCCAGCCGCCACCCTCCTCGACCTTCTGGGGGACTGACGGGAGCGGCACGATCCAGCCGAAGTCGCTCAGGTTTTCGCCCTGGTAGCTGAAGCTGGTCATGTAGTGCTCAACACCGTCGTGCCAGTCGACCAGGGTGCTGGCGCGGGTGAGGCGGATCGCCCCATTGGGCGCGACCAGGCCGCCGCAGGCGGCGGCTGGAACCGCGAAGAGTGCCAGGGTGGCGGCGGTCACTCCCACCGCGGCGATTCGCTTGATCATTTCGACCTCCTTGCCCCGTTTTGGGGTTCAGTGGTCTAGACGTGGCGCCGGCGACCAAAGTTCCCTCGGCCCGCCGGCTCACGCCCGGCGGGCGTGCCTCAAGGGCGGGAGATGCGGGGAGCCTGTCGGAGACCGATTCCGAGTTCGCTGAGACGCGCTTAGAGGCGCCGGCAGGCCAGGATGCCGTCCGCGATTGGCAGGACTGCGGCGTCGAGCTGATCAGAGGTTCGGGCGAAGTCGAGCGCTTCGACGGTCCCGCGATCGTCGGGGTCTTGGTTGTCGGCGCCGAGCCTCCCGCTGCGGAAGGCGTTGTCGACCAGGATCACCGCGCCGGCGCGAGTCCTCTCGATACACAGCCGCATCAATGCGACGTTGTCTTGTTTGGCACCGTCGAGGAAGCAAAGATCGTACGGACCGCGCAACCCTGGAACCACGTCCAGGGCCGCGCCGCGATGGACCGTGATCTTGTCCGAGAGACCGCCCGTCGCGAACCAGCCCTCGGCAATCTCGGCGTGCTCAGGGTCGATCTCGACCGTATCGACGTGGCCCTCAGCGGGGATGGCCTGAGCAAAGGCAGTCGCTGAGAGCCCGAGGTAAGTGCCGACCTCGAGAATCCTGCGCGCGCCGATCAGCCGGCAGAGCCAGGAGTGAAAGTGGACCTGCTCCCGACTGATCTGCATCGGGTATTTGCCACGCCGGTGGAGATCCTCCTGGATCGAGGCGAGCAGAGGATCGACCTCCTCCCAATAGGGCGCGAGCACACGCTCGAGGCTTGGTGTTATCTCCGTCCGTTTCTCACTCATCTGCGATCCACGGCTCGAAAAAGCGGCTCAGTCGGGCTTGTCGTCCGGCTTGGCGTCGGCCGGAGGCGTGTCGGCAGACGGCTTCTCTTCGGGAGTTGATTCCGCTCCCGCATCCGCAGACTCGGCTTCAGCCGACGCTGGTGGAACGTCATCTTTCGGGGCGGCGTCCTGTCGCAGCGGCGCCTCGTTCTCGGGCGCGCCGTCAGCAGGCGGTTCGGTTTGCGGCTGCCCGGCTTTCGCTGTCGGAGCCGGCGCTGGCTTGGCCGCTGGCGCAGCTGCCGGAGCAGCCGGAGCGGGAGCTTCCGCTGGTTTGATCTCGTCGGCAGGTTTCGTTTCCTCAGCGGGCTT
>DAITAT010000103.1:0-1595 GCA_036824145.1 Candidatus Dormiibacterota bacterium
TACCGGCTGGCGCGCGGCAAGCCGGGCTCCGAGCTGCCGGAGAACGACCTCTTCGTGGGTGTTCCCGACAAGTAAGCCGGCTCAACCCCTCCGCGTAGACTCAAAAGAGATGGAAGTTCTCAAGATCACGCCGCGGGGTTACTGCCACGGCGTAGTCGACGCCTTTCGCATCGCCAAGCGCGTGCGGGAGGAGACCACGGGGCCAGTGCACATGCTCGGGATGCTGGTTCACAACACCCACGCCACCGACGATCTGCAGCGCCAGGGGGTCGAGCTGGTGGACCAGAACGACCGGCTGGCCGGCCTTAGCCAGATCAAGGGCGGCACCGTGATTTTCACCGCCCACGGCGTCTCGCCCCAGGTCAAGCAGCGGGCGGTGGAGCTTGGCTTGACCCCGATCGACGCAACCTGCTCTGACGTCGTCCGCACGCACGAGCTGGTGGCCGATCTCGCCCGGAAGGGCTACGAGGTCGTCTACATCGGTCGGAAGGGGCATCCCGAGCCGGAAGGCGTGATGGGGGAGGCTCCGGGCAAGGTGCACCTCGTCCAGGACCCCGAGGACATCGACGCGCTCGAGCTGAAGGGAGACCGGATCGCGGTCACGTGCCAGACCACGCTATCCGTGTGGGACACCGAGGACTTGATCGGGCGCGTCCAGGCCCGCTACCCGAACGCTGAGGTCCACAACGAGATCTGCCGCGCGACGCAGGAGCGGCAGGAAGCAGCCGTCGAGGCCGCGCCACATGTGGATCTCGTGATCGTCGTCGGTAGCCCCCGCTCATCCAACTCGCTGAGGCTGGTCGAGGTCGTCAAGAAGCTGGGCCATAAACCGGCCTACCTCGTCGACAACCTGGAGGACCTGGATCTCGCCTGGTTCAAGGGAGCCAAGAAGGTTGGCGTCACGAGCGGGGCATCCACCCCCAGCCAGCTCACCCGTCGGGTGATCGAGTACCTGGAGGCCCTGGAGGTCCCGGCCTAGGGTCGACGCAATCGCCTGATGGCGCGCGTCAGCGGATTTGCGGTTCCGGGTGCGGTCGAAGCAGGCAATGCAGCCGTCGCGGCGGGGGCGTCTATCGGAGCTGTCGGAGCAGGGGTATCGCCATTTCGGGCCGCAGCGGAGCTCGCGGGGCGTCGCCGCCGCCGGCGCCTGCCGCTTGCCGTTCGCTCCGGCCCAGGAGGTGCCGCCGGAATGGGCGGTGCTTGAATGGGAGCCTCTACAGCGGCTACCGCCTTCGTCTTGGCCGCATCACCGTTCGATGGGCGTCGTCTTCGTCGCCCCCGCCGCGGTGTGACCACGCCAGAAGATCCAGTCGCCGCCGGTTCGGCGACCGCCTCCCTTGCGGCGGACTCGGCGGTGCGGGCCTGGGGGGCGCGCAGCACGCTGGCTCCGACCTCGCCCTCGGCGCAAAGGGCGCCGCCCGCTGTGTGGACGTCCACCCGCCACACCACGATTGCTGTGGGCGAACCCCCGACCGGAGCGCGCTTCTGGGTCAGCGTCCAGCGAGCGTAGATCGTGTCCCCGGCGCGGACGGCACGGGGGAACTTCCAGTTGAGCCACTCCCACTCGGCGACGGCCGGCACAGGCATGTCCACGG
>DAITAT010000064.1:0-5677 GCA_036824145.1 Candidatus Dormiibacterota bacterium
GCCTCTAGGATGCCGAGCCTCAGTACCCGCGCCCGCGCCTGGCTGCTGCGGACGTTCAAGGGGCGATCCCAGGAGGATGCCGCCTGGGAGGAGGAGTCGACCTGGGTCAGCTCTCCTCCGCAGACGTTCCTGTTGGGCTCGCTCGAGATCGCCGCCACCCCGATGGGGGTGAAGGCCTCGGGCGCCAACCGGCCCAGCGCGGTCTACGAGGTGCGGGTCAAGATCACGGGCGATTCCCGGTCGTGGTCATCGCGCTACGGGCTTCCCGCCACCGACAATTCAGCTCGCATGGCCGCCGAATCCGCCCTCGACGAGCTCGACCAGCTCTGGCGCGACCCCGAGGGCTGGAAACGCCAGGCGTTGGCGGGCATGTCCGAAGACGAGGTCGAGGCAATCGAGGACAGCCCCGCGACGCGCCTGGATATGCGCGCCGCCAAGTGGATCGGCCCAGAGCTGGACGCGGTGCGGAGGCAAACCCGGGATCGCACCGGCGCCTGGCTCCCGGAAACGCCCTAGCCGGCGGCTACTGAGCCAGCTTCGGGTTGGCCGCCCGGGCGGCGTCGCGGGTCGCGCCCGCCAACCCACCGGCGTCGAGGCCGTGGCGGGCCAGAATGTCGCCCGGCTTGGCGTGGGCGATGAACTGATCCGGCAGCGCCATGACGCGGACCTTGCCGGCCAGCCCGACGGGAGCCAGGTTCTCCAGCACCGCCGCGCCGAAGCCACCACTTATGACGTTGTCCTCAGCGGTTACCAGGGCCGGGTAGCGCACCGCCCAGTCGCTCGCCAACCGGGGGTCGATCGGCTTGAGCCAGCGTGAGTTGATTACGCCGCAGCTGACACCCTCGGACTCGAGCAGGTCGGCCGCCTCGAGCGCGACCCCGACCATCTTGCCGATCGCCAGGATGGCGACGTCGGTGCCCTTGCGGACCTCTTCCCAGCGTCCCACCGGGAGTGGTTCGACAGGCAGGTCGGGCGTCGACGGCACCGCACCCTTGGGGTAGCGAATGGCCATCGGGCCGTCCAGCGCCAGGGCCGTCTCCAGCAGCGCGCAGAGCTCAGTGGCGTCGGCCGGCGCCGCGATCACGAGGTTGGGGATGGTGCGCAGGTAGCTGAGGTCGAAGACGCCGTGGTGCGACGAACCGTCGGGGCCGGTAACGCCGGCGCGGTCGAGGATGAAGGTGACCGGCAGATTGTGCATGCCCACGTCGAGCAGCGTCTGGTCGTAGGCGCGTTGCAGGAACGTGGAGTAGATCGCCACCACCGGGTGCATGCCGGCCATCGCCAGGCCTGCCGCGAAGGTGACGGCGTGCTGCTCACAGATGCCCACGTCGAAGAAGCGCTCGGGGAACTCTTTGCCGAAATCGAGGAGGCCGGTGGGGGAGGGCATGGCGGCGGTGATCGCCACCAATTCGGGGTAACGCGCCCCGGCGGAGAGGAGCGCCTCGCTGAAGACGTTGGTGTAGGTCAGCTCAGTCTTGAGCGGCTGCCCGGTCCGGGGATCGGAGACCGAGATCGCGTGCATCTTCTCGGTCTCGTCATTGAGCGCGGGCCCGTAGCCGCGGCCCTTCTCGGTGACGACGTGGATGATGATGGGCTCATCGAGGAGCTTGGTCCGCTGCAGGACGTCCTCCAGCATGCCCAGGTCATGGCCCGGGACCGGGCCGGCGTACTTGAGGCCGAGGCTCTCGAAGATGTTGGTCGGCTGAACCAGCTGCTTGAAGCTCTCTTTGAACCTGAATGCCGCCTCGTCGGCACCCTCGCCCACCACCGGGATCTCGCGTAGACGTTTGGAGACCCGCTCTTTGAAGCGCTCGTAGCGGGGGCTCACGGCGAGCTGGGATAGATGGCTGGCGAGACCACCAACTGTGGGCGCGTAGGAGCGGCCGTTGTCGTTGATGACCACCACCAGGTTGGGCGGCTTGAGGTGGGCGATCTGGTTGAGTGCCTCGTAGGCCATGCCCCCGGTCAGGGCACCGTCGCCGATGACCGCGATCACCGCTCCCAGCGTCCCCTTACGCAGGCGGGCCTCGGCGATGCCCAGGGCATAGCTGAGCGACGTCGAGGCGTGGCTGTTCTCGATCACGTCGTGCTCGCTCTCGCCGCGCGAGGGATAGCCCGACAGCCCGCCTTCCTGGCGCAGCCCGGTGAAGTCGTCGCGCCGGCCGGTCACCAGCTTGTGGACATACGCCTGGTGGCCGGTGTCCCAGACGATGGCGTCCCGCGGGCTGTCGAATACGCGGTGAAGCGCCAGCGTCAATTCGACAATGCCGAGGTTTGGCGATAGGTGTCCGCCGTTGACACTGACCCGCTGGATCAGCAACTCGCGGATCTCCTGGCTGAGCAGATCCAGCTGGTCACGATCGAGGCGGCGCAGGTCGGCCGGTGAGTTGACCGTCGCAAGGAGTCCGTCCAAATCGTCTCTAGCCTACACGCGAGGAATTAGGGGGACCTGAGATGGTGTTACAACTACGTGCCCATGACTGAAGTACAGGCGCTCAACCCTCCCGGTCGCACGGTGGTGCTGCCCGGTCGCGGGGAGGTCTTCGTCCGTGACACCGGCAACCAGGACGCCCCGCTGGGGACCGTGATTCTCCTTCACGGCTGGATGTTCGGCGCGGACTTGCACTGGCTCACCGTGTGGGCACCGCTGGGCGAGGCGGGTTACCGCGTCATCGCGCCCGACAATCGCGGCCACGGTCGCGGCATCCGCAGCGTGCAGCCGTTCCGGCTGGTCGACTGCGCCGACGATGCCGCTGAGCTGATCCGCCAACTCGATGTCGGGCCGGTGCTGGTGCTCGGCTACTCGATGGGTGGTGCCATCGCCCAGCTGCTGGCTTTTCGACACCCGGAGCTCGTCCGCGGCGTGGTCCTGGCGGCGACCAGCGCCCAGTGGCGCGAGGAGCGCCGGATGCGCATCGCCTGGCGGACCATGAGCGCCCTCGAGTTCGCGCTGACCCACCACAACCGCCGGTTCTGGACCAGGGCGCTTCGGCGCAACGGCTTGACAGCGAGCGAAGACGTCGCGGACTGGATCATCAGCGAGCTGATGCGCTCGGACCCCCGGGCGATCGCCGAAGCCGGGCGGGAGATGGCCCGTTTCGATTCGCGGCCCTGGCTGGCGGAGATCGAGGCGCCCATTGACGTGATCTGTCCCACCCGCGACCAGCTGGTCCCACCCGCCTTCCAGCGGCAGCTGACCGCCGCCATCCCCGGCGCTCGCCTATTCGAGGTCAAGGGTGACCACCTCGCCATCGGCAACGAGCCGCGGGCCTTCATGGAGGCACTCCTGGAGGCCCTCGCCGACGTCAGTCAACGTGCCGGCGAGCCCGCCGTGGAGGCCAAAGCCGGCTAGGACGAACCAATCTGACCGGCGGCGCCTACAGCGGTTGGCGGCCGGGGTAACCGTCGCCGATCCTGTGCCAGCTGGCGACGCGATCCTCGCCCAGCCGCCAGCACAGTTCGACAACCTCCCCGTCGCGCTCGCCAAGAAAGTCGACCAGCCCGCTGGTCGAGTCCTTGAGGGTGACGTTCATGGCTTCGAGGCTCCGTAGGGCAACCGCCACCGCCATCTCCGCCGAGCGCAACGAGGCGACCGACTGTGCCAGCCGCTCTTCCTCGCTTTCGCCGGCGCCGGGCCGCTTGGACTTCAGCTCGGCGATCCGCACCGCCTCGTGCATCTCGGGCAGCGTTGGCATGATCTCGACTATCCGGCCCACCAGCCGGCGAACCTCAGGCAGTGCCTGGTTCGCGTCTTCGACGGTGTAAAGCTTTGGCGTCACCGGACAACGCTAGCAAAATCAGTCGGTGGCCGAGGGAGGCTTGCGCAGCTGCTTGATGGTGCCGGTGTGTCGCTTGGTGGCGAGGCGCTTGGCGCGGGCCGCACGACCCGGCCGGCTCGGTCGACGCGCCGGAGGCGGTGGCGCCAGGGCGGCTGTCACTCGATCCAGCAATCGCTGCCGGCAGATCTCCCGGTTGCGGGAGAGGAGCCGATCCTCCTGTGAGGTGATCCGCAGCGGCCCGGCCTCGAGCCCAAGCCCGGCCCGGAGACGGACGGCGACGTCTTCGGGAAGGCCGTCGAGCGCGGTGTCGTCCAGGGACATCTCCGCCTGTGTCGAGACCTTGTCTCGGCGCTGACCGCCGGGGCCACTGGACCGGGTTGCGGTCCAGGTCGCCCGCTCCAGGAGGTGGTCGGTTATCGCCTCCGGGTCGGGTGGGGTCAGTCGCATCATCGAGCCCCTCCGACTGGCTGCCTATTTCCTTCCTACGCAATCAGGTTACCCGGCGGATCACGGTCGCGCTAGCTAGAATTCCGCTCCATGGCAACCACCACCAGCCTGCAGACCGGCGCCCAGAAGATCCACTGGGACCTCTCCCATCTCTACAGCCGTGATCCCAAGGGCGGGATCGAGGCCGATCTGAGCCGGGCGCAGGAGCTCGCCCAGGAATTCGAGACCAGCTATCGGGGCAAAGTCGCGGGCCTCGACGCGGCCGCCATGGCCGACGCGCTCCGTCGCGTCGAGGAGATCCAGGAGATCCTCGGCCGGGCGGCGTCCTATGCCTTCCTCGACTTCAGCACCGACGTCGCTGACCCGGTGCGCGGGGCGCTGATGCAGAAAGTGCAGGAGTCAACGACCCAGACCGGGACCCAGCTCCTGTTCTTCAGCCTTGAATGGCTGGCGGTCCCCGACAAGACCGCCGCGGCACTGGGGCAAAGCCCCGAGCTCGACAACTACCGGCATTATCTCGAGGCCTCGCGTCGCTACCGCCCCTACGTTCTCAGCGAAGGGGAAGAGCGCGTCCTATCTGAGAAGTCGGTGACCGCCCGAAGCGCCTGGGACCGGCTCTTCGAAGAGGTCACCACCTCGGTCCGGGTCCAGCTCGGCGAGGGAGAGACCAGCCTGGAGCAGGCGCTTGCCAAGCTCCAATCGGGCGACGCCGAAGAGCGCAGGGCCACCGCCCAGGCGATCACCGACGCGCTTCGTGGCGGCCTGCCGGTGCGCAAGTTCATCCTCAATACCGTCCTGGCTGACAAGTCGATTGACGATCGCCTGCGCAGCTACCCCCACTGGATCGCCGACCGCAACCTCGCCAACGAGGCTTCCGACGGCTCGGTCGAAGCGCTGATCGAGGCCGTCACCTCTGGCTACGACATCCCCCAGCGCTACTACGCGCTCAAGAAGAAGCTGCTGGGGGTCGACACCCTCTACGACTGGGACCGCTACGCGCCCCTGGGCGGCTCGGAGCCGCAGATCAGCTGGGAGGAGGCCAGAGACATCGTCCTCGACGCCTACGGGTCCTTCTCGCCGCGGATGCGCGAGCTGGGCGCCGAGTTCTTCGACAAGAATTGGATCGACGCTGCCCTGGGGGCGAACAAGCGCGGCGGTGCCTACGCCCACCAGGTCACCCCGCCCCTGCATCCCTACGTCTTCATCAACTTCACCGGCCAGCGCCGGGACGTGCTGGTGCTCGCGCATGAGCTCGGCCATGGCGTTCACATGTCGCTCAGCCGAGCGCAGAGCTACCTCAACTTCGAGACCCCGCTGACGACCGCGGAGACGGCGTCGATCTTTGGCGAGACCGTCACGTTCTCGCGCCTGCTGGAAGCCGAGCACGACCCCCAGCGCCGTCTCAACCTGATGATCGGCCGCATCGACGACGCCATCGCCAGCATCTTCCG
>DAITAT010000064.1:5777-7504 GCA_036824145.1 Candidatus Dormiibacterota bacterium
CCCTTCCGCTCCCTGACCTCGCCGCGGCCCAGCGGCCAGACCATGGTCAGCGCCTGGTAGAAGGTGCCGAGGCCGGGGACTTTGCCGTAGATCCCGCGCGGGCCTCGCGTCATCCTGCCCGTCTTGACGTCGTATCGCGATCCATGTCGGGGACAGATCAGGCATCCCGCTTTGTCGATGGCGCCTCCGCCCATGTCGGCAAACATGTGCCGGCACGTCCGCGTAACCGCGAAATACTCGTCATTCGTCCTGCCCACCGCGTAATGCCCGGCGCCGACTGAATTCGCCGGTTTGAGCTCCGATACTGGCCCGACTTCTATCTCATCCGGCACGCCACACCTCCTCGGTGAATGGTCCTGAGAAGAAAGACTAAGCGGTGGCTGCGGCCTTGCGCGGAGGCTTGGCATCCTGCTGGATGACCTTGCCAAAGGCCTCATCGACCTTGACGCTCATGACCTGGTGGAATGTCGCCACCAGGGCTTCGGTCGCCAGCGGCCGCAGCTGGTTGAGGGCGGCGTGGACCCGGGGCCATTCGGACTCCGGACGCCCCGCGTCGTTGAAGGGCTTCCAGACTCTCTCCACGAAGAGGCGCACGAAAGCGTCGGCAACGCCCTCGGTGTGGCGGTGAACCTGCTCCTGCACCGCGAGCCCGGTGTTGATCGGGATCCCGAGCTTCTCGAGTTCGGCACCGGCGCGCAACAGCGTCGGGCTGGGTACCTCGAAGCGACCGTCGCCGAGCGGCAGGAGGACCCCGAGCTTGACGGCGCGTTGGGCGGTCTTGTCGTCGGCGCCCTGGAAGAGCTCCGCCAGCTCGTCGGCGGCCAGGATCTCCGGCTGCTCGTCGCCCCAGGGCGTCCTCAGGGCGCGCTCGAACCCGAGCACCTCGCCCGCCGAGCCGGGCGGCATCCCGTCGAGGATCCGCTTGATGGCGTTGAGGTTGAAGCCGTC
This sequence comes from Candidatus Dormiibacterota bacterium, assembly GCA_036824145.1. Classification (GTDB taxonomy): domain Bacteria; phylum Chloroflexota; class Dormibacteria; order DASZGP01; family DASZGP01; genus DATMMS01. The sequence continues at coordinate 6,726 of DAITAT010000064.1, forward strand.
AGTCTGCATCTCATTGATCAGCTGCAACCTGGCGACGTGCTCCCGGGCGTAGTAACCGGTTCGTCCGCGAACCTCCGGGGCGGGCAGGAGGCCCCGCGACTGATGGGCCCGGATATTTCGAACGGTGACCGCACTGGCCTGCGCCAGCTGGTCAATGGTGTATTCCTCGGGATCCTCGGTTTGAACCGCCCCGAGGTTTGCGCTCATGTTATGGATCATAATCCGATGTAAAGGTTTCAGGGGAACTGCACAGGACTTACCCTTCGGCAAAGAATGATCGAAGCCCTTACGCGTGACGGCCTGATCGCTGAGATCGATGCCGGCTGGCGCCGGCTCGACGACGTGGTCTCGGCGCTGAGCCCGGCCGACCTCGGCCAGACGCTGACCTCACGAGATCCTGAGGATCCCAGCTGGACGATCGCCGACGCCGTCCTGCATATCGCCGCCTGGAAGCGCAATGGGGCGCAGGTCGCGCGGCTGCAGGCCGAGCCCGGGTCGGAACCGGTCGACGCCTACCCGGCCCAGCTGCTGGACATCGACACTCGCGCCTTCAACGATGCCCTCGTCCAAGACCGGTGGCGGAGTCGCGAGCTGGGGGAGGTACTGGCCGAGCACCGGTCGGCTCACGCCGAAATCGTCGAGGCACTCGGGCCACTGCCTGACGAGCGTCTCCTGCTCGACGGCCGCCCGCGCCTGTGGCTGGCGCCGGTGATCTGGCATCCAAACCATCACCTGACCAAGGACATCCTGGCCACCCTGGGCTGACCGCTGGCGCCGCC
>DAITAT010000020.1:0-3986 GCA_036824145.1 Candidatus Dormiibacterota bacterium
GCGGGCGGACGGTTAGGATCGAGCCCATGAGCGGCCCCGCATCTCCGACCGATCTTCTCGACCTCGTCGACTGGCGCCGCCGCGTCGGCGACCTCTATCGAGTCCGAGGCGACGACTCCATTGCCGAGTTCCGGCGACGGCGAAATGAGCTGCTGCGCAACCATTCGCAATCGCCCATACCGACTGAAGAGCGGGCCAAGTTCGCCGGGATCAGGTATTTTCCACCCGACCCCGCCTACCGCATCACGACTCGGCTCGAGCCATCAGAAAGCGACGAAGAGATCGTGATCGAGACCGGGGGTCCGGACGGCGACATCCGCTACCGCCGGGGCGGGGTCCTTCACTTCAGCCTTGGCGACCAGGAGTGCCGCCTCACCGTCTTCTCCCTGATCGGCTACGGCGGCGGGCTGTTCCTGCCTTTCCGCGACGCCACCTCCGGCCACCAGACGTATGGCGGCGGTCGCTATCTCTTCGACACCATCAAGAATCACTTACCCATGCCGGTGCCTGAGGCCGGCGAGAGCATGGTGGAGATCGACTTCAACTACGCTTACAACCCCTCGTGCGCCTATGACCATCGCTGGGCCTGCCCCCTGGCGCCCTACGAGAACTGGCTCCCGGTCCCGATCCGAGCCGGGGAGAAGAACTACAAGGCGCCTTAGCGTCGGCAGCCCGGGGCGCCGGGCAATGGGCGCAGAATGGATGCCCTGCAAGGAGGACAGCGCGTTGGAGACCCCATTAACACCGCTTGAGTTCGCCCGGCGCACCAGGCGCCTCTACTCTGACCGCGATGCCGTCGTCGACGGTGACATGCGGCTGTCCTACCGCCAGTTCTTCGAGAGGTGCGATCGCTGGTCGGCAGTCCTGCTGAGCCTCGACGTCAAGCCCGGCGACCGGGTCGCATACATCGCCCCCAACACCCACGCCCAGCTCGAGTCGTTCTACGCCGTACCCCAGGTCGGGGCGGTGCTGGTGCCCATCAACTACCGGCTAACACCCGACGACTTCGTCTACATCATCAACCACTCGGGCGCCACGGTCGTCTGCGCCGACGAGGACCACCTGCAGCAGGTGCAGAGCGTTCGCGACCAGCTGCCCGGCGTCCGGCACTTCGTGGCGCTGCGCGGCTCGGCGCCGGGGTGGCTGGACTATGAGGAGCGGCTGTCCACCGCCGAGGCCACCTCCGTGCCGCCGGCGGTCGCGGAGAACGACCTGCTGACCATCAACTACACCAGCGGTACGACCGCCCGACCCAAGGGCGTGATGATCACCCACCGCAACGCCTACATCAACATCGTTGGCACGCTGCTGCACCTCAGGCTCAACCTCACCGACCGCTACCTCTGGACCCTGCCGATGTTCCACGCCAACGGCTGGACCTACACCTGGACCGTGACCGCGGCGGGCGCCTGCCACATCTGCCTGCCCAAGGTCGAACCGGCGCGCGCCTTCGAACTGGTGCGCACCGAGGCAGTCACGTGGCTCTGCGCCGCACCGACCGTGCTGATCGCCCTGGCCGGTGCGCCCGAAGAGATGCGCCGGGACCTGCCCCGGGGTGTGCACGTGGTCACCGCCGGAGCACCCCCGGCAGCGGCCACCATAGAGAGGATGGAGAAGGACCTGGGCTGGGAGGTCACCCACGTATACGGCCTGACCGAGACCGCCCCCTTCATCACCGTCTGCGAGCCCCGCCCGGAGCACGCGGGGATGCCGCTCGAGGAGCTGGCGGTGATCAAGGCCCGCCAGGGAGTGGAGCTGATCACGTCGGGTGAGCTCCGGGTGGTGGACGAGTCCGGCGAGGAGGTCCCCGCCGACGGGCAGACGATGGGAGAGATCGTGGTCTCGGGAAACGTGGTGATGAAGGGGTATTACAACGACCCCGAGGCGACCGCCCGGGCGATGGGCGACGGTTGGTTCCATTCCGGCGATGCCGCGGTGGTGCACCCCGACGGCTACGTGGAGATCCGCGACCGGATCAAGGACGTGATCATCAGCGGTGGGGAGAACATCTCGTCGGTGGAGGTCGAGGGATGCCTGCTCCGTCACCCTGCGGTGCTGGAGGCGGCCATCGTCGGGTTGAAGGACGACAAATGGGGCGAGTTGCCGCACGCCTTCGTGGTGCTGCGCGAGGGCGCCGCCGCCACGCCCGACGAGGTCATCGAGTTCGTCAGGCAGCAGCTGGCCCACTTCAAGGCGCCCAAAGAGGTTCATTTCGTCGACACCCTGCCCAAGACTGCCACCGGGAAGATCCAGAAATTCGTTCTGCGGGAGGGTACGCCGGCCATCTCGCGGCAGTAGCCTTCTCGACGAGGGTAAGCTCGGCGGATGAGCCCGCAGGATGTCAGCCACGTGCTCTCGCTGTCCCCCGCGATCGCCCGGTTCGGCGCCTTCATCGCGGGCTCGGAATACGCTCGCCGGGCCGGCGCCGCAGGCATCTCAGACTTCGTCGCCGGTAACCCGCAGGAGATGGCGATCCCGGCGTACGTCGCGGCGCTGAAGAAGTGGGCCGAGCCGCAGGACAAGAACTGGTTCGCCTACAAAGGCAGCGAGCCGGGTGCGCGACGCGTGGTCGCGACGACGCTGCGCAAGATGACCGGTCTCGACTGGGATGACGAGGACGTGGTCATGACCAAGGGCGCCTCGACCGCACTGGCCATGATCCTGCGCACCGTCGCCGGACCGGGCGACGAGGTGATCTTCGTCAGCCCACCCTGGTTCTTCTACGAGGCCATGATCGCGGGCGCCGGGGCCACCCCGGTGAGAGTCTCGATCGACGCGACAACCCTGGATCTCGACCTCGGGGCGATCGAAGGCGCCATCACCGCCAAGACCGCGGCAATCATCGTCAACACCCCGCACAACCCCACCGGCAAGATCTACCCGGCCGAGACGCTGGAGAAGCTGGCGAGCGTCCTGACGGCGGCTTCAGAACGGCTCGGCCACGAGATCTTCCTGGTCGCCGACGAGGCCTACAACCGCATCCTCTTCGATGGCAACGAGTTCGTCAGCCCCAGCCGCTTCTACCCCAACACCCTGTTGGTGTACACGTACGGTAAGACCCTCCTGACGCCGGGCATGCGGCTCGGCTACATCGGGCTGCCTCCGGCGATGCCGCGCCGCGCCGACATCCGCCTGGCGCTTCGCGTGATGGGGATCGCGGGCGGGTACGGCGTTCCCGACGCCCTGCTCCAGCACGCTCTGCCCGACTTGGAGCCGCTCTCGATCGATATTCCCCATCTGGAGCGCAAGCGGGACCGGATGGTTGAAGCCCTGACCGAGATCGGGTACGAGCTGCGCTCCCCGGAGGCCACCTTCTACCTGATGGTGCGCGCCCCCATCGAGGACGACTGGGCCTTCACCAGGTCACTGGCCGAGCACGACGTCTTCGTCCTTCCCGGCGAGCTGGTCGAGATGCCGGGGCATTTCCGCATCTCCTTCACCGCCAGCGATGCCATGATCGATCGTTCCCTGCCCGCCTTCAGCCAGGCCATCGAGGCCACCGCGGGCGTTTAGAGCATGGGGTAGACCTGACCCAGGTTGATGCTGGTGACCAGGCTGGCCAGTACGATCAGGGCCAGGCTGACGGCTGTGGTGACCCCGGCGGCGGCGCGCCAGAACTCCGACTCCTTCCGCCAGAGGGTCAGCGCCGATGGCGTCAGCAGCAAGCCGACCACGAAGACCAGCACGAAGGCGTCCGGGTCCCACTGGCGCCCCAACACCATCTCGGTGGCGCTGGCGCCCACGAGGACCATGATCAGCAGCAACCCGGGGAGGGACGGGCGCCGGATCACCTCCCAGAAGACAAACCCCGCCGCCAGGTAGACCAGCGGGTAGAGGACAATCCGGTACCAGCCGAAGCGGGCCTGGAGGGTCGCGTCGCCGAGGACGGCGATCCCGGCGGCGTAGGCGACCAGGGTCCAGGCCAGGAGTTGAGCCCGCGGCCCGAGGCGCTCGCGGAGCACCAGCGCAGCGGCGCCCAACCACCC
>DAITAT010000020.1:4086-28697 GCA_036824145.1 Candidatus Dormiibacterota bacterium
GGTCAACCCGGGTGGGAATGAGGCGCCGGTACTGCGGTCCGCTGGCGACCGGCGTCACCGGCAACGGCGGCAGCAACCCTGGCCGCCGGCTCCGCCGCTCGCCGGCGGATCCTGGCCTCGCGGGTCTGCAGCAGCGGCGCGAGGTACAGCCGGACCATCAACCCGCCCAGCATCAAGACGAACGAGAACCAGATCACGGGTACCCCCGGGTCGTCAGTTGCCTGTAGCCCGGTGTATCGCAGCAGCTGGGGGAAGGTCACCTGGTAGCCACCGGGGAGGGTCGCGGTCTGGCCCATCAGCACCCCGCCGGTCCAGATCTGGCTCATCCGGGTGGTGTCGAGCTCGTTGACGTTCTGAGTCCGGTCGGCCTGCAGATCGCCCTTGAAGAAACGGAAAAGGACGGCCGGGTTGTTGGCGTTGGCGGTGCCCGCCGTCGAGCCCGAGGCTCCCTGTTGGAGATCGGGAGCGAAAAACATCAGAGCGCCCAGCTGTTGCCCGGGGGGACCCGCCGCCGGCACCTTGAGGATGCCGTTCTGGAGTTGGGGATCGCCGAAGAAGTTGACGGGGCTGTCGAAGACCTTGTTCCCCCTGGGGTCGGTGACCTGGATAACCGGCGCCCAGCCATAGCTGGCTTGGTAGAACTTGACGTCGCGGTACTCCAGATAGTCGTTGACGCGGATGTCCTTCTCGGTGACCTTGCGGCCCTGGTCGAATACCTCGACGTGGGAGACGAATTCCTTGGGCTTGCCATTGGAGTAGTAGCTTGCGTTGAACCTGTCGACGCGCACCTCGTAGCCCTTGTGCTGGTCGGCGCCGAAGAGCAGGCCTTCCTCGATCTGGTCGTACGAGGGCCGGGCCTCGACCACCGACTGGCCCTCGACGACATTGACGAAAGCGGTGAAGCCGGCGGCTTTGCCATAGAGGATGCCGGCCAGGAGCACGAAGAAGCTGAGGTGGAAGACAAGGCTGCCGGCCTCGCCGATGAACTGGTGGTTCCGGGGCAGCTTCCTACGCCAGCGCCGGTACAGCGCGCGACCCCGCGTGAGGACGCAGTTGCCCAGCGAGATGTACATCAGGCCGGCGGCGAGCAGCAGCGGCCAGGACTCGTAGACCGAGAACAGTCCTAGCTGATCCCACACTGGGCCCAGCGTTTGGTGGGCCTGGAGGTATGCGCTCGCCTTCTCCGGCTGGAGCGCCTTCTGCGGCAGCAAGGTGGCGATGATGCTCAGACCGGCAACGATCCCCAGCAAGATGATGGCTGTCCGCATCCGCGCCAGCGTCTTCCACTCTCGCAGCGCGTAGAACTTGACCAAACCGAGAGGGGTCCGCTCCGCCCCTCTCCGCGTCGCCGAGGTCATTTCCCGGCCGTGAGTGACTCCGCCGCCGGTTTCCGCTCCTTCTTGGGACTCAGCTTACGCAGCACTGTGCGGATGGGGTCGAAGTAGCGGTCCGCGACTCGCTCTTTGAGCGGGATGATGCCGTTGTCGGTGATATGGATGTGCTCGGGGCAGACCTCGGTGCAGCACTTGGTGATGTTGCAGTAGCCGATGCCGCCCTCGCCCTGGAGCTGATCGATGCGGTCGCCGATGTCCTTGGGGTGCATCTCCAGGCCTGCGACGCGGATCATGAAGCGCGGCCCGAAATACTCGGACTGGCCGTCGTCGTGCTCGCGCAGTACGTGGCAGACGTCCTGGCACATGAAGCACTCGATGCACTTGCGGAACTCGATCGAGCGGTCGACGTCCTCCTGCTGGATCACGAAGGGCAGGGGCTCGTCCTCGGCATAGGTGAAGGGCTGGATCTTCTTGTTGACCTTGTAGTTCCAGCTGACGTCGGTGACCAGGTCCTTGATCAGCGGGAAGGCCTTCATGGGGTGGACGTGGATCTCCTCGTCGCCGAACTGGTCGACGCGGGTCTTGCACATCAACCCTGGCTTGCCGTTGATCTCAGCTGAGCACGAACCGCACTTGGCAGCCTTGCAATTCCAGCGCACGGCCAGGTCCTGGGACTGGTTGGCCTGGATGTAGTGGATCGCGTCGAGCACCACCTGGCCCGGCGCCGGCGGGACCTCGTAGGCCTTCTCCTCTCCCCCGGCGGCGTCGCCGCGGTAGACCTTGAAAATCGCCAATTGTCAGTCCTTGACCACGGACTTCTGCAGCAGTGCCAGGATCGTGTTCTGGCCGTCCAGGATCTCGAGCTGCTGCTTGGCCATCTGGTGGAGCGCGGTCAGGGTCTTGTGGTCGGCCTCAGCCCGCCTGTCCTGGGCTTCAGAGATCACGTTCTGGCCGACGATGATGATGGGCAGCAGGACCAGCTGCAGGAAGTTCGACGAGATCCAGTTGATGAGCAGGGTAACCGAACCCGTCTGGATTGCCGTCGGCAGCGCCACCAGGGCAATCAGGGTGAAGATGTAGGCGCAGTACATCGTCCCCACGATCTTGGTGATCCGGACCGCGATGGCGGCGTTGATGCGACCCAGTGCGCCGCCTCCTTGCACGCCCGCCCGGACGTGTTTGGTCTGCACCAGTTGGGGAATGTGTTGCATGAACTGATCGAGGGCGCTGGCCGTCATTGCGGTCGATTGTTCGCTCATGGGCTCCGCTGCCTCCCTTGGTGGTTGGTCATGCCTTGGTTACCTGCAGCGCGGCCTGCGAGACCGCCGGTTTGTCGTCGATCAACGCCGCCAGCTCCGCCGGCATCTCCGGGGCACGGCGCTTCTCGATCTTGACCTCGTCGCCTTCCAGCGTGGTGATGAGGTTGTGCTTGCCCCATTCGGGGTCGAGGTCGAGGTGGTCGAGGCGCCAGTGCCCGCCACGGCTCTCGTCGCGCTCGATGCCGCAGCGGATCATGGCCTCGCAGACCTCGACCATGAAGCGCTGGTCGCGGGCGGAATGCCAGCCGGGGTTGAACATCCGCGAATCGGCCACCGCGAGATCATTGACGCGCTCTTTGAGCCCCAGCATCTGCTTGAGCCCTTCCTCCAGGCCCTCGCCGGTGCGGGCGAGGCCGTTGTACTCCCCCATCACCTCTTGCAAATCGGCCATGAAGGTGAAGGGGTTCTCTCGCTTGCCCGCCTCGTAGTTGGCGAACGGCTGCAGCAGCAGCTTCTCCTCGCGCTCGATCAGCGATTCATCGATCGCGCCGATCTCTCCTCGGCCCTGGGCGAACGCGGCCGCCCCCTCCCCGGCCCGACGGCCGAAGACGAGGATGTCTGACAGGGAGTTGCCACCGAGCCGGTTGGCGCCATGCAGGCCACCCGCCACCTCGCCGGCGGCGAAGAGGCCGGGAACGCTGGCGGCAGCGCTCTCCGGGTCGACCTTGATCCCGCCCATGACATAGTGGATCGTGGGGCCGACTTCCATGGGGCCCTTGGTGATGTCGACGTCGGCGAGCTTGAGGAACTGCTCGTGCATGCTGGGCAGCTTCTTCTTGATGTAGTCGGCGCCGCGATGGGTGATGTCGAGATAGGCGCCGCCGTGCTCGGTGCCACGCCCCGCCTGGACCTCCTTGTAGATCGCGCGCGCCACGATATCGCGGGCGCTGAGCTCCATGCGCTCGGAGTCGTAGTCCTCCATGAAGCGGCGGCCTTCGCTGTTCTTGAGCCGGCCGCCCTCGCCACGCACCGCTTCGGTGACCAGGATCCCGCGGGCTCCCGGCGGCCAGACCATGCCGGTGGGGTGGAACTGTACGAACTCCAGGTCGAGCAGCTCGGCGCCGGCCTCGAAGGCCATCGCGAGACCGTCGCCGGTGGACTCCCAGGAGTTGGAGGTGACCTTGAAGACCTTGCCCCAGCCACCGGTGGACATCACCACCGCCTTGGCCTTGAAGACCACAAACCGTCCGTCCTCGCGACGGTAACCGAAGGCTCCACAGACCCGACCCTCTGAGTCCTGCAGGAGGCGGGTCATGGTGTACTCCATGAAGACCTCGATGCCGGAGTGGATGCCCTTGTCCTGGAGGCTGCGGATGATCTCCAGGCCGGTCCTGTCGCCGATGTGGCAGAGGCGCCGGTAGCTGTGCGCGCCGAAGGGCCGCTGGTTGATCAGTCCGCTGGGAGTCCGATCGAAGACCGCGCCCCAGCGCTCCAGCTCCAGCACCCGGTCGCCCGCCTCTTTGGAGAAGATCTCGGCCATCCGCCAGTTGTTGATGCCCTTGCCGCCCTTCATGGTGTCGGAGAAGTGGGCCTTCCAGCCGTCCTCGGGGTCAACGTTGCCCAGGCTCGCCGCAACTCCGCCCTCGGCCATCACGGTATGGGCCTTGCCCAGCAGCGACTTGCAGACGACAGCTGTCGAAAGTCCCGCCTGGGCCGAGGCGATCGCCGCCCGCAGGCCGGCGCCGCCGGCGCCGATCACGATGACGTCGAAGTCGTGGGTCTCGTACTTTTCTCTCAGCTCGGCCATCGACTCAGAAGACGATCCGTGGATCGGTGAAGACGCCATGCGTCAGGAGGCGGACGTAGATGTCGCTGCCCCAGACCGTAAAGAGGCTGACCAGGGCCCAGAAGCCGTGGCGGGCGTTGAGGATCGACACCTTCTGCCACAGGCTATGGCGGGTGCGGGCGGTCCAGCTGCAGGAGAAGCAATCAGCGCTGCCGCCGACGAGGTGACGGAAGGCATGGCAGCCGAAGGTGTAGGCCGAGAGCATGAGTACGTTGACCACCAGGATCAGGGTGCCCAGCCCGATCATGAGATGGCCGTCGGCCTGCTGGAAGGCTCTCACCGCGTCGACGGCCAGAAAGGCGATATTGACGATCGCGGTGTAGAGGAAGAAGCGGTGGAGGTTGTTGAAGACCCACGGCAGGGTTACCTCGCCGCGGTACTTGACCCGCTGCAGGAACGTTGGCGGCGGCATCGAGCAGGCGGGCGGCGCAAACATCGCCCGGTGGTAGGCCTTGCGGTAGTAGTAGCAGCTGGCCCGGAACAGCAGCGGCGACCAAACGACATAGAGGCCGGGGCTGAGGATGAAGCTGCCGACAGTGGCAGCCGGGAGCAGCGGCGAGAAGAACGGCGACAGGTAGGGGTCGGAGAAGTGGTGCTGGAAGTCGGTCATGACGACGATCAGGACGTAGATCCCGAAGATCGTCTGGGCCCCCATGAAGAAGGCCGAATAGGCCCACCACGGCGTCCGGGCGGAACCCTGGGGGCGACTTTCGACAGCGGCTGAGGAGGCCAAGTCTCTCCCTGCTACTCGATCGGTAGTGCCACCCGGGGGGCGGCCCGCATTAGTTTACCCACAGCCAAGGCTGCGATCAGGGCGCATGCGACGGCGGCGCTGATATCATCCGCGTGGTTTCGCAGATTCGGAGGAGATCATGCGCAAGAAGATCACCGTCGTCGGCGCCGGCAACGTGGGCGCCACCCTGGTCCAACGGCTGGCGGAGCGGGACTACGCCGACATCGTGATGGTCGACATTGTCGAGGGCCTGCCGCAGGGCAAGGCGCTCGACCTGCGCGAGACCGGGCCGGTGGTCGGATATGACTCCTACATCACGGGCACCAACAGCTACAAGGAGACTGCTGGCTCCGACATCTGCGTCATCACCAGCGGCCTGCCCCGCAAGCCCGGGATGAGTCGCGACGACCTCATCGAGACCAACATGAAGATCGTCCGGGAGGTCACCCAGAAGCTGGTCAAGGCGTCGCCCAAGACGATCCTGATCGTGGTCAGCAACCCGCTGGACGCGATGTGCCACGTCGCCATCAAGACCTCGGGCTTCCCCCGCGACCGCGTCATCGGGATGGCGGGCGTGCTCGACACCGCGCGATTCCGCAGCTTCATCGCCGAGGAGCTCGATGTCAGCGTCCGCGACGTCGACGCCTACGTGCTCGGCGGCCATGGCGACACCATGGTGCCGCTGACGCGATACACCACCGTCGCCGGGGTGCCGGTTGAGAAGCTGATCGAGAAGAAGCGGCTCGCCCAGATCGTCCAGCGCGCCCGCGATGGCGGCGCCGAGGTGGTGGCGCTGCTCAAGACCGGCTCCGCCTTCTACGCGCCCAGCGCGGCAGTCGCCGAGATGGTGGATTCGATCGTCCTGGACCAGAAGCGCATCCTCCCCTGCGCCGCTCAGTTGAACGGCGAGTACGGCTACAGGGGGCTCTTCATCGGCGTGCCCTGCAAGCTGGGGGCCAAGGGCCTCGAGGAGGTGGTGCAGATCGAGCTCACCGCCGCCGAGAAGAAATCGCTTGACAAGTCGGCGGCGGCGGTCAAGGAGCTGGTCGGCGTCGTCGATCGCTCGATGAAGGCAAGCCCCGCGAAGAAATAGCCTGCCGACGCGGTCGCCGATTTACAGCAGCGAAGCTTTCTCGGCCAGGCCGTAGAGGATGCCGGGGAAGACCCCCAAAAGGAGCGTGAGCACGCCGGCGAAGGCGACCGCGCTGGTGCCCAGCGGCTCGAATGGCTCGGCGGTCGAGCTCGCGGCCTCGGCATCATCCGCGGGCGTGTACACCACGGCGACGACCCGCAGGTAGTAGTACAGGGAGATCGCCGACGCGATGATGGCGATTACCGTCAGGCCGACGTAACCCGCGCCGACCGCCGCCTCGAACACGAACAGCTTGCCCATGAAGCCAACCGTAGGCGGCAGGCCCGCCAGCGACAGCATGAAGAGCGCCAGCAGGCCGCCGAGGACCGGGCGCCGGTAGCCGAGCCCCCGCTGGGCCTCCAGCGAGGTGCCATCGCTGTCGCCGCTCCCGACCAGGGTGAGAACCCCGAAGGCACCAAACGTCATGACGCCGTAGGCGGCCAGGTAGAACAGCCCGCTCACCATCCCCGGGCGCCCCGCCGCCACCGCCGCCAGCAGCAGGTAGCCCGCCTGGGCGATGCTGGAGTAGGCCAGCATCCGCTTCAGGTCCGGCTGTCGGAGCGCACCCACAGCGCCCACGATCATCGACAACGCTGAGACCGCCCCCAGCAGCACCGACCAGCGCGAGTGAACCGCAGGGGCCGAGAACGCCACCACGAATATCCGCAGGAACACGGCGATGGCGGCGACCTTGGTGCCGACCGACATGAAGGCGACCACGGGGACGGGGGCGCCCTGGTAGACGTCGGGAGTCCAGGCGTGGAACGGCGCGGCCGATGACTTGAAGGCCATCCCCACGAGGACCAACGCGATCCCGACTGAGGCGAAGAGCAGGTTGTCGCCTTCCAGGTGCCCCATTGCGGCAGTGATCCGAGGGATCGATGTGGAGCCGGTGGCGCCGTACAAGAGCGCCATGCCGTAGAGCAAGAACCCGGAGGCGAAGCCTCCGATCAGCAGGTATTTCAGGCCCGCCTCCTGCGATCCCTCCTGCTGACGCAGAAAGGCGGCCAGGATGTAAAGCGAGATCGAGAGCAGCTCGACGGCGACGAAGATGGTGATCAGGTTGGTGGCCGCGACCAGGAGCATCATGCCGGTGAGAGCGGCGACGAGCAGGATGTAGAACTCTCCCTTCTGGATCCCGCGGCGGTCGAGATAGGTGGGGCTGATCATGAGCACCAGCAGGGTCAGCCCCAGGAAGAGAAGCTGAAAGAAGACAGCGAAGTTGTCGACGGCGACGGTGTCGTTGAAGTAGAGGCGGGCGTTGCCGGCGTCGGCCAGCCCCGAGGCCGCCGCGCCAACCGCCGCCACCATCGCCGAGAGAACGCCCAACGCTGCCAGCGGAGCCAGGTTGGCCTTGCGGTGATCGGGCACGAAGGCATCCCCCATCAGCAGCACCAGCACGGTGCCGCCTGGAATGATCAGCGCGATGAGGCCGAGGTCGGCTGCGCTGATCACGCCGCCACCAGCTTGACCACGGCGCCGACCGCGTCGCCGATGACAGACAGGAACGGCGCCGGGTAGACCCCGATCACCACCGCCAGGATCGCCAGCGGCACCAGGACGCCGGATTCGACCGGGCCGATCTCGGCTTCGCCGCCAGCCTCGGGCGCCGCCCCGTTCATCGCGCCCTGGTAGAGGCGCAGGGTGTACCAGGCCGCCAGGATCACCCCGAACGCCGCCACCAGGAGCAGCGCCCAGGACCGCGCGTACGCGCCGAGCAGGATCAAGTACTCGCCGACGAAGCCGTTGAGCCCGGGCATGCCCAGCGTCGCCAGGGCGAGCACCAGGAACACCGCCGCCAGCATCGGGGCCCGGGATGAGAGGCCGCGCAGCTGACCGCGGTCTCGGGAGCCGACGCGCCGCTCCAGGTGCCCGACGATGAAGAAGATGCTGGTGATCAGGATGCCGTGGTTGATCATCTGCAGCACCCCACCGGAAATACCCGCCGGCGTCAGGCTGAGGATTCCCAGGCTGATGAAGCACATGTGGCTGAGGCTGAGGTAGGCGACCATGCGCTTGGCGTCCTCCTGCCTCAGAGCCAGCAAGGCTCCGTAGACGATGCCGACCGCGGCCAGCGCCATCAGCACCGGGCTAAAGTCGCGGGCGCCCGACGGCACCAGCGGCAGCGCCACGCGGAAGAACCCGTAGGGTCCCAGCTTGGAGACCACGCCGGCGAGGACCATGACCACCGGCGTCGGAGCCGAGGTGTAGACATCGGCCAACCACCCGTGGAACGGGAAGAGCGGGGTCTTGATGGCGAAGGCCAGGGCGAAGCCGATGAACGCGAGGTCGGCACCGGTCAGGCCCAGCAGGACGGTGCCGCCACCGAAATGGGCGTTGGCGAGGTGGTCGAGGGCGAAGCTGGAGCCACCACCGGCGGTGAAGACCGCCAGGATCGAGACCAGCATCGCCAGGCTGCCGCCGGAGGTGAAGATCAGCAGCTTCATGGCGGAACGCTGACGGTCGCCCTCGCCAAAGACGGAGATGAGCACGAAGGACGGCACCAGTACGGCCTCGTAGAAGACGAAGAAGAGCACCAGGTCCTGGGCCAGCAACGCTCCCGCGATCGCGGTCTGAGTCGTCAAGAGCAGCGCCATGAAGAGATGCGGGCGCTTGATGTCGCCCACCCGGGTGGCCAGCACCGCCATCAAACCCACCATGGCGTTAAGCGCCAGCAGGCTGCTGGAGACGCCGTCGGCGCTGAGGCGGAAGCCGAGTCCGGCGGTGCCCGCCCACGAGTAGTTGAGCGTGAGCGGGGTGCCGTTGGCGGCGGCCTGCAGCACCACCAGGCTGACGAGGAGGTCGACCCCGGTTGCCAGCAAACCGACAGTCTGCAGGTAGCGGGTGGGGACGCGCGGCATCACCAGCGCCACCAGCAGCGGCAGGAAGAGCAGGGTGAGAAGCGTCATCTCAGCCCCACCCCCACCGCCACTACCGCCACCAGTGCCGCAGCCGCGAAGAGCATGGCGTAGGAGCGCAGGTACCCGCTCTGGAGGCGCCGCACCTCGCGGCCGGCGGTTGTCGCCAGGGCGGTCGCCGCTCCCGCGACACCGATGATCACCGGCGCCTCGAGGACGCTGTCGAGGACGCGCCCGCCCGCCCACAGCGGTCCGACAATTACCGCCTCGTACAGGTCGTCCCAGAAGAAGGCGCGAGCCAGTACGGGCGGAGGCGTCCCCTCGACCTGATCCGAGCCGTAGCGCCGGTACGCCGCCGCCACGCCCAGGAGAACGGTCGCCAGGGCGGCGACCGCCGCCAGCACGCTCACGGCGGCGCCGGCTTCGCCGAAGACACCGGCAGTGAAGTCACTGACAAAATGCCAGGGCCCGGGCTGGAGCAGCCCCCCCAACGCCGCCAGCGCTCCCAGCGCCACCAGCGGCACCATCATCACCGGGCCGGGATCGTGGGCCTCTCCGGCTTCAGGAGCCGGGCTGGCGATGAAGGTCATGTAGAAGGCGCGCAGGATGTAGTAGCCGGTCAGCCCGGCGATCAACACCAGCACCAGGCCGCCGAAGGGATGACCAGGTCCGATGTCGAAGCCGGAGCTGATGATTTCGTCTTTGGAGAAGAAGCCCGCCAGCGGTGGGATGCCCGCCAGCGCCAGCGCCCCCATCAGGAAGAGGAAGCTGGTGGCCGGCATCTGACGCCAGAGCCCGCCCATCTTGCGCATGTCCTGCTCCCCGTGCAGGGCGTGGATGACGTTGCCGGCGGCCAGGAAGAGCAGGGCCTTGAAGAATGCATGGGTGACCAGCTGGAACAGACCGGCTACCTCAGCCCCGATCGCGACGGCGAAGAACATGTAGCCGACCTGGCTCATGGTGGAGTAGGCCAGCACCCGCTTGATGTCGGTCTGGCTGGTCGCCGCCAGCGCGGCGAGCAGCGCCGTCGCCAACCCGATGTACTGCGCCGTGGTGGCGGCACCGGGAGCATGCGCGTAGAGCGGTGCGAAGCGCGCGATCAGGTAGACGCCGGCGGTGACCATGGTGGCGGCGTGGATCAGCGCCGACACCGGCGTCGGCCCTTCCATGGCGTCCGGTAGCCAGGTGTGGAGCGGGATCTGCGCCGACTTGGCCACCGCACCGACGAGGAGGAAAAAGCCGATCACCTCGAGAGTGCCCTGCGGAATGCTGCCGACCTTGCTGAAGAGACCCTCGAAGCCGAGGCCGCCGACCGCCCCCAGCGCCACGAATGAAGCGATGATGATGCCGACATCGCCGATCACGTTCATCACGAACGCCTTGCGGGCTGCCGCCACCGCCGCCACACGCTGGGTGTAGAAGCCGATCAGCAGGTAGCTGGAGAGGCCGACCAGGGCCCAGCCGACGACCAGGATGACGAAGTTGTGGGCGAGCACCAGCAGCAGCATCGAGAAGACGAAGAAGTTCATCTGCGCGAAGAAGCGCGAGTAGTCGTCGTCTGTCTCATCCTCCATATAGCCAACCGCGTAGAGGTGGATCAGGCAGCCGACCCCGGTGATGACCAGCGTCATGGTTGCGGCGAGGGCGTCGAAGTAGAGGTCGATGTCGATCGCCGGCACGGAGAACCCCAGCTGGTTGGGGCTTGACCCGCCCCCATTGACCCACTGATACGCGAGCTGGTCAGTCGCCCCGGTGCCGTTGATGATGGCGGCGGCGAGGAAGAGGGCGAAGCTCACCGCGATCGTTCCCGGCCCCAGAATCTGAACCAGGGCGCGGTTCTCGCGTCCCGGGAAGCGGTTTAGGAAGAAGCCCGCCAGGGGAGCCAGCAAGCCGAGCCCAACCATCACCCCCACGCTCATCCGCGCAGCTCGCTCATCTCGTCGATGTCCATGGCTCGGCCCGACTTGTAGATCGCCACCATCAGCGCCAGCCCCACCACCACCTCGCTGGCGGCGATCGCGATCACAACCAGCGCAAAGACCTGGCCTTCCATGTTTCGGTGCATGCGGGCGAAGGTGACCAGGGCGAGGTTGCCGGCGTTGAGCATCAGCTCCACGCACATGAAAACCACCAACGGGTTGCGACGAATCAGCACGCCCACCGCCCCGACCACAAAGAGCCAGGCCGACAGCAGGAGGAAGAGGTTGGGGTGCAGCATTTACTTGCCTCGCGACAGGTAGACGGCACCCACCGCCGCCACCAGCAGCACCAGCGCCGTCGCTTCCACCGGGAAGGTGAAGTCGCGATAGAGGGCGGAGCCGATGGCCTGGATCGACCCCAGCTGTACGCCACCCGACAAGGTGTCCGGCGAGTTGAACTCGGGCCCGACGCCGGAGTTCAGGAATGCAACCGCGGCGGCCACGACCAGCCCGCCACCGATTAGAACCGCGGAAACGATCTGCCGCGGGTCCTGAACGGGGCTCTCCTCCCGGGTGGGGTTGAGCAGAGCGATGACGAAGACGAAGAGCACCATCACGGCGCCCGCGTAAACGATCACCTGTGCGGCGGCGAGGAACTGGCCGGAGAGCAAGACAAAGAGCAGCGCCAGCGAAAGCATGTTGACCACCAGGCTCAGCGCCGCGTACAGCGGCCGCCGGCTCACGACCACGCCCACCGACGAGGTCGCCGACAGCGCCGCGACGAGGGCGAAGAAGAGGTTCAGCACGTCTCCACCCCTCAGCGCCCGGTCAGCCCCGGCTCAGCCGGCCTGGCCCGCATCGGTGCCCGCACCCCACCTGGGCTCCAGCAACTCGTCTTTGGTGATGATCAGCTTGCGGACGTCGTACTCGGAGATGTCGTACCGCGGGCCCATCGTGATGGCGCCCACGGGGCAGGCCTCCTCGCAGTAACCGCAGAAGATGCAACGCGAAAGGTTGATCTCGTACCTGGACGCGTAGCGCTCACCCGGTGAGACCTGGTTCTCGGCGGTGTTCTCCTCGGCGATTACCAGGATGCACTTGGCGGGGCAGGCTGCCGCACAGAGCTCGCAGCCGACACATTTCTCGAGGCCATCCTCATAGCGATGGAGGATGTGCCGGCCTCGGTGGCGGGCACTGATCGCGGGCAGCTCCTCCGGGTACTCGACCGTGGCCGGGGGGCGGAACAGGTGCTTGAAGGTGGTGCCGAGCGCGCTTGGGACCCCGAGAACGTTGTCGAGGATCATGGGTTGTTGAGCAGGACCACGGCGGTGGCGGTGATGGCGATGTTGAGCAGGCCCAGAGGCAACAGAACCTTCCAGCCGAGCGCCATCAGCCGGTCGTACTTGAGACGCGGCAAGGTGGCGCGCAGCCAGAAGAGCACGAAGATCATGGCTCCCACCTTGAGCAGGAACCACATGAAGCCGGGCAGCAGCGGGCCCTGCCAGCCGCCCAGGAACAGGGTCGCGGCGATGGCGCTGACGGTGACCATGTTCACGTACTCACCGAGGAAGTAGAGGCCCCACTTGAGGCCGCCGTACTCGGTCAGGTAGCCCGCGACGAGCTCCTGCTCCGCCTCCGGTAGGTCAAATGGGGCGCGGTTGACCTCGGCGGTGGCGCTGATGACGTAGAGGACGAAGCCAAGCGGCTGCAACAGCACGAACCAGACCCGGTGCTGCGCCGTGATGATGGAGTTGAGATTGACCGACTGGGCCAGGATGAAGACGCCGACCAGCGAAAACCCCAGCGACATCTCGTAGCTGATCAGCTGAGCCGCGCTGCGCATCGCTCCCAGCAGGGAGTACTTGGAGTTGCTGGCCCAACCGCCAAGAACGATGCCGTAGGCGGTCATGCCACTGACCGCAAAGATGTAGAGCACGCCGACATTGAGGTTGGTGATGTAGCCGGTGATGGTCCGCCCAAAGACGTTGAAGGCCGGGGTGACCGGGATCACGGCGAAGGCGGCGATGGCGCAGATGGTCATGATCGCGGGGGCGACAACGAAGAGAAGATCGTCGCGACCTGCGGGCCTTGAGTCCTCCTTGCTGACCAGCTTGATCACGTCGGCCAGCGGTTGGAGCAGCCCGAAAGGGCCGACCCGGTTGGGCCCCACGCGGACCTGCATGTAGGAGACGACCTTCCGCTCGCCGTAGACCAGGTAGGCGGCGGTGGTGATGAAGGCGACGATCAGGACCCCACTCTTGACCAACGCGACGATGACGTCCCCCATCAGGCGCCCCACCAGCGGGCGCGCTCGCCGGCCTTCTGGATGGCGTAGGCGGGGATGGCCGCGATGATGTCCGACATCACGTCCTGCGGCTGCCTGTAGGTCCAGCCCGCCTCCCAGGCGTTGGCGAGGTCAGTCAGCAGCCTCCAATCGGCGGCCGTCGGAGCGACGGGCGGGATCGCCTGTCGCACACGCTGGATGCGACCCTCCAGGTTGGTGTAGGTGCCGTCCTTCTCGGCGAATGTGTGCAGCGGCAGGACGATGTGCGCAGCCTCGCTGAGAGAGCCTTCGAGGACATCGAAGACAACCAGCAGTTCGACCGCCGCGATCGCCTTCTCGACCAGGTCTCGCGGCGCCAGGTCATCCAGCGGTGAGGGTCCCATCAGGACCAGCGCCTTCAAGCGGCCGTCGGCCGCGGCCTCCAGCATCTCGAGCGTGCTCATCCCGGACGTGCCGTTGGCCCCCTGGTAGCCGGGCGTGTGTTTCGGGAGGCAGCCGAGGTCGGCGGCGCCTCGGGAGTTGGCCGCCGGCAGCACCGTGAGCCGCCGCGCGTCCAGGCCCTTCTCCGCCAGCTGCGCGGCGAGCGCGATGGCCTCCGCGGCAAGCGACTCGGGCGCGATGACCCCGGCCAGGGTGGCGCCCTCGGGCACCTCTTCGACCAGCTCGGCGGCGCTCCGATCATGGCCCTGGACCAGCCGCGTCCCGGCGCCGCGTCGCGCCTTCTTGAGCCGGAGCTCAAGGATCGGAGCGGCGTCGAGGGTGGGCTGATCGCCAAGGATGAAGATCACCTGGCAGTCGGCGAAGGATTCAATCGCCAGCCGGAAATCGTCGGGTGACGGCCCGGGCTCGTTGACCTGGGCGCGGTGGTCGAGGTTGGGGGAACCGATCACCTCGCGGACCCAGCGCTGGAAGAGGAAGAGCTCTTCGTTGGTTGCCTGGGGGCTGGCGATGGCGCCGACCTGGTCGGGCCCGCCCGCCTGGACCACCTCCTGCAGACGCTGAGCCACCGCCGCCACGGCATCGGCGTAGGGGACCTGCCGGGCCTCTCCCCCCCGACCGACGCGTGGCTCGAGGATGCGGCGATCGTCGTTGACAAAGTGGAAACCGTAGCGGCCGCGGTCGCAGAGCCAGCCGTCGTCGACCGCGGGGTTATCGCGCGACATGTAGCGCACGACGCGGTCGTCGCGGGTCTGGACCTGGGTGTTGCAGCCGACCGCGCAGCCGTGGCAGACCGAGGGCGTGCTGCGCAGGTCCCAGGGGCGGGCACTGAACCGCCAGTCGGCGCTGGTCAGGGCTCCCACCGGGCAGAGCTCCATGATGTTGCCCTGGAAGGTGCTGTCCATGGCCTCGCCATTAAAGGTGCCGATCATGGTGTGGACGCCGCGGTTGAGCAGCACCAGCTGACCCTCCTCGGTGACCTCGTCGAAATAGCGCACGCAGCGTTCGCAAAGGACACACCGCTCCATGTCGAGGAGGATCTTTTCGGACAGCGGGACGGGCTTGGGGTACTTCACCTTCTCTTCGAAGAACCGGCTCTTGCCGGGCCCGTGGTAGAAGCTGTAGTCCTGAAGGTCGCACTCGCCACCCTTGTCGCAGACGGGGCAGTCGAGAGGGTGGTTGATGAGCAGGAATTCCAGCACGCCTTCGCGCGCCTCGAGGACGTCGGGGCTCTCGGTTTGGACCTTCATCCCGTCGGTGGTGGTGATGGTGCAGGCGGTGGCGAGCTTGGGTTGGCCATCGATCTGCACCACGCACATCCGGCACGCGCCGATCGGATCGAGCTTGCGGTGGTCGCAGAAGTACGGCACCGCGGCGCCGTTATCGAGGCAGACGTGCAGAAGCGACGCGCCCTTGGCGACCTGGACGTCGCGGCCGTCGATGGTGACGGTCACAAGTTCTGGCGCCGGCGTCTGGTCAGGCATTTACGTCCGCCAGGGCTTCGGCCTGGGCGCGGCGACCGGTCACCTTCGGATTGACCTTCTCGTCGCGATAGGGACAAGCGTGGGCGTCGACGTGGGCCTGGAAGTCGTCGGCAAACTGCTGCGCCGAGGAGCGGATCGGCCACGCGGCCGCTTCGCCAAGGGCGCACAGCGACTTGCCGTCGATGTTGTTGCAGACGCTGGTGATCAGCTCGATGTCGTCGGGTCGCCCGCCGCCGGCCTCGATCCGCCGCACCACCCGGGAGAGCCAGAAGGTGCCCTCACGGCAGGGGGTGCACTTGCCGCAGGACTCGCGGTAGTAGAAGTCTGCGAGCCGGCTGGTGTACTCCACGATGCACTGGTCTTCGGAAATCACGACCACCGCGCCGGAGCCGGCCATCGAGCCGTGCGCCTGGATCGACTCGGCGTCCATGGTGGTGTCCTCGAGCTGGGCTGCGGTCAGGAACTGGCTCGAGGAGCCGCCCGGTTGGACCGCCTTCAGCTTCTTGCCGTCGAGCATGCCGCCGCCGAGGTCGTTGATCAGCGCCATCGCCGGGATCCCCTGCGGCACCTCGTAGATCCCGGGCCGCTTGACATGGCCGCTGAGGCAGAGCAGGCGGGTGCCGGTGGACTTCTCGGTGCCCACGCTCCTGAACTCGTCGGCCCCGCGCTCGACGATGAAGGGCACGTTGGCCAGCGTCTCGACGTTGTTGACCGCGGTGGGCGCGTCATAGACACCGATGGCGGCGGGGAAGTACGGCGGCTTGGGCCGCGGCCGGCCGCGGTTGCCGCTGAGAGACTCGAGCAGCCCATTCTCCTCGCCGCAGATGTAGGCGCCGGCGCCGCCGTGGATGACGATCTCAAGGCTCCAGCCTGAGCCCAGGATGTCCTCGCCGCACAGATTGGCGGCATTGGCCTCGTCGAGCGCCATTTCGAGGACCGCCTGGATCTCGGCGTACTCGCCGCGAACGTAGATGAATGCCTGGTCGGCCTCCACCGCGCGGGCAGCCAGGACCACGCCTTCGATGAGCAGGTGGGGGTTCCGCGACATCAGGTAGCGGTCCTTGAAGGTGCCCGGCTCGGACTCGTCGGCGTTGGCGACCACGTATCGAGGGTGCTTGCCGACTGGCATCAGGGTCCATTTGCGCCCGGTCGGGAAGCCCGCCCCACCCCGGCCCCGAAGCCCCGAGTCGGACACCGCCTGGGTGATCTCCGCGGGCGTCATCGTTAGGCCCTTTTCGAGCGCTTTGTAGCCGCCCCACGCACGGTAGCCGTCGAGGGTAGCCAGGCCTGGGGTCTCGATGTCCCGCGTCAGCCGGATGTGGGTCAGGTCGTTCACTCAGCACCCCCCGGCGCCATCGCCTCCGGCGTGGGGGCCTCGGGCGCGGCTTCGGTGTAGCCACGATCGGCGGGATGCTCACCGCCGGGAATGAGGTTGTTGCCGCCCTTGACGAGGTCGAGAACGCTCCCCGCCGCCCCGCCCGCGGGCAGCGGCACGCGGTTCGCCCCGGGGTTGGCCAGGTCCACCAGCTCGCGGTGGGCCGAGACCTCGCGGCCGGCGGGGAGGCGTTGGACGTCGAGCTTGTCCGTCTTCATGTCGGCGACCAACTGGTCGACCTTGTCGGCGGTCAGGCTCTCGAAGAAGCGGTGGTTGATCTGCGCCGCCGGGGCGGCCCCGCAGGCACCCAGGCACTCCACCTCCATGAGGGTGGCCATGCCATCCTCGGTGGTGCCACCGACAGCGCACCCAAGACGTTCCTGGAAGCGATCAAGGACCTTGCCCGAGCCCATCAGCAGGCATGAGATGTTGGTGCACATCTCGACGACGTATCGGCCGTGGGGCTTGAAGAAGTACATCGAATAGAAGCTGGCCACCGCCTCCACCGGGCCCGGCGCCAGTTGCAGCGCCCGCGCCACCTCGCGCATGCCTTCGGCGGTCAGGATCCCCTCCTTGCGCTGCAGGATCCAGAGCGCCGGCAGGATCGCCGACTTGCTGATGGGGTACCGCTTGCGCAGCTCCTGGATCCGCTCCACCTCGGCGGCGTCAAGAACCTGGTAGGGCGTCTCGGCGCCGGACAACTCCAAGGGGCTCATCTGTCCACGTCTCCGAGCACGAAGTCCAGCGAGCCCAGGATCGCGACGGTGTCCGCCACCAGGTGCCCGATGGTCAGCCGGGGGATGGCGGCCACCAGGTTGAAGCTGGGGGCACGGACCTTGACGCGGTAGGGCTTGTTGCTGGCGTCGCTGACGATGTAGAAGCCGAGCTCCCCTCGCGGGCTCTCGGTCGCCTGGTAGACCTCGCCGGCGGGCGGCCGGAAGCCCTCTGTGACGAGCTTGAAGTGATGGATGACAGCCTCCATCGAGGTGTCGAGCTCGTGCCGCGGCGGCAGCACCACCTTGCGGTTGTCGATCACCACTGGGCCGGGCTCCAGCATCTGCTGGGCCTGCTCGATGATCCGCAGCGACTGTCGCATCTCGTGGATGCGGACCAGGTAGCGGTCGTAGACGTCGCCGGCGGCACCCAGCGGCACCTCGAAGTCGTAGTCCTCATACCCGGAGTAGGGCACCTTGCGGCGGACGTCGTAGTCGACCCCGGACCCGCGCAATGAGGGCCCGGTCATGCCCCAGTCCACCGCCTCTTCGGCGCTGATGGCGCCAAGCCCGCGGGTGCGGTCGATCCACAGCGGGTTGGCGGTGAGCATGTCCTCGTACTCGTCGCAGCGGCCGCCGAAGTCGCTCAGGAAGGCGCGAAGCACATCGTCGAACTCCGGCGGCACGTCCGCCATCAGGCCGCCGACCCGGATGAAGCTGGTCATCATCCGGACCCCGGAGACCAGCTCGTTGATCTCGAGGATCCGCTCGCGGTCACGCCAGGCGTAGAGGAAGGGCGATTGGGCGCCGAGGTCGAGGGCGTGGGTCCCGATCCAGATCAGGTGGCTGCCGACCCGGGCCAGCTCGCACATGATCACGCGAAGTCGCTGCGCTCTCACCGGCACTGTCTCGCCCAGCAGCCTCTCCACCGCAAGGCAGTAGCCGAGGTTGTTCCCGGGCGGGCTGAGGTAGTCCATCCGGTCCGTCCAGGTGACGCCCTGGTGGTAGGTCACCCGTTCGAAGTCCTTCTCGAAACCGGTGTGGAGGTAGCCCACCTCGGGGTCGGAGTGGCGCACCACCTCGCCTTCAACCCGAAGCACCAGGCGCAGCACGCCGTGGGTGCTGGGGTGCTGGGGGCCCATGTTGAGCTCCATCAGCGGCCCCTCGGGGGTCTCGCCCACGTAGGTCAGGCCTTCGAGCGTCAATCCGGCGCCCCCTGAGGGACGGCGGAATCGGGCGCGAACGACTCGCGATCGCTGAACTTGACCGCCTCGCCGAAGGAGATGTAGTCCTTGCGCAGCGGATGCCCCTCCCAGTCCATGGGCATCATCAGCCGGCGAAGGTCAGGGTGGCCCCGGAAGTCGATCCCGAAGAGGTCGAAGACCTCGCGCTCCTGCCATCCCATCCCCTGCCACAGGGACGTCGTCGAGGGCACCCACGGAGTCTCGCCGGCCACCTCGGGCACCCCGACCTTGAGCCTGACGGTGGAGCCACGGATGAGGCTGCGGAGCTGGTAGATGAGGTCGAAGCGGGGCTCGCGCTCGAGCCAGTCGACGGCGGTGCAGAACAGGGGCAACTTGAACTGCAGCTCGGGATCGTCCTTGAGCAGCTGGCAAACCTCGATCAGCCGGTCACGCGCGACCATCAGCGCCCCCTCCGGGGCCGCCCCGTCGATGCCGGATACAACATCCGGCAGCTTGGCCTCGACGGCGGCACGCACGAGCTCCAGCTCCGACGGTTCCGCCGGGGCCGGCTCAGCAATGGCAGCAGCTGTCTCAGGATGCGCTTCGGTCACTTATTCCTCGGTTGGAGATCGCCGGACTCGAAGGGCCACGGCTGGGGTCGTCGGATCAGGCGACGGCCTGGGCTCGGATCTTGCGCTGAAGCTTGAGAACGGCGTCGAGGAGGGCTTCGGGGCGAGGCGGGCAGCCCGGTACGTAGACATCGACCGGCACCACCTTGTCCACCCCCTGGACGATGGCGTAGTTGTTGAACATTCCTCCGCATGAAGCGCAGGCGCCCATCGCGATCACCCACTTGGGCTCGGGCATCTGGTCGTAGATCTGCCGCAGCACGGGGGCCATCTTC
This sequence comes from Candidatus Dormiibacterota bacterium, assembly GCA_036824145.1. Classification (GTDB taxonomy): domain Bacteria; phylum Chloroflexota; class Dormibacteria; order DASZGP01; family DASZGP01; genus DATMMS01. Next base: position 23,550 of record DAITAT010000020.1, read on the forward strand.
TGGCTCACCCGGCCGGCTACGATCATCAGGTCGGCCTGGCGCGGCGATGCTCGAAAGACCTCGGCGCCGAATCGGGCCATGTCGAACTTGGGACCGCCGGTGCCCATCATCTCGATGGCGCAGCAGGCGAGGCCGAAGAGTGCCGGCCACATCGAGTTGTAGCGGCCCCAGGCGACCACTTTGTTGACGCTGGTGGTCACGAAGTTGTGCCCCATGGTGGCGGTCAGGGCCTCCCCCGCCGACGGCGGCGTGGGGTGCGAGTGCGGCTGGTTGGGGAACGACAGCGGGCCGCCGTAACCCGCGCCCGGCTCCTCTATTCCCACTCCAGGGCCCCCTTGCGCCAAACGTAGACCAGCGTGAGGGCCAGGATCCCAACGAAGATGCCCATCTCGACCAGGCCCTGGACCTTGAGATCGCGCAAGATCACGGCCCAGGGGTACACAAAGATCGCTTCGACGTCGAAGACGATGAAGAGCATCGCGGTCAAGTAGAAGCCCACCGGCAGCCGCCTGCGCGCGGTCTCGGCGGGGACGATGCCGCACTCGTACGGCTGGGCCTTGGTGGCCGACGGGCTCTTGGGCCCGAGCACCGACGAAAGCACGATCGCGATCGCCGCAAAAGCGATCACCGTGACGAAGAACACCAAGAGGGCGACGTATTCGCTCGACATCGCGGCCATTCTACCTAGTGGATGCCCGCGGCCGGGGTCTGGCGGCGGCGGCGCTCAGTCCTTCCGAGTCTCCTCCAGGAGGCGGTAGGTGACGCCCAGGATGGCGCCGTCGAGAAGGAAATTGGCCAGGAAGCTGTAGGCTCGGCGTTTGAAGAGGAAATATCCGAGCGCGCCGAACGAGCTGGCCGCCTTGCCGACCAGCAGCAGCCGGGTCAATTCTTCGCGCTGGCGGCGGTCCTCAGTTCCAGCCGCGCGAGCTGAGATCACCGTGATGAGCGCCATGTAGGCCATCGCCAGTACCACCCAGAGGTTGTCGGCGTCCACCGGCGACTCCTCCATCCCCAGCAGGCGGGCGCCCCGGTTCATATTGGCCGTAATCCTGCCCGGCAGCAGGTAGAAGCCAGCGCCACCAGCCATGAACATGGGGGCCCACACGCGGAGCCAGAGCTGCAGGCGCGCGTCTGCTTCCGAGGTGCCGGCGGCGACCATCGCCTTGTTTATAGCATTGGCTGGAAGTTGCCAGAGCGAACGTCTGTTCGCTATACTATTGGCATGGCACTACCGCTTCGAACCCACTGCGATCGCTGCGGGCTGCCGCAGTGGCTCGCCCCGATGCAGGCGATCTCGATCCGCCGCCTGGAATGCCCTCGCTGCGGGCACCGCGCTTCGACTCAGCGGCTCAAGCTCATCCGAGAACGCGCGCGCTACCGGCGCGAGCCCGAACTGAAGCTGGCCAGCTAGCGAGCGAGCGACCTATCGCCCGCCGCGTGCGCGGGGGCGCTTCCCGTTCGGGCAAGGGCGCTTACTCCTGGGGGTCCTCCTCACGCTCGCCGACAGTTACCTCGAGGTCCTGCAGCTCGCCGGAGCGGACCACCTTGAGCTTCTGCTTGCTGCCGACCTCAAGACCACGGAGGGCGCGGAACAGGTCCCGCATCCCGGCCACGGCGGCATCACCGATGCCAACCAGGGTGTCGCCCTGGACTACGCCGGCGGTGGCGGCCGGGCTGCCGGCCTCGATCGAAATCACCATCAGGCCGCTGGCATGCCCGGTCTTCTCGCGGACGTCATCCGACAGGTAGATCGGCTGGGTCCCAATCCCCAGGTACGGCTGCGGGACCCGGCCGTGTTTGAGCAGGCTGTCCGCGATGCGCGTCGCCATTTCGACCGGCAGCGACTTGGTCTCGCCGCGGCCGTAGTACCAGCTGTTGATGCCCACCACCTTGCCCGAGGCATCGAGCAGCGGCCCACCCGAGAACCCCTGGTAAAGACGAGCATCGGTCCCGACCAGGCCGTCCAACCCATCGCCACGCCAGCCGCGCTGGCGGCTCCTGGTCGACACCACCGCGCCGAAGGTTGCCTGAAGCTCGCCCGGGCGGCCAACCGCCACGACCAGCTCGCCCGGCCGCAGGTCCGCACCGGAACCGCGTGGAGCAGGGGTGGCACCGTGGCCCTCGGCCTTGAGCAAGGCCAGGTCGGTGCCCGTATCGTGCCCGACGACGGTCGCGCTCACCGACTTGTCGCCATAGGTCACCGTGACGTCGTCCTTGTTCTCGATCGCGTGGATCGAGGTCAGGATGTGCTCCTTATCCCAAGCAATGCCGGTGGCGGACTTGCCGCGGCGGGCGCGCACTTCGACGACGCTGGAGGCCGCAGCCTCGACGGTCGCCGCCAGGCCGTCGGATATCTCTTTCAGGGTTGCCATCAGGTAAGCCTAGGTCGCCGGGCGGCGGCAGCACATCAGCCGATCAGGTAGGTCGATGCCCCGCCGAACGGGCAGGCTCAGACCGTGATCCAGCCCAGGCGAGACGCCACCGCGACCGCCTCGGCGCGGCTGCGGGCGCCGAGCTTGCCGAGAACTGCGCCCACGTGGAACTTGGCGGTGTGCTCGCTGACCCCCAGCCGGGATCCGATCCCGGCGTTGGTCATCCCACGCGCCAGCAACTGCAGCACCTCGGACTCGCGCGGTGTCAAGCGCTCGATGGGACGGAACGGTTCGTCGCCCTCCAGGCTCGCCGGCAGCAGACTCGACACCAGGTCTCGACCCAGCACCACCAGTCCCGCGGCAGTCGCGCCCAGCGCGCCGGCCAGGATTGCGGGGCTGATGTCCGCGGCGATGACCGCCGAAGCACCGGCGCTGAGCGCCTCAGCGACCACTGATGGCGCATCGGATATCACCGCGATTGGGATCCGGGGCGCTTCTCCGCCAAGCTGGTCGAGCAGCGCCAGGGCGCCCGAGGCCTCTGAGCCGGCGTCGAGGAGGATGGCGTCGGGGCTCAACCGTGCCACCGCGTCAGGCCCTTCCGTGAGCCCAACCGCGGCGGCCACTTCGAGGCCGTCAGCCTGCTCGACCAGCGCCCCCAGCCCGACCTGGGCGAGGTGGTTGGCCGAGACCACGAGCACGCGCATGACAAACTATGCCTGCCCTGAGGGGTCCCTTCCGAAACCCGGCGGCGCCCCCCGGGGCGCCAAATCCTCATGCCGTCGGCAGCGGGAGGATATAGACGACGATGAAGGTCAGGAAGGCCGCCGCTGCCGCGATCACGAAGAGATGGAATACCTCGTGGTAGCTGAAGACCCTACGCCACAGCACCGGCCGCTTGAGCGCGTAACAGACGGCGCCAATCGAATAGAGTGCGCCGCCGAGAGCCACCAGTAGAGCGCCCCCAAGCCCGACGCGGCCGAAGATGGTGGGTAGGGCCAGGACCGCGACCCAGCCGACAATCAAATAGAGCGAGGTGAAGAAGGGGCGGGGAAGCCTGATCCCAATGACCGAGAACGCCACCCCGCAAGAGCTCAAGCCCCAAACCGTGCCCAGGATCCCGATGCGCTGCCAGCCCTGCAGCAGGGTGAAGGCGATCGGGGTGTACGTCCCGGCGATCAGCAGAAAGATGTTGGAGTGGTCGAGGCGCCGGAGCACCTCGCGGGTCCGGTCTGACCAATTGCCGATGTGGTAGAGGGCACTGCCGCTGAAAAGCAGCACCATGGTGGCCCCGTAGATCACCACTGTCAGCTGCTTGGCGGGATCGCCGCCGGCAACTACGGCCAGGACGATGGTGGCCGCCAGCGCGAGGGGGGCAGTCGCGGCGTGGGAGACCCCGCGAAGCATCGGCTTCACGGCTTCTTGGAGCTGCTGCCGCTGCGAGGTATGTGACATGAAATCATGATACGTCACGTTGACGGCGGCGGGGACAATGGTCGCGATGTCCGAGGCATCCAACTCCCGCCAAACAGTCGCCGTGTGCGCCATCGTGCTGTTCCTGACGGGATTTGGCGGCTCCGTTCTCTTCGTGGCCCTGCCGGGCATCGCCTCAGAGTTCCATGCCGACGTGGACACCCTGGCCAACCTGGGTTCGATCCTGTCGCTGGGATCCGCGATAGCGGTGCCGCTCGCAGTCCTGGCCGACCGCAGACGACGTGGCCCGATTGCCGCCGTCGGCATCGCCGGCTTCTCCGTCTCCGCGATCGCGGCGGCCCTGGCGCCGAGCCTCGGTGCCCTCGGAGTCGCGCGGGTGGTTGCGGTCTGCTTCGAAACGCTGGTGGCGTCAGTCGCCACCGCGGCGGCGCTGGAGGCGGTAAGCGGCGGGAGGCGCGGCCGCACCGCAAGCTTGCTGGCGCTCGCTGCGGGGGCCGGCGGCGGCCTGACCGTCATCGGTTACCCTCTGGTGGCGCCACACTGGCGCCAGCTCTATGCGCTCGCCGGCCTCGGGATCCTGGCGGCACCGCTGGCACTGCTGATAGCGGACAGTGCCCTGGTAACCCAGAGCCGGCGCTCCGCCCGCGTCCTGCTTACGTCACCTTGGCGCGGCCGCATCGCATTACTGGGCCTTTCAGGCGCGCTGGGTGCGCTGCTGTACGAGCCGGCCAACTTCTTCGCCGTCTTTTTCGGAAGCCACACGTTGGGGCTATCGCCATTCACCCTGAGCGCTGTGCTGGTGGTGTCGGGCGTTGCGGCGGCGGCCGGTTACGTCGCCGGCGGCTACATCTCCGACCGGTTCGGCCGGCGCCTGCCGAGCGTCGTCATCCTGCTGCTCGGGGCGGTGGTCACCGCGATCACGTTCAGCCGGTCAGCATCGGTTTACCTTGCCGGCAACATCCTATGGGCCGGACTGCTCAGCGCCTCCGGCCCGATGATGGGCGCCTGGACCGTCGAGCTGGTCCCCTCCCGAGCCCGCGTGACCGCCTTCACCGTCACCGGCGTGATCGGCTCGCTGGGCGGACTAGCCGGCCTGCAGTTGGTGCGGGGGCTCTCACCCGGGTTCGGGCTGAGCGGCACCCTCTGGCTGACCGCCGGAGCCGCGATTGTAGGCACCCTCGCCTTGCTCTGGCTCCCGGAGACGCGCGGCTCGGCTCTGCCCGACTGACGGCGCAATTAGGGGGCCCCAGCGATACTGGAGGACGATGGCCGACGGCGATCCCGCGAAGAAGCGACCCCTTGTTGTCCGAGTCCGGCTTGCCCTGGTGAATCTCGTGGAGTGGCT
>DAITAT010000021.1:0-6722 GCA_036824145.1 Candidatus Dormiibacterota bacterium
CAGGTCTCTCAGGTGACCGCGAGGCAGGTGACGGTCTTGAAGACTCCTTCGATCTTCTGGATCGACTCCACGATGACTCCGCCAATGGCGTTGACATCCTCGCCCTCGATGCGCGCGATGACGTCGTACTCGCCGGTGATGGCGTCGGCTACGGTGATGCCATGGGTCCCTTGCAGCTTCTTGGCCACGTCCATCGCCCGGCCTGGCGAGGTATTGATCAGCACGTAGGCGGTAACCATCTTTTCCTCCGAATCCCAAGATAGGAAGCACCAGTGTAATTAGAATTGGCCCGAGTTGAAAGCTGTCGTCAAAGCGCGGCCTGAACCCGGCGTCCAAATCGCCGAGGTCCCGGAGCCGCGGCCCGGCGAGGACGAGATCCTGGTCCGGGTGGAGGCGACCTCGATCTGCGGCTCCGACCTGGCGATCTACGAGTGGCGAGACTGGGTCGCTGAGCGGATGCAGACGCCACGGGTGGTGGGGCACGAGTTCTGCGGCACCGTCGAGACGGTGGGCGCCCGGGTCGAGCGCGTCAAGCCTGGAGATTTCATCGCCGCCGAGACCCACGTGGTCGACGGCACCTGCTACCAGTGCCTGATCGGCGAACGGCACGTCTGCTCCAACGTGCAGATCATCGGCTTCGACCGCGACGGCTGTTTCGCCGAGCTCATCGCCATCCCCGCGGCCAACGCCTGGATCACCGATCGATCGATGCCTGTCGAAGTCGCCAGCATCCAGGAGCCCTTCGGCAACGCGGTGCACTCGGCCACCCGCGGCCCGCTGCGCGACCAGCTGGTGCTGGTCACCGGCTGCGGTCCGATCGGCCTGTTCTCCATCGCCATCGCCAGGGCGGAGGGCGCGGCGCGGGTGGTCGCCAGCGACGTCAACGACTACCGGGCGGAACTGGCGCGCACCGCCGGCGCGGACGCGGTCGTCGATGCCCGCCGGCCCGACTCCAGCGAGGCGCTGCTGCTGGCGGCGGGCAGGCCGTTCGATGTTGCGCTGGAGATGTCGGGCGCCGCGCCCGCCATCCCGCAGGCCCTGTACTGCCTCCGCCCCGGCGGCTGGATCAGCCTTCTCGGCCTCCCGGTGGAGCCGGTGACGCTGGACCTCAACGAGCTGGTGATCCAGAAGGGGGTCACCATCCACGGGATCTTCGGCCGACGGATCTGGGAAACCTGGGAGCACACCCGCCGCCTCCTCAGCCCCGGCGGCGGCGTCGACGTCACTCCGCTGATCACCCACCGAATCTCGCTGGAGGACGTCGAGGAGGCGATGCAGCTGCTCCAGCGCGGCGAGTGCGGCAAGATCGTGATCTACCCGCGGGGCGTGCCGTGACCGGCCGGCCGTCGGAGGCGAGCCTGGCGGCGGAGCTCGCCGAGCTCCAGGAGAAGGGCCTCTACCGGCCGCTCCAGGTGCTGGAGTCGGCGCAGGGCCCCGAAGTCGTGATCGCGGGGCGACGGCTGATCAACCTCTCATCAAACAACTACCTCGGCTTGAACACCCATCCGCGGCTGGTGGAGGCCACCATCGCGGCGACCCGGGAGTTGGGGGCCGGCAGCGGCGCGGTGCGCACCATCGCCGGGACGATGTCGATCCACGAGGAGCTGGAGCGGCGCCTGGCGGATTTCAAGCACACCGAGGCGTCTTTGACGCTGCAGTCGGGCTATGCCACCAACATTGGGATCCTGTCGTGTGTGCTGGTTGAGGGCGACGTCGTCATCTCCGACGAACTCAACCACGCCAGCATCATCGACGGCATCCGCCTTACCAAGGCGGCGCGGCTGATCTTCAAGCACCGCGACATGGACGACCTCGAACGAGCTCTGGGGGAGGCCAAGCAGTACCGGCGCAAGCTGGTGGTCACCGATGGCGTCTTCTCCATGGACGGCGACATCGCCGACCTCCCGGGGATCGTCGAGCGGGCCGAGGCGCACGACGTGATGGTGATGGTCGACGACGCCCACGCCTCCGGCGTCCTGGGCAAGAACGGGCGCGGATCGGTCAGCCATTTCGGGCTGGAGGGCCGTGTCGAGATCCAGGTGGGGACGCTGTCCAAGGCGATGGGCGTGGTCGGTGGATACGCCGCCGGCAGTGCCGTCCTGCGCGAGTTCCTGGTCGCCCGCGCGCGGCCGCTGCTCTTCTCGACCTCGCATCCGCCAGGGGTGGCGGCCGCCTGCATCGCGTCGATCGACGTGCTCCTCGAGGAGCCGGATCGGATCGAGCGGCTGTGGCAGAACTCTCGCTATTTCAAGGGCCAGCTGGGCGGGTTGGGATTCGACACGGGTGTCAGCGAGACGCCCATAACGCCCGTGATCGCGGGCGACCCCGAGAAGGCCAATGCCCTCTCCGACGCGCTGCTGGCGGGTGGGATCTTCGCCCAACCGATCGTTTTCCCAATGGTGAAGCGCGAGCAGAGCCGGGTCCGCACCATCGTCACCAGCGAGCACAGCCGCCCCCAGCTGGACGCCGCACTGGAGGTCTTCGAGAGCGCGGGGAGGCGGCTCGGACTGATCAGTTGAGTCGCCCTACTCGGTCCGGCTCCCGTAACCTTTGCGCCCATATGGGCTTGAGGTTTACATCGATTGCGTAAGACCGAAGCCGAGCTCGAAGAAGAGCGCGGGCTGGTCGAGGCGGCCCAGAAAGACGCCGCGGCCTTTCAGCAGCTTTATGACCGATATTTCGACCAGATCTTCTCGTACGTCTACTACCACAGCGGTAGTCGAGAGCAGGCCGAGGACATCACGGCTGCCACATTCCAGCGTGGCCTGGAGGATCTCCCCAACTTCCGCTGGCGTGGAGTGCCCTACTCCGCTTGGCTCTACCGCGTGGCCAGCAACCTGCTGGCTCGCGACCACCGCCGGCCGGCCTGGCTCGAGCTCAAGGACGAGCAATTTCACCAGGGCTCTGACACCACCGGCGACGAGTGGCTGCGGCAGGAAGAGTCCGCCGAGCTCCAGGAAGCGATCCGGGCCCTGCCGCGCGACCAGCGACAGGCCATCCTGCTTCGTTTTTTCGCGGGGATGCGCAACAAAGAGGTCGGCAAGGTCATGAACCGCAGCGAGGGAGCCGTCAAGCTGCTCGTTTTCCGCGCCGTCAACAACCTGCGCAAGAGCCTGAGCGAGGAAACCGAATGACGCATCGCAACGCCGACGACCTCTCCGACGCCATCGACAGCTGGCTCAGCCGCGAGGGCAGCGTCCGTCCGACGCACCTGGCCGAAGTGGTGGAAGCTCTCTCCGACGCCCTCCCGGCGGTCGCCGACGACTACGCCAGGGAGCGTGTCCGGCGCCGGCTGGCCGGCTTCAACCCCAACCCCAAGAGTGCCCAACAGGTGCTGGTCGAGCGAGCCGTGGACCAGATCGAGTTGATCCAACGGCGCCTCACCGGCGAGGAGTACGTGCCCTGGCCGGCGGTGGCGACGGCCGCGGTGGTGGTGGTTGGGAGTGTGGCGCTGGCGGTTTGGCTTCGCCGCCGAGGGCTGACAGAGGCGGTCGCGGCGGCCTAGACACTTCGGCGGTGCCTTCACAGCACCGCGCCGAGATCGTGTTTGCCTTCTTGGGGGCGCTGCCTAAGATGGAGGCAAGTGATAGGTCCGCTGCTCCATATCCGCGTATTCGTCGCCGCCGCGCAGGTGCTCGGCACCTTCGGCGTGGCCGGCGGGGTTGGCGGCTGGATGGCGGTGCAGCAGAACCGCCAGGGCGTGAGCGGCGCCGAGACCGAGCTTCGGTCGGCCGATGCCGCCTTCCGTGCGCAGCTGAAGAAGAGCCTCGACGAAGGCACTGCCGCCGACCGGCTGGCTGATCTCAAGGCCCGCGAGGCCAAGCTGAGGGCCCAGCCCAAGCCGCGCCCAAGCTTTGTGGTCGATCGAACCGTGACGACCACGCTCAGTACCCGCGCCGGCGACATCAGGCGGATGACCGTCGATGTTGAGCTTCGCGAAATCGATGAGGAAGTCGCCCTCAACCAGCAGCTACGCGATTTTCTCGCGATCATGCGGCAGGACTTGATCGCCGCCCGCGATACCGGCCTCGACACCTCGAGCTACGAAGCCGCCTACCAGCTTGCCGAGACCGCGGCCGGTCGAGAGGAGATCCCGAAGCTGGCGCAGAAGTCGCTCGACACCGCCAAAGCCGAGGACGACGCCCTGAAAGCGGCGACCACCGGGAAGGTCGTCAGTAACGCCGCCCTCAAGGCGGCTGCCGACGTCGCCAACTACCAGAGGCGACGGGCACTGGGTGACCTCGCCCAGGCGCAGGCGATCCCGGTGCTCGACATCCACGATGTCGCGGCCGCGATTGCCGACCTCGAGGCCCGATTCCCCGGCGCCAAGACCGTTGACGACTTCCACAACTTCGCCGCCGGCTACGCCGCCGTCGCCAGGACGCTGGAGAACCTCCTCTACAGCCGCAGCAATGCCTTCAGCCTGCTGGCCTCCGCTCGCGCCGAGCTGGCCAAGGCCCAGGGCGCGGGTGCCGACGTCACCATCGACGCCGGCCGCATCAGCGACCTCTCCAACCAACTCGACAGAGCCTCCACCCTGGCGGCCATCCAGGCGGTCGCCGGCCCGCTGTCGTTTGTCATTCGGGACCTCGAGGGGCTCTACCTCGAGGCCCGCTCCAGGCCCTTCGTACCCGCGGGCGCGATCAACTACGGAGTGCCGTTCTTCAAGCAGATCTACTCGCTGAGCTGCGAAGCGGCCTCGCTGCAGATGGCGCTGGCCTACTACGGCGTCAATCCCGGTCAGGACGCCATCCTTTTCGGGCAAATCGGCGTTGACTCGACGCAGCCGCGCTACGAGAGTGGAACCCTCGTCTGGGGCAACCCGTACAACAGCTTTGTCGGCAACTACAACGGCTACGAGAACGCCGACTCGGGCACGGCGTCCGGGTACGGCACCTATTGGCCAACGATCGCGCGCGCAGCCAATCACTTCCTCCCGGGCTCAGTTGACGTCGCGCGCGGACAAGCCGGAGAGGGCATCTCGCCAGACACCATCTTCGCGGCCGCGCACAACCGGCAGCCGGTCGTCGCCTGGGTCGCCTTCGCATACCGGCCGCATCAGATGCAATACATGCGAGCTTGGGACGGCAGTAACAACCACATCATGTACGGCGCTCCCTGGGAGCACGCTGTCACCATATCCGGCTGGGCGCCGGGCTACCTCCTCATCAACAACCCCCACAGCCATCCCGAGTGGATCGATGCGCCGACATTCGTGGCGGCTTATGGGATGTTCGACAACATGGCGGTGATCCTGCAGAAGCCACCGCCGCCTCCGCCTCCGCCGCCCTCTCCATCGCCGACTCCGTGACCAGGGGGTAGGCCGGTGATCTCGCGGGCGGTCATTCCCGCCGCCGGACTCGGCACGCGCTTCCTGCCGGCCACCAAGGTGCTGCCCAAGGAGATCCTCCCGGTGGTGGACCGGCCGGTGATCGAGTTCGCGGTTGACGAGGCGCGCTCGGCCGGCATGACCGACATAACGCTGGTCACCAGCCCGGGGAAGGAACTCCTGATGCGCCACTTCGAACCCTCGCCAGAGCTGGAGAGCTACCTGCAGGCGCGGGGCAAGTCCGAGATCCTCGAGAGGATCCGAGCGGTGGCTGCTGGCGTCCACCTCACCGAGGTGACCCAGAGGGAGCCGCTTGGCCTCGGTCACGCTGTCCTGCAAGTCGAGAGCGCCGTGGGTGACCAGTACTTCGGCTGCCTCCTGCCCGACGACGTCTTCCTCGACGGGGCGCCGGTCCTCAAGCAGATGGTTGACGTGCACCAGCGGTACGGCTGCTCCGTACTGGCCGTCCGCAAGGTGCCGCCGGAGAACATCGGGCGCTTTGGCTCGATCAAGATCGGTAGCCAGGAGGGCAACGTCTACGAAGTCGCCGACCTGGTGGAGAAGCCCAAGCCCGAGGAGGCGCCCTCGGACCTGGCGGTGATGGGCCGCTACATCCTCAGCCCGGCGATCTTTGAGGCGCTCCGACGGACTGAGCGCGGGGCGGGCGGCGAGATCCAGCTGACGGACGGCATCAAGAACCTGCTGGGCCAGGACAAGGTGGTGGCCCTGCTGTACAGCGCCGACTATTTCGACGTCGGCACCATCCCCGGCTGGCTCAAGACGTCAATCGCGCTGGGCCGCGCCCGGCCGGACTTTCGAGAGGAGATCGAGGCCTACCTGAGGCTGCTCCTGGAGAGCCCTGCGGACCATCCTCCGCCGACGGGCTGAAGCGGGTCAGATGCTAGAATCGAACTCGCGCGGAGAACTCGGTTTCCGCGTGATTTTGTTTTAGGGATGTATTTGAGACGATGGCTTTCGACCGTGGCCGACGACGCGATGAGGAGCGCAACGTGCGCTACCTCAATGAGGAGGGCGACTACGCCGTTGAGGTGGAGCACACCCTCAACAAGTGGTGTGTCACCGTGCTCGAGCTTCCCGACAAGAAAATCATCGCGCAGGATTTCTTCCCCGAGCGTTGGAAGGCTTTAGCCCGTGCCCAGGACTTCGTCCGCATCCTCAACATGAGGCACAAGGACGAAGAGGGCGAGGGGGTCTCGGCCTCAGACGACGACTGAAGTCGACTGAGCCGGGGACGAGGTGGGGCGTAGCTTGAACCGGGAATTCTTGCGCCGCGAATGGGGTGCGGTCAGCTTTCTGATCGTCACGGCGCTCGGGATCGTGGTCGTCCCCATCGGCCTCAACCTCAACAAGCAATCCGCGCCGACCGCCGGGA
>DAITAT010000021.1:6822-28375 GCA_036824145.1 Candidatus Dormiibacterota bacterium
GCCAGCCCCTCGCCGAGCTCGAGCGTCGCAGCCCCCAGCCCGTCGCCCTCGTAGGGCGCCTTTTTTGAGGCCGGGTCAGGCGGCCAGGGTCAGAGTTCCGTTCTTGGGGAGAAGCTGCGCCAGCCGGAGGCCGAACTCAGCCAGGACCTCTTCGTCGCGTGTCATCCGCAGGACGATGTCGTCGGCCAGGCGCAGGTTGGCGAGGCGGACACAATCGCGCAGGAAGGGGATCACCAGGGGCTGGATCAGGTTGGCGAAATAGCGCCGCGCCGATTCGGTGGGCTCGATCACCTCCGCCGAGCGATCGCGGTAGGCGATCACCAGCAGCTCGTCCGACAGCATGATCGGATCCGTCCAGAGGTAACCCTCCGCCGCGCGCCGGCTCTGGGCAGGGAATGACTCCAGGCGCGGCCAAAGCCGGGACATCAGGTCCGGATGGCCTTCGACGAAGAAGGCGACGTCGCGGAGCGGCTCGTTGAGGGCCTGTTCCGGGTATCGGGTCGAGAACCCGACGTCCTGCGTCCCGGCGAACGGCGCCGGTACCTTGATGACCAACTCTTCCATGTTCGTTAGGGCCTGGGCCCCATTATCCCGCCCGCCGGCGCAGGTGTACTGGTTTGTGACTAACCGGTCGCGACCCTGGCCAGCAGCTTCTCGACCTTCCAGCAGTTGAGGATGTCGTCGGTCTGAAGCCATGCCCGCTGGGCGACGTATACCCCGAACTCCATCTGGCCGAGCTCACCGGGCCGGTGCGCGTCGGAGCCGATCGAGATCTTGAGACCCAGCTCGCGGGCCCGCCGAGCGAAGACGTCGTTGAGGTCCAGGCGTGCGGGGCTGGCGTTGATCTCCACCGCGGTGTGACCGGCGAGGCACGCTTTGAAGACCTCCTCGAGGTCGACGTCGTATGGCTCCCTCGCCTCCACCTTGCGCCCGGTGGGGTGGCCGAGGATGTCGACGTGCGGGGAGGCCACGGCTCGGCAGATCCGTGCTGTCATCTGGTCGCGGGGTTGACGGAACTGCGAGTGCACCGAGGCCACCACCAGGTCGAGGTCGGCGAGGATGCCGTCGGCGACGTCGAGACTGCCGTCGGGCAGGATGTTGACCTCGACACCGCACAGCAGACGGAAGCCTTTGTGGCGCTTCTCGATGGCCCTGGCGGCGGCGCGCACGCGGGCAATCTGGTCCCGGTAGGTGGGGCCTTCGATCCCGGTGATGATGCCCTGGGACTTGGAATGGTCGGTGATGTTGTAGTACTCGTAGCCGCGCCCCACCGCCGCCTCCGCCATCTCCTCGATGGTGTTTTTGCCGTCGCTGTTGTCGGTGTGGGTGTGGAGGTCGCCGCGGATTGATTTCAGCTCGAGTAGCTTCGGCAGCTTGCCCTCCATCGCCAATGCGATCTCGCCGCGATCCTCACGCTGCACCGGCGGGATGAAGCTCAGGCCCAGCGCCGAGTAGACCTCCTCCTCGGTGGCCGACGGCAGCATCACCTCTTCGGCCACGATCGCCCGCGAGCGCTTGGTCGCGCGCGACTTGGGCGCCGCCGCGATCTCCACGGTCGCAACGCTTCCGCGCGCGCCGACTTCGTCGGCGCCGGCTTCGGCCTCCTCTTCCTCATCGGTGGCGAGCTTGGCCAGGCCGTACTCGTTGAGGGTCAGGCCTTGCTTCAACGCCAGGGCGCGCATGCGCACGTTGTGGGCCTTGCTGCCGGTGAAGTAGGCCAGCGCGGCGCCATAGTGCTGAGGCTCGACCACGCGCAGGTCGACCTGGATCCCGTCAGTGGTGCGGATGCTGGACTTGGTCTCGCCGCGGGCGATCACTTCCCGCACCGAGCCCATCTCGCAGAAGGCGTCCATCACCGGCTCCGGGTCGCCGGAGGCAACCACGATGTCCAGGTCGCCGATCGACTCGCAGCGCCGTCGCACGCTGCCCGCCGACGAGATCTTCTCGACCTGGCTTAGGCCTTCGAGCACCCCTACGATCGAATCCGAGGTCGCCATCGCCGTCGGCAGCAGCGTCCGTGGCCCGCTGCCTCGTCCCTTCAGCGCTTCCAGGCCCTTCTGGATGTTCTCCTCGGTCCTGGCCTTGATGCGCGAAACCTTGCGCAGGCGCCCGTCGCGGAGGGCGGCCTCGAGGTCGTCGAGGTTGGTGATGCCAAGCGCGTCGTAGATGTCCTTGGCGGTGCGGGGGCCGAGCCCGGGGATGCGCATGAATTCGAGCAGGCCCGGCGGCACCTCCTCCTCAAGCTTGCGCAGGTACTCGACCGAGCCGGTCTCGCCGTATTCCTTGAGCTTGTCGGCGATGGCTTTGCCGATGCCGTGCACCTGGCTCAGCCGGCCCTCGTCACGGAGCCGGTCGATCGGCTCGCCGAGCTCGTCGATCTGACGGGCGGCCTCCCGGTAGGAGCGGACCTTGAAGAACACCTCGCCCCGTATCTCGAGCAGGTCGGCGATGCGGTTGAGGAGGGCGGAGTACTGATCGTTACGCATGGCGCGGGCCTTCAGCGGCCCCGGCGCTCGTGCTCGACCTTCATGCAGAGGTCCATCACCACCGCCATCCCGGCGGCTCGCGCCCGCTCGGCTGCCGCCTCGTCGACGACGCTCAGCTGTCCCCAAATGCCGGCGTGGACGCCCTTGGCGATGGCATCGTCGACGACCTCGCTGAGGTACTCGGCGCGACGGAAGACATCGACCACGTCGATGTCGAAGGGCACGTCGACCAGGCGCCGGTAGACCTTCTCGCCGAGCACTTCACTGGCGGTGGGGTGGATCGGGACGATCCGGTAGTCGTGCTCCTGGAGGTAGGCCGCCACCCCGAATGCGGGTCTCTCAGGATTGCCGCCGAGGCCGGGGACGGCCACCGTACGGCCATCCAAAAGGCGGTCGATGTCACTGTCGAGCACGCCGTCAACTTTAGCGGGGGGTGACCGGGGCGCCCTTCCGCCGGAAGTATCATCCAGTGGCCATGGCCCAGCCCGCAGCCGAAGCTCCCCACCTGATCGAGCCGTCGCAGCAGGTAAGCCAGGTCGCCGACGACCTCTGGTGTCTGAGCTGCCCGGTTCCGTTCGACGTCGGCAGCGTCAACGTCTACCTGCTCCTGGGCGACCCGGTCACGTTGCTCGACACCGGCACCCGCCTCAACTTCTCGGTCGACGACCTCTTTGAGCTGGTCCGCCGCACCGGCATCGACCCCGACTCGATCCAGCAACTGATCCTCAGCCACCGCCACATCGATCACTTCGGGCTCGGCGGCGCCGTCAAGGAGCGGGTCGGCTGCCAGGTTGTCAGCTCCAGCATCGACGGGCCGTTCATGGCCGATTGGCAAGGCATGGCGGTTGGCAGCCGGGACCTCTTCCGGCGCTCCGGCCGGGCCTTCGGCATCCCCGACGACCTCTTCCGGGTCAACGAGCAGTGGGCCAAGAACATCCTGATGATGGCGGAGTCGGTCAAGAGCGATCGCCTCGTCAAAGAGGGCGACATCGTCGTTGCCGGTGGGCGCAGCCTCCGCGTCATCGAGTGCCCCGGCCACACCGAGGGGCTGGTCACCTTCTTCGACGAGGCCAGCGGGGTCTTCCTCGCCAACGACCATGTGCTCCAGCACATCACCCCCAACCCCGACGTCTACGACTACGACGTCGACCACCTTCGCAGCGGCCTGCCCGACTACATCGACTCCCTGCGCAAAGTCCGCGACTTACCGGTGTCGGTGGTTCTGCCGGGCCACGGCTTCGAGATGACCGACCTGGCGGGCAGGGTGGACGAGGTGCTCTTCCACCACGAGCAGCGGGCGGACAAGATCGCCGGGATCGTCGCCGAGCAGCCCCGCAACATCTTCGAGGTGGTAAACGTGGTCTGGCCCAAGCTCGGCGAGCGGGACGCCCACCTGGCGGTGCGCGAGATCATCGGGCACATCATCCTGCTTGAGCGCGAGGGTCGGGTCGGCCACGACTGGGACGGCGACGTCCTGGTCTACCGCGCCGTCTAGCCGGCCGATGGGGGACCGGCAGCCGCCGCGACCACCGCTTCGGGGCATCCGCGTCCTCGACCTCACCCGCCTGCTACCGGGCGATTTCGCGACCTGGGTCCTGGCCGACCTCGGCGCCGACGTGATCAAGGTGGAGGACACCGCCGGCGGCGACTACATGCGGTGGATGCCTCCGATGGTGGGGGAGAACTCGGCGATGTACTGGTCCCTCAACCGCGGCAAACGCTGCATCAAGCTCGACCTCCAGCAGGAGGAGGGCCGCGAGGTCTTCTTCCGGCTGCTGGATGGCGCCGACTGCGTGGTCGAGGGGTTCCGGCCCGGGGTGATGGCCCGCCTCGGCGTCGGTTATGAGGATCTCAAAAAGCGCAAGCCGGACATCATCTACTGCGCCATCACCGGCTACGGCCAGGACGGACCGTACCAACAGCGCGCCGGCCACGATCTCCTCTACAACTCGCTGGCCGGGCTCCAGGGGGTAACCGGCACTGCCGATGGCGAGCTGGCCATCCCCGGCTTCCAGATCGCTGACCTCGGCGCCGGCGGCATGGGTGGGGCACTGGCGATCGTCTCGGCACTGCTCCGGCGCGAGCGCGACCCGGAGCACCCTGGTGGCTTCCTCGACGTCTCCATGTTCGATGGCGTCGCCGCCTTCATCGCTCCTCACATGGCCCGGCACCTCGCCGGCGGCTCCGAGATCGGCCCCGGCCGGATGCAGCTCAACGGACGCTATCCCTGCTACCGCCTCTACCGCGCCGGCGACGGTCGCTGGATGGCGCTGGCCGCCCTGGAGCCGAAATTCTGGAAGGCCTTCTGCGAGCTCGTCGATCGACCCGACCTGCTCGAGCGTCAGTTCGACGAGGACGGCACCGCCGACAAGGTGGCGGCGATCATCGCCTCCCGCACGCGCGCCGAGTGGGAGCTGGTGCTCCAGGACGCCGACGTGATGATGGAGCCTGTCAACGACCTCGGCGAGGCCTCTCGAGATCCCCAAATGGTCGCCCGAGGACTGCAGATCGAGGTCCGGGGCGGCATCCCTCAGCCCGCCCCGGTGGTGCGGTTGGAGGACGGCTTCCACGCCGACACCCGCGTCGCCGAATACGGCGCTGACACCGACGCGGTCCTGGCCGAGGCCGGGTACTCGCCCGAGCAGGTCGCCGGCCTCCGCGAAGGCGGTGTCATCTGAGCCGCTTCGGCATAATCTGACCGTGTCCGCCACCTTCCCCCAATCCAATCTCCGCCCTACCACGGCCCAGGGGATGTCGATCAAGGTCGAGGATCTCCGCAAGCGCTACGGCGAGATCGTGGCCGTCGACGGCATCTCCTTCAACGTCCGCGAGAACGAGATCTTCGGCATCCTCGGACCCAACGGCGCCGGCAAGACCACCACCGTGGAGATCCTCGAGGGGCTGCGCGACCCCGACGAGGGCAGGGTGATCGTCGCCGGGGTCGACGTCCGTCGCTACCCATCTCGGGTCAAGGGCCTGATCGGGGTCCAGCTGCAATCGTCAGCGTTCCTCGACAACCTCTCCCTGGTGGAGCTGATCGACATGTTCGCCGCCATCTACGGCCGCCGCGTCAGCGCCCTCGAATTGCTTGGCAAGGTCGATCTCCACGAGAAGGCGAAGGCGCGCGTGCGCCAGCTCTCGGGGGGCCAGAAGCAGCGCTTCTCGATCGCCACCGCCCTCGTCAACGACCCCCGCGTTCTCTTCCTCGATGAGCCGACCACCGGCCTCGACCCGCAGGCGCGACGCAACCTTTGGGAGCTGGCCCAGGCGCTTCGCCAGGAGGGCCGGACGATCCTTCTGACGACCCATTACATGGAAGAGGCCGAGACCCTGTGCGACCGCGTCGCGATCATGGATGAGGGCCGGATCGTCACCCTCGATACCCCCGCCAACCTGGTCCAGCGCCTGCTCGACAAGGGCTTCAAGGGCAAGCGGATCGAGCGCGAAGCCAGCCTCGAGGACGTCTTCATCGACCTCACCGGCAAGGATCTGCGGGAGGACTGATGCGTCGCGCTTTCCCAGTCCTCCTGACGACCTCGATCAAGGCCTACTACCGCAACCGTTCGGCGATGTTCTTCAGCCTGCTGGTTCCGCTTTTGATCATGGTCATCTTCGGGCTGCTCAACCTCGGCGGGAACAGCACCTCCGAGACCGTGGGCGTGGTCGACCAGGCCCACAACCCGGCCAGCCAGCAGATCATCAACAACCTCAAGAAGGTCGACGTTCTCAAGCTCGATTTCGGCAGCCAGGCGAGCGAAACCAACGCGCTGAAGAAGGGCGACCGGGCGCTGGTGGTGGTGCTGCCGGCCGACCTTGGCGCGATCCAGACCTGCCCCATCAGGGCCCCGGCGAGTTGCCATCCCGGGCCCAAGCCGGTGAACGTGCCGATATACGCCAACCAGTCCAAGCCGCAGGACGCCCAGATCGCCACCGCCATCGTCACCCAGTTCTTCTCGCAGGCCAGCTTTGCGGCCCTGGGGCAGCCGGGTGGTGTCTTCAAGCCCACCGTCCAGGAGCTGCCCGGCCAGAACACCACCTACACCGACTTCCTGGTGCCGGGGATCATCGCCCTGTCGATCATGCAGACCGGCATCTTCAGCGTCGCCTTCGCCTTCGTCCAGCAGAAGCAGACAGGCGTGCTGCGCCGCCTCATGGCCACGCCGATGAAGGTCTCGCAGTTCCTTGGCGCCCAGGTCACCACGCGGCTGATCATGGCCGCCATCCAGGTCGCGATCCTGCTGATCGTGGGGGTGTTCGCCTTCCACTTCCGCCTGGCCGGCAATGTCCTCGAGCTGATGCTCGCCTGCATCTTCGGCTCGGCGATTTTCATCGCCATCGGCTTCGCCATCTCGGGCTACGCCAAGGACGAGCAGGCGGTGCCGGCGCTGGCCAACCTGCTGGTGCTGCCGATGATGTTCCTCTCGGGGATCTTTTTCCCCCGCGATACGATGCCGAGATGGCTTCACACCATCAGCGACTTCCTGCCTCTGACCTACGTCGTTGATGCGATCCGATCGATCGCCGTGAACGGATCCCACCTCTGGAACCTCGGCACCGACGTGCTCGGCATCCTGGTCTGGCTGGTGATCACGATCGTGGTCGCGATCCGGCTCTTCCGCTGGGAGGTCTAAGCCCGGACCTTCTCCCACCACTCCTCGACCTGGCGGCGCGTCTCCGCCTCGGTCCCGGAGTTGTCGATGACAACGGTGGCCTGGTCGCGCTTGTGGTCGATCGGCATCTGGGCGCGGATGCGGGCGCGGACGTCCTCGCCGCGGAGGCCCCGGCTCACTGCGCGTGTGAACTGCACCTCGACCGGCGACCACACCACCACGATGTCGTCGAGCCCCGCGGTCAGCTCCGACTCGAAGAGCAGTGGGATGTCGAGCACCACCGCCGGCGCGCCCGCCTCGGCAGCGGCCTGCATCTGCTCCGCCATCCAGGCCCGCACCCGCGGGTGGGTGATGGCGTTGAGGTCCTCGCGGGCCCCCTCGTCGTTGAAGACGACGTCGGCCAGCCGGTCGCGGTCGAGGCTGCCGTCGGCGGCGAAGACTTCCTCACCGAACCGATCGCGGATCTCGGCCAGCGCCGGCTGGCCCGGCTCCACCACCACCCGGGCGCCTTCGTCGGCGTCAACCACGGTCGCCCCGAGCTGGCGCAGCATGGCGCTGACGGTGCTCTTGCCGCTACCGATGCCGCCGGTTAGCCCTATGATTCGCATCCCTATCGGATAGTAATCGGCTCGGCCGTGCGGGCCCTGAGTTTGGAGCGATGGCATGAAAGCAGTGACCTTTGTCGAAGTCGGGAAGCTCGCGCTCCGCGAAGTCGACAAGCCCACCCTCCAGGAGCCCGACGACGTCCTGCTCAAGGTCACCGCCACAGCGATCTGCGGCTCCGACCTCCACGTCCTCGGCGGCCGGATCCCGGGGATGATGGAGGGCGGCATCCTCGGCCACGAGTTCATCGGGACGGTCGAGGAGGTGGGACCGGAGGTCAAGAACTTCAAGCCCGGCGACCGTGCCCTGGCCAGCTTCTTGATCCCCTGTGGGGGGTGCTGGTACTGCCAGCGGGAGATGTTCGGGCAATGTGAGGACGCCCGCGTGTTCGGTTACGGCATTTTCGTCGGCGACATCAACGGCGGCCAAGCCGAGTACGTGCGCATCCCCGCGGCCGATCGATGCCTGCACCACGTCGACCTTCAGTTGAGCGACGAGAGCGCGCTCTTCGCCGGCGACATCCTCACCACCGGCTTCCACGTCGCCGACATCGCCGGGATCAAAGCGGGTGACACCGTTGCCGTGGTCGGCTGCGGGCCGGTGGGGCTTTTCGCCATCCAGGCGGCGCAGACCTTCAAGCCCTCCGCTGTCTATGCCATCGACTCGGTCGACCAGCGCCTGGAGATGGCGCAGGGGTTCGGGGCCATTCCCATCGACATTCGCCACCAGAATGCGGTGGTCACCTGCCAGGACGTAACCCGTGGCCGAGGCGTCGACGTGGTCCTGGAGTGCGTGGGCGCCGCCCCCGCCCTGATCCCCACCTTCGACATGGTCAGGCCCGGCGGCACCGTCTCCATCATCGGCGTCCACTCCGACCCGGAGGCAACCTTCCCGCTCCAGATGCTCTTCAACAAGGGCATCGACGTCCGGTTCGGCGGCATCGCCAACATCCCGGGTCGGTGGGACCGGGTACTCGACCTGATCGGCAAAGGCGAGCTTCACCCCGAAGCCATCATCAGCCACCGGATGAAGCTCGACCAAGCCCTCAAGGGCTACGAGCTCTTCGAAGCCCGCGAGGCGATCAAGGTGGTGCTGACGCCCTAGGGCGCTACCAAGCTTCCCTCGACTACGTTTCTAACCCGGCCCAGATACGCTGAGGGAGATGGCCGCGGCACCCAAATCCCCCCGGATAGAGGACTCCAAGGGCAAACCCTCGCGGTTGCCCTACGTCGCCGCCGGGCTTGCGGTCGTCCTCGTGGTGGCGATCGGGTACGGCATCGCCCACGGGCCCTCATTGTCGGCCGGGCTCTCTGGCGCGGGGTTGCAGAGCAATGGCGCGACGGCCCCCGAGTTCATCGGCATCGTCGATTGGGAGAACTCCCCACCCCTGAAGCTGGCGAGCCTGCGGGGCAAGGTGGTGCTGGTCGACTTCTGGACCTACTCCTGCATCAACTGCCAGAACACCTTCCCGTACCTGCGCCGGTGGTACCGGGCCTACAGGGACCAGGGGCTGGTCATCGTCGGCGTCCACAGCCCCGAGTTCGACTTCGAGAAGAATGTTGCCAACATCCGCCAGGCGATCCAGCGCTACAACGTGCTCTGGCCCGTGGCCGTCGATTCCAACATGACGACATGGAATGCCTACAGCAACCAGTACTGGCCGGCCGAGTACCTCATCGACAAGAACGGCGCCGTGCGTGACACCCACTTCGGCGAGGGCCAGTACGACCAGACCGAACAATCCATCCGCTCCCTCCTGGCCGAGGCCGGCCACAAGGTCGGCGCAGCCGGCGCTGACGCCGGCCCGACTCCGCAAGGGGGCCGGACCGCCGAGCTCTACGCCGCCGCCGGGCGCGGCTTCAATATCCCGACCGAGCATCCGGGCTCGGCCTTCAACTACGTCGAACCTGGTCCGGACAAGCAGGGCCATCGCCAGGCCAACTCGATCTACTGGAGCGGCCTCTGGAACATCGGACAGCAGTACAGCGAGCACGCTCGCGACTCCCAACCGGGCCAGGACTACGCCGCCGTCGATTACAGCGCCACCGAGGTTGTCATGGTGGCCGCCAACGGCGGGCCGCCGGTCAAGGCTTACGTGACCCTCGATGGCCGGGACGTTCCCCAAAGTGACGCCGGGAGCGACCTGAAGTACGACACCGCCGGGCATTCGTACGTCCAGGTCGACCGCTCCGACCTCTTCAGCCTGCTCAAACACCGGAGCTTCCAGGAGCACACCGTCAAGGTCAGCCCGGTGGGGTCGGGGTTCCGCGTCTTCACCTTCGACTTCAACGGGTGATCAGCGACCTGCTGGTCGCCTTCTCCGCCGGCGCGGTGTCGTTCTTCGCTCCGTGCGTGGTGCCGCTACTCCCCGCTTACGTCAGCTACCTGGGTGGCGCCGCTCTGCCCGAGATCCGCCGCAACCCCCCGCTCTATCGTCGCCGGATGGTGCGGGGCGGGCTGCTCTTCGTGGTCGGCTTCGGAATCGTGTTCATAGCCCTCGGTGTGGCGGCCGGGTTCGTGGGCGGTGCGGTGGTCGCGCAGCAGAAGGTGCTGGCGCAGCGAATCGGCGGCGTGCTGGTGATCCTGATGGGGCTGGCACTGCTGGGACTCTTGCCGGCGCGGCTCGGGGAGCGGGGCTTCTCGCTTCCGGCGGTGGCGAATTCCGGCTCCGGTGGCTCGGCGCCGGTGCTCCTGGGGGTGGTCTTTGGCGCCGCCTGGACGCCCTGCGTGGGGCCGGTCCTGGCGGTCATCCTGACCCTGGCGGCCGGGCGCGGCCAGGCGCTCCCGGGCGGGCTGCTCCTGACTGCTTACGCCGTCGGGCTCGGCCTTCCTTTCGTGCTATGCAGCCTGGTGGCGGCAAGCTTCCCGGCGATGATGCGGCCGCTGGCGCGCTTTTCGTCGATCCTGAGCCGGGTCGCCGGCGGGCTGCTGGTCCTGTTGGGGCTGCTCCTGGTGCTTGGGATCTACCAGTCGCTGGCGGGTTACCTCGCCCAGCCCTTCACCTTGCGCTGAGGCCCCTCCCCGTCAATTGGGCGGCCTCAGGAATGAGCCGCTGCGCCTTCGGGGTTAGGGTTAGCGCATGGCTCACCACGGCGCCGGCATGATGGGCGGACATCCAGGCTTTGAGCTGAAGGAAGGGGAGCAGCCCCTGAGATCGGCCAATGTCAGGCGTGTCGTCAGCCTTTTCCGCCCTCACAAGAGCAAGGTTGCGACCGCCACCGTGCTGGTGCTGATCACGGCCATGCTCGGGGTCGTCAACCCGCTGCTCCAGGTCCGGATCTTCGACGACATCTTCGCGCCGGCGGTCAACGGCAGGACGGTTACGGGAGTCTTCGGCTTCTCCGGCTTGAAGCTGCTGGTGCTCTATGTCGGCATCATGGTGGTGGTCCCAATCCTGTCCAGCCTGATCGGCATCCTCCAGACCTACATCACCACCGTGATCGGGCAGGGCGTGATCCAGGAGCTTCGCAAT
The DNA here is from genome assembly GCA_036824145.1 of Candidatus Dormiibacterota bacterium. Taxonomy (GTDB): domain Bacteria; phylum Chloroflexota; class Dormibacteria; order DASZGP01; family DASZGP01; genus DATMMS01. The sequence continues at coordinate 17,994 of DAITAT010000021.1, forward strand.
CGCCTCTACCGGCACCTGCAGGCGATGGCACTCAAGTTCTTCACCGACACCCGCACCGGCGAGATCCAGGCTCGCCTCTCCAGCGATGTCGCTGGGGTCCAGACCGTCGTCACCGACACCTTCACCAGCATCGTCAGCAACGTCGCCATCCTGCTCACCACGGTGGTGGCGATGTGGCTGTTGTCGCCGGCGCTGACGGTGCTGTCGCTCTGCCTGGTGCCGCTGTTCATCCTGCTGACAACGCGAATCGGCAACATTCGCCGCAACATCAGCAGCGAAACCCAGAAGACGGTCGCCGATCTCAGCGCCCTGGTCGAAGAGACACTGTCCGTCAGCGGGGTGCTGCTGACCAAGACCTTCGGTCGCCAGAAGACCTCAACCGCGAGATTTGAGCGCGAGAACAGCCGGCTGGCCCGGCTCTTCATCCGGCAGCAGATGGTCGGCCGAGGCTTCATGGCCCTGATCGGGACCTTCTTCTCGATCTCGCCGGCGCTGGTCTACCTCCTCGCCGGCTACCTCCTCTTCGGCAACCACGGCAGGCCGGTCAGTATGCCTCTGATTGGCACCATCTCGGTCGGCACCCTGGTGGGCTTCACCACCCTGCAGAGCCGGTTGTTCTTCCCCATCGGGCAGATGCTCCAGGTACAGATCGAGGTCACCGGCGCCTTCGCCCTCTTCGACCGGGTCTTCGACTACCTCGACATGACCCATGACATCAAGGACAAGCCCGGAGCGCTGGTGCTGCGCCCCGAGGACGTGGATGGTGAGGTCGAGTTCCGCGACGTCAGCTTCAGCTACGTCGGCAAGGAGGGCGCCCAGGCACTCAGCGAGGTCAGCTTCCGCGGTGAGGCGGGCCAGCTGGTCGCCCTGGTCGGGCCGAGCGGCGCGGGCAAGACCACTACCACCTACATGATTCCCCGTCTCTACGACGTTGACCAGGGCGCCGTCCTGATCGACGGCCACGACGTCCGCGATCTCCAGCTGGAGTCACTTGGAGAGCTGATCGGAGTCGTCACCCAGGAGACCTACCTCTTCCACGACAGCATCCGCGAGAACCTCCTCTTCGCCAAACCCGACGCCACCGACGAGGAGCTGCTGGAGGCGATCGAAGCCTCAGCCATCGGCGACCGCGTCCGCGAGTTGCCCGCGGGGCTGGACACCGTCGTCGGCGAGCGCGGCTACCGGATGTCGGGTGGCGAGAAGCAGCGCCTGGCGATCGCCCGCGTTTTCCTCAAAGACCCGCGAATCCTCATCCTCGACGAGGCCACCTCGGCCCTCGACACCCATTCCGAGCGCCTCATCCAGGCCGCCTTCGCGAAGCTGATGCAGGGCCGGACCACGGTCGCCATCGCCCACCGCCTCAGCACCATCCTGCGCGCCGACCAGATCCTGGTGATGGACCACGGGCGAGTCGTAGAGCAGGGCACCCACGCCCAGCTGGTCAACCGGGGCGGGCTCTACGGCCGGCTTTACCTGGAGCAGTTCGCCTCCGACACCGATTCGCTGGGGTTGGTGCCGGTGCCCGACCGGCCGGCGCTGGCCGTGGTCCAGGAGTAGCCCGAGCTCATTCTTGCCGGCGCCCGGCGCCTCGAGCACCCCAAGCTCCACCTGACTGCATCGTCAGTCTGACCGGCGCGACGAGTGGTGCGCCAACTAGAATGCTTCCACCTTGGATTTCGTCAGGTATGAGACCGCTGGCCCGGTGGCGACCATCACTGTCGACCATCCCCCCGCCAACGCCCTGTCCAACCAGGTCCTGGCGGAGATCGCATCGTCGCTCAACCAGGCCGAGGCCGACGCCGACGTCAGGGCGGTGATCTGCACCGGGGCGGGGGAGAAGTTCTTCATCGCCGGCGCCGACATCACCGAGTTCCTCGGCATCCCCAAGGAGGACTACGCCGAGCGCACCGCCAAGGGCCAGAAGGTGACGCTGCAGATGGAGACCATGGCCAAGCCGGTGATCATGGCGGTCAACGGCTACTGCCTCGGCGGCGGGTGCGAGATGGCGATGGCCGGCGACGTGCGGCTGGCGTCCGATAACGCCGTCTTCGGTCAGCCCGAGATCAAGCTGGGCATCATCCCCGGCTTCGGCGGCACTCAGCGCTTCGTCCGCCTGTTGGGGAAGAGCCGGGCCATGGAGCTGCTCTTCACCGGCGAAAACATCGACGCCACCACCGCCCTCCAGCTGGGCCTGGTGAGCCGGGTCGTGCCGGCAGCCGAGCTCATGATCGTGGCCCAGGAGCTGGCCAAGAAATTCGCCGCCCAGGCGCCGCTGGCGATCGCCGCCATCAAGCGCGCCGTCCACAACGGCCTCGACCGGCCCATGGAAGAGGCGCTCGCGGAGGAGCGCAAGGAGTTTGCCGCGATCCGGTTCACCCATGACGCGATCGAGGGCATCACCGCCTTCCTGGAGAAGCGTCCGCCGGCGTTCACCGGGGACCCCACCGAGGTAACCCAGTGAGCGCGGCCGTGACCCACCCCGACGTCGGCCAGTTCTTCCTCACCAGCCTCGCCGGCGCGCTGATGGTGCTGGCGATCGGTTTCTTCATGTTCAAGATCCTGCAGTTCGTCACCCTGCTGCGGATCGGCGGGTCCGACAACCGCTTCGACCGCCTCATCGACCGGGTGATCGCGGTGGCGGTGGGAGTCGGCGGCCACGACCGGATGGTCCGCCGCAAGTACTCCGGCGTCCTCCACCTGGCCATCTTCTACGGCTTCGTTGTTCTCGGCACCTCGATCGTGCAGGTTTTCTGGGAGGCGGTCCTACCCAACTTCAAACCCGACCCGCCGCTGGTGAACACCGCCATCGCCCTGATCCAGGACATCTTTGCGGTACTGGTACTGGTAGGCGTGCTAATGGCGCTCTACAACCGGCTCTTCATCCACCCATTGCGCTTCGCCGGCAGCCACGAGGACGACGGCATCCGCATCCTGATCGGGATTGCGCTGGTGATACTGACTCAGCTGGGCGTCACCGCGGGCCGTATCGCCCTCAACTCCAACCCGGTGTACGGGCACGACCCGTCCACATCCTGGCGGCCGGTTTCAGAGGCGATTTCTGCCGTGTTCGTGGCCGTCGGCCTCGGCGGCGGCAACGCTGAGCTGGTCCACCACGGCTTCATCCTCGCCAACGTGATTGTGGTCCTCGGCTTCCTCGCCTACCTGCCGACCTCCAAGCACCAGCACATCTACCTGGCGGTCGAGAACATCTTCTTCAAGAACCTCGAGCCCATCGGCGCCCTGCCCAAACTGGACATCGAGAACACCGATCACTACGGCAACAGCCGCATCGAGCAGTTCAGCTGGAAGCATCTGCTCGATCTCTACACCTGCACCGAGTGCGGGCGGTGCCAGGACCAGTGTCCGGCCTACCTTACCGACAAGCCATTGTCGCCAAAGATGCTGATCATGGACATGCGCGACCATCTCCATGAGCGCGCGCCCCAGCTGATCAAGCTGGCGGGGGTGCCCGAGGCCGAGCGGGCCGAGGCCTCAGCCAAGATCGAGGAGGAGTACCCCGGCCACAAGCCGCTGATCGGCGGCACCATCCTCGAGGAGACACTTTGGTCCTGCACCATGTGTGGCGCCTGCATGAGCGAGTGCCCGGTGCTGATCGAGCACGTGCCCAAGATCGCGGAGATGCGCCGCAGCCTGGTGCTTGAGGAGTCGCGGATGCCCAAACAGGCCGAGTCGGCGCTGCGGTCGGTGGAGAACTCGGGCAACCCCTACGCGCTCAGCAACCAGGACCGCGGCAACTGGGCCAAGGACCTGGGCGTCAAGACGTACGCCGAGCATCCCGAGGCCGAGTACCTCTACTTCGTCGGTTGCGCCGCCAGTTTCGACGAGGCCAACCAGAAGGTCGCGGCATCGATCGTCAAGATCCTCCAGTCGGCCGGGATCGACTTCGCCATCCTCGGCAGCGAGGAGACCTGCAACGGCGACCCCGCGCGGCGCATCGGCAACGAATACCTCTTCCAGACACAGGCCGAGGCCAACATCAAGACCTTCCAGAAGTACGCGGTCAAGAAGGTCCTGACTGGCTGCCCCCACTGCTTCAACACCATCAAGAACGAGTACCCGCAGCTCGGCTTCGAGGCCGAGGTCATTCACCACACGGAGTTCATCCAGCAGCTGATAGACGACGGCATGGTCAAGCTTTCCCACGCAGGCTTCGCCGAGCTCAAGGGCAAGACCGTTACCTACCACGACCCCTGCTACCTGGGTCGCTGGAACGGCGTCTACGAGCCGGGCCGGAAGATCCTCGAGAAGATCGCCGGCCTCGAGCAGGTCGAGATGCACCGGCACGGCCGCCAGGCGTTCTGTTGCGGCGCGGGTGGAGGTCGGATGTGGATGGAGGAGACGCTGGGCAAGCGCATCAACCGCGAGCGCATCCAGCACGCCAATGAGGTTGACGCCGACGTGGTCGCGACCGCCTGCCCGTTCTGCCTGACGATGATGATGGAGGGCGCCACCAGCCAGGGCCTGGCCATAGACGTCGCCGACGTGGCGCAGATAGTGGCCGGCAGCATGGTCGAGGACCAACGGCTGCCGCTCCAGTTCCCCAAACACGACGATGTCGCGCCGCGCCTGGAGGGCTGGCCTCAGCCGCGATCTGAGCCCAACGCCAACGCCGTACATCCCGACGACCCGATCGATCCCGACGCCCTCCTCAACGAGCTCCGGGTCGGCCCCGAGGACCTGCTGCCGATCCCGATGCCTCGCCATGACGACGGCCACAACCACGCCGAGAGCAATGGCGGCGGGACTCCGGCAGCAACGGCCGTGGTGACCGCGCCTCTCGAGACAGCCGAGAGCTCGCACAAGCAACCGGCTGCCACGCCGGCGACGGCCCCCTCGACCAGCGGGCTGCCCGACACCATCAGGATCACCGAAGAGGGCGAGTCCGAAGTCTAGAGAGGCAAGGAGCGACCCTCACTCCAATATCGCGTCAGCTCCCGGGTTTGGTCCCCTAGACGGGGACGGCCTGGTCGTCGGTTGCCTCCCCCGTCGGCTGGCCCTCCGCCTGATCGGGCTGAGTCGCATCGGCACCTTCGACGGGTGCAGCGGCGGTCTCGACCTCCTCGGTGGCGGTCGCCTTCTTCGCGCGGGAACTGGTCCTGGGCTTGGCGGGGATTTTGCGCGGCGCGCGCTTCGGCTTGGGCTTGGCCTCAGCCTCTTCGGCTGGGGCGGCTGTCTCGGTGCTCGCCACGCTGGTCACCCAACGGAAGGGAGTGGCTTCGACGGCCTCAGGCCTGGCCTCGGCGGTGCTTGCCTCGGGGATGACGTCGGCCTCAGGCGGCGCCACTGGGGCGCTCCTTTGGGCCTCGGTCGTCGCCGGCCTGAGCGCTGCCGCCGACCGCGGCTGCCGAGGCAAGCGGGGCGGGGGCGCCTGGGCTGGCACTACGCCCGCGGTCAGGTTTGCCATCAGCGGGTGGTCCATGACCAGCTCGCCGATTTCCACCTGGCCAGTGCCGCGCGAGCGCGTCTCGCGCTTGAAAAGACCCATCGCCTGGAGTCGTTCCAGCCGCATGGGGACCTCCTTTCGGGTCCCACCCAGCTGTCCAGCCTTGGAGCGGAGGGTCTCCTCGATTGTCTTTATGGTGGTGTAGCCGGATCGGCCCGGTGGCATCGAGGCGATCTCGCGAACGAGCTTGGTCTCGAATTCGTCGGGCTTGGTCCCCGGTCCCACCGCGGCCAATTCCTCGACGCGGCCTCGACCGCGCGAAACGGTCTCGGCGCCGCCTGGGCTGCGGCGTTGGCCGCCCCTTGATGGGGCGACGCTGCCGCCTCTTGACGAGCTCGGGCTCGACGCCGGGCGGGATGAGGTGCCGCCGCGCAACTCACTGGCGCGCATCCGCCGCGGTGGGGGAGGCGCTGAGGGGATGCGGGGGGCGGCCAGGGTGTGTGGCGCCGGGATCGGGGCTGCGGCCGCGGGCTTCTTGCGGAAGATTCCGCCGAAGAGGCCACCTCTGCCCTTCTGCTGTTTGCCCGCCTCGTCGGCGGCAGCCTGGGCATCGAGGTCGGCGCGGGTGACCAGTGGTCGGGTCATGCGACCCAGCTCGCCGGTCATGTCGCAGTCCGCCTTGGTAATGGGATCGCGCGCGTCGCCTGCGTTCATGAGGTCCAGCGATGTGCTGGTGCTCTGAACGCCGCTGATGATGACTTTGCGACCGAAGCGTCGTCGCAGGGTTGCGACCATGCGGACGAAGTCGGCGTCCCCTGTCATGAGGATGAAGGTGTCGACGTCCTCGTGGTCGATAGCCTCGAGGAACATGTCGATGACCATGTGCATGTCGGCCGAGCTCTGGCGGCGGCCACCGCTGATTTTGCTAGGGGCGTGAATCGGTTCAATCCCCGCGGCGAACAGCAGTTTGTCCTGGAACTCCTTGGGATGTCCGGTGAAGTCTGCGTACGCCTTGGCGGTGGTAACGCGTCCGTACTTGCTGGCCTTGTCCATCAGCTTTTGCGGGTGCAGCTCACCACCGAAGTGCTGGCGGATCCCGATGCGGATGTTGTCGAAGTCGATAAATAGAGCGACTTTGTTTTCTGGCAGTTTGTGTGTGCCTCCTTTGAATGGCGTCCCAGCCGCGCTCGGCGGGGGCGTTGGAGGCTGACGCGATATGGAGTTGTGAGGGTGCTGCCCAGAGTGTAGCCGAGGGTTGCGCCCCAAACCCGGCTTCAGCACCCCAGAGGCCTCGATCCGGCACAATTCGGGGGTGAGCGAGGAGATCTTTTGGCGTCCTGACCCCGAGGCGGTGGGCCGCAGCCGGATGATGTCGCTGGCTGGGCGCCTGGGGGTCAAGAACTACCCCGACCTGGTCGAGTTCGGCGCCGAGCACCTGGACGACTTCTGGGCGGCCGCCGTTGAGGACATCGGCATCGAGTGGTACGAGCCGTTTTCGGCGGTGCGCGACTCCAGCCGGGGCATCGAATGGAGCACGTGGTTCGTGGGCGGGCGGCTGAACCTGGTCCACAACTGCGTCGACAAATGGGTTCGGGATTCGCCCGACGCCGTGGCGCTTATCTCCGAATACGAGGACGGCGAGGTGCGCACCTTCACCTTCGCGGAGTTGGACCGTGAGGTTTGCCGGCTAGCCGGGGCGCTGCGGTCGATGGGTATCGGCAAGGGCGACTGTGTCGGCATCTACCTGCCGATGATCCCCGAGGTCGTCTTCTCGCTGCTGGCGGTGGCCAAGATCGGCGCCATATTTATCCCGCTGTTCTCCGGCTACGGCGCCGACGCCGTGGCGGTGCGGCTGGCCGACGCCGACGCCAGGCTTCTGATCTGTGCCGACGAGTTCCTCCGGCGCGGTGCGCCCGTTCTGATGAAGCAGACCGCCGACGCGGCCCTGGCGCTCGCCCCTATCGTTGGGCACACCCTGGTGGTCCGCCGGACCGGCGGCGTGATCCCCTGGGACCCCGATCGCGACCGCTGGTACCACGAAGCCGTCGCCGACCAACCCGACTCCCTGTCCACCGAGGCGATGGCATCCGAAGACCCCGTGATGCTGATCTACACCTCGGGGACCACCGGAAAGCCCAAGGGCTGTGTCCATGTCCATTGCGGCTTCCCCATCAAGGGGGCCCAGGACATGGCCCATTGCATGGATTTCGGCACCGCCGACCGCATCTTCTGGATCACCGACATCGGCTGGATGATGGGGCCCTGGGAGATCATGAGTTCACTGGCGCTTGGCGGCAGCATGGTGACCTATGAGGGGACGCCGGACCATCCCGGCCCCGACCGTACCTGGGAGATCGTCGAGCGCCACAAGGTCACCCATCTTGGGATTTCGCCGACGGCGGTTCGCTCGCTGATGCGCTTCGGTGAGGAGCCGGTCCAGAAGCATGACATGACCAGCCTGCGCATGATCTGCTCTACCGGCGAGCCCTGGAACCCCGACCCCTGGAAGTGGTGTTTCAACGTCGTTGGTGGCGGGCGCGTGCCCCTGCTCAACTACTCCGGCGGCACCGAGATCTCGGGCGGCATCCTGGGCGGCAACCTGCTCACCGATTGCAAGCCATGCGCGTTCAGCGGGCCGGTGCCCGGCATGGCGGTGGACATCGTCGACGCCGCCGGCAACTCCGTCCGTGGTGAGGTCGGCGAGCTGGTTCTGCGCGCTCCCTGGCCGGGGATGACTCGTGGCTTCTGGAAGGATCCCGACCGCTACATCGACACCTACTGGTCGCGCTGGCCCGGGGTCTGGTACCACGGCGACTGGGCCGAGCTCGACGATGACGGGCTGTGGTACATCCTCGGCCGCTCCGACGACACCATCAAGGTGGCGGGCAAGCGCTTGGGCCCGGCCGAGGTCGAGTCGGCCCTGGTCGGCCACCCCGCCGTCCAGGAGGCCGCCGCCGTCGGCGTCCCCGACGAGATCAAGGGCGAGAAGCTGATCGCCTTCGTCATCCTGCGGCCGGGCAATCAGAGCAGCGCGGAGCTCGAGGATGAGCTGAAGCAGGCGGTGGCCGCGGCGCTGGGCAAATCGCTCAAGCCCTCCCGGGTGCACGTGGTCGCCGACCTGCCCCGGACCCGCAACGCCAAGATCATGAGACGGGTGATCAAGGCCGCCTACCTGGGGAGCGACCCCGGCGACGTGATGGCGCTGGAGAACCCCGCCGCGGTCGAAGCCATCGCTGCGGTCCGCCAACCCATTTGAATTAGACTCATCCAGCGATAACCGCGAGGAGGATCGATGGCTTACAAGGCATTCAGTGACGAGTGGGCGCAGGCCTACAAGAACGAGATCAACAACAGCGCGATCTACAAGCAGGCGGCCGCGGGATGGGAAGGCGTCGTCGCGCTTATCGTCGAGGCTGAGCCCGAGAAGAACTTCCCCGAGACCAAGGGTGTCTGGATGGACCTGTGGCACGGCGAAGCCCGTGACATCAAGATCGTCGACGAAGGTGAGGCCGACAAGGCCGACTTCGTCATCCGCGGGCCCTACTCCCGGTGGAAGCAGGTGGCCCAGAAGGAGCTCGACTCCACCAAGGCGATGATGCAGGGCAAGCTCAAGCTCAAGGGCGACCTGCCGACAATCGTCCGCTACACCAAGGCCAGCCAGGAAATGACGGAGTGCACGACCCGCGTTGAGGTCGAATACCCCGACGAGGTCCTGGCGTAAGCGCTCCCCAGGTGGTCTATCCGGATGGCGAGGAGGAGGCCAGCGCGATGGCCTCCATGCTCGCAGGCCTGATCACCGCCAACGTCGAGCAGAACCCGGAGCGCTGGAACGACTTCCACAAGCTCAGCGGCACCAGCGTCACGATCGAAGTCCCGGACATCAAGGAGGCCCTGACGCTCACCTTTGCCGGCGACGACCTGGTCGTTCGAAACGGCAAACGGGGCCGCCCCGCGGTTTCGATCAAGGCCGATTCAGACGTGGTCATGGCCCTGAACCTGGTCAAGACCGGGCCGCTGGGCATGCCCAACTACTTCGATGAAGCCGGCCGGAACGTCGTCAAGGCGATGCTCAGCGGCAAGCTCAAGATTGGCGGCATGTGGCGGGTCGACACGTTGAACCGCGTGACGCGCCTCTTCTCGGTCGCCTGACCCAAGAGCGGCTCCCGGCCGACAACTCCCAGCGATACCGGGGCGCCGGCGCTCGCTGGTACAGCGTCGTCTATGCCTGGAAGAAGGACGATATCGGCTTCTACCAGGCCCAGGCCGAGCGTTGGGCGGGGCCCGGGGGCGCGGTACTGGAGTTGGCATGTGGCAACGGCCGCGTTTCCCTGCCACTGGCCAGGGCGGGGTTCGCGGTCACCGCGATCGACAGCGCCGAGGACATGGTGGCGGGGCTCAGAGAGGCGCTTGCGGTTGAGCCCGAGCCGGTGCGCCGGCGGGTAGAGCCGATCGAGCAGGATATGCGCCGCTTCCACCTCGACCGGCTCTTCAGGTTCATTTACCTGCCGTTCAACAGCATGCTGCTGCTACCCCAACCTCACGAACGCCAGTCCATGCTCGACCGGGTGCGCGAGCACCTCGCTCCCAGTGGGGCGTTCGCTTTCGAGATCTTCACACCCGACCCGGCGCGGCTGCTGGCGCCCGAAGGCTGGGAAGTGGACGTCGAGGTTGAAGCCGAAGACCCTGGCGGAGAGGGAACGGTGCACGTGGTGCGAGAGAATCGCCGCACCTTCGACTACGGGCGGCAGGTGATGCACCTGGAGCTCCGCAGCCGGGTCACCCGGGGCGAGGTTGAGGTGGCCGCCTGGGAGGACGAATTCGACATCGCGTACATCTTTCCTCGTGAGCTGGAGCTGATCCTGGAGCGGCAGGGCTTCCGCATCGATGACCGCTTCGGTGGCCCTGACGGGAGGGCGTATGCCCCCACCCCGGCCGACGCGCAGCCCCAGTTCGTCGTCGCGAAGTTGATCCCCTAGAC
>DAITAT010000104.1:0-1535 GCA_036824145.1 Candidatus Dormiibacterota bacterium
AGCACGCGTGGCGGGAGAGGCAGACCGCCGGCGCCGCCACTTGATCGGCCCCCGGGTAAAAGGCTGGCGGTCCACACCACTTGGGCGTCCACGAGTCCGACAAACGAAGCACGGCGCAAGAGCAAAGAGGGTACGGTGTCGGTGACGACCTTCACGATCGCCCTCGGTGGTGCCGTCCGCGGCCAACCCCGCCTCCGACGAGTTCTTCTACAAGCCGCTGCCGCGCATCGTCAAGGAGGTCCAGGACCCTGTCGTGCACTGTGCCGGGTGGGTCGGCCCTTTCCATGCTGACTCGCATAGCGGAGAGGCCATTCCTCCCCCGACCCGTCCCGCGGGAACTAAACACCCTGGCACCCCACAATCAGAGAACCGCCGGAGGGATACTGGCCGAAGCGGCGCTGCCCACCGCTCAACGGTTGTTCCGATGGCCATCTATCGCGGGCTGCAGAGGCCACCTTGAAATCACGAGGTTACATGTGAACCACGATCCCTATGCAGGTCTCCCCGAGGTCCCCTTGTTCGAGGTCACAAGCGACGACGTCCAAGACGGGCAGAAACTGTCGCAGCCGCAGGTCAGCGGCATGCTGGAGGCCGGCGGCGAGGACATCTCGCCGCAGCTGTCCTGGCGCGGTTTCCCCAACGGCACGAAGAGCTTCGCCGTGACGATGTACGATCCCGATGCGCCGACCGCGAGCGGCTTCTGGCACTGGGCCGTCGCGGACATCGCCGGCGACGTTACTGAGCTGGCGCAGGGTGCCGGCGATGAGAGCGGTGCGCGTCTTCCAGCTGGGGCTATTCAGCTGCGGAACGATGCCGGAACTGCGAGCTACGTGGGCGCCGCACCGCCTAGCGGTCACGGCAAGCACCGCTACTACATAGCCGTACATGCCGTCGATACCGAGACGCTGGGCATTCCGAGGGAGGCCACTCCGGCGTTCCTCGGCTTCAACCTGTTTACCCACAGCTTGGGGCGCGCATTGTTGGTCCCGTGGTATGAGGCATGAACGAGGGCCGCTCTCAAGTCGGACTGGGTGCGCAGGCGAGGAGGCTAGAGGTAGAGGTCGAAGTGCGTCCTTGCCCGGGCGCAGGCGACCTCGCTGGCGGTCTGCAGGTGGTGATTTGGTGAATACAATATGGACCGCCGCTGTAAGTCGCGCCACGACCATGGCCTCTGGGCGTCAGCCCGGTAGGCAGCCGGTAGCATCAATGTGAGTCAGTAGTCAGATGTACCATCAGATTCAGCTAAACCGCCGCAGAAGCGTCCTCATCGTGGTGCTCTTTAGCCTGCTCTGGAGCGGCCTTGGATACCTCGCAGGTTTCATTGCCGGCGGGATCGGCGGGGGCTTCGCGGGCGTCAGCATCGGCCTCCTCTTGGCGCTAGCCGTGATGGTCTACAGCCTGCTGTTCGGCAAGGCCACGGTGCTCGCCATCTCCGGTGCGAGGCCGGCCGATCCGGCTCAATACGCGCAGCTGCACCACGTGGTCGAGACCCTCGCCATCGGGGCGGGCCTGCCCAAGCCCGAGGTCTACGTCAT
>DAITAT010000022.1:0-9378 GCA_036824145.1 Candidatus Dormiibacterota bacterium
GCGGTGATTTTGGGGACCCTGGTGGTCGGGATCATCGCCTGGAACCAGGGCCTGGTGACCAAGATCGGTAGCATGGTCCAGCAGATGGTGGGGACCCAGTAGCAGAAGCGCGGGCAACAGTCCGCCCATGCGTCTCTCCGAACAGCGAGGCCAGGAAACCCTGCAAGCGATCTTCGTGGTCGCCTTCGTCCTCATCCCGGTGCTCTTTTCGACTCTTGAGATCGGCAACGTGCTGCACCTCTGGATCGGCCAGCACGCCGCCGCCGCCGCCGGCGCCCGGGTCGCTGGCGAGATGGGGGAAGACGACCCTGAGGTCCGCGATCGCATCGACACCGAGCTGCGCGGTGCGGGGCTGGATCCAGCGAACTGTGTCGTCTCGATTACGCCCGCGCGAGCGGCATGGCACGACCCCATCACCGTCATCATTACCTCGCGCCGCCATATCGGCATCCCGTTCCTGTTTGAACGTGACGTCGACCTGGTCTCGTCGTTCACGGCCCGCGGCGAGGTCAACCATTGAGCCAGCGTGGCCAGAGCACGCTGTATGCCATCCTCCTGATGCCGATGCTGCTCATGGTCGTCTCGCTGGTCGCGGACGTCGGCTCGCTCCAGGTCGAGGTGGTCAGGCTCCGTTGGGCCGACGACATGGCCCTGGTTGATGCCGTGACCGAGGTCGACTCGGCCCACTACGCCGCCACCGGGCAGGTCCAGCTCGACCCTGCGGCGCAGCGTGTCTATCGCAGCTACCTGGTTCCCAACCTGGCGCCGATGCGAGGATTCATGGCCAGTGGCGCGACGCCGGAGTCGGTGGCGGAGAACGCCGAGCTCGCTGTGATCAACAGCGTGCCCGCGACCAATCCATTCAATGGCCATCGGCTCGACCGCCCCGCGGTTTGCGCTCGCTTGCGGGTGCCGATCAAGACTGGCCTGCTGAGCCTCGCTGGACTGCGCTCGGCACAAACCCTGACGGTGACCGGGGACGCCGAGATCCGAGTAGATTTGCGATGACAGATATACTAATGTGTGGTGGAGGACTGGACCGATGGTGAGAGCGGTTTATCTTGGGGTCTTCGCGGTCCTGGCGTTGGCCGCGGGTGGGATCTATTTCGCCTCCACCCGCGAGACCACCGTCCTGGTCGCCAAGGGCGATCTCAATGTCGGTGCGGCGGTCACCGATGCGTCGGTGGCGGTCCGACGCGTCCACCCGGGCGACATCCCGGCGGGCAGCGCCACGAGCGTCGCCGACGTGGTCGGCATGTACGTCTCCTGGCCCATCCTGGACGGACAGTTCGTCCCGACCCGCGCGCTGTCCAGGGGCCGAGCGTCGCTGATCGCGGGCGGTCTGGCTGTTCCGGCGGGTTTCCATGCCATGTCGGTGCCGGTCACCGCCGCGGACGCGGCCGGCGGGGTATTGCGCCCCGGCGACCTCGTCGATGTCCTTGCGGTTGCCAAGAACCAGGCGCCCGGCGCAACTCCCGCGCCTGCCCTCACGTTGGGAAAGCGGGTACTGGTGCTCGGCATGAGAACCGACCAGGGCCAGGCGCTCGACGGAGGCGGCGGCTCGGGGACGGTTCGAGGCCTCAACTTCTCGAGCAACCGGATCGCCAGCGTGGTGCTGGCGGTGGCGCCCGAAGATGAAGAGAAGTACGCCGCCGCGGCGGCAGTCTCGACCTTCAGCCTGGTACTCGACCTCTAGAAAGCCGGGGCGGGCGCGCCGGTGATCGTCCCGGCGCTGGCGAGGCGCCTGGCCGAACGCACCGCGCTCAGCCCATTCGCGGTCACGCTGGAGAGGCATCCGCAGCCGGAGGTTTTTACCACCAGCGATCGGCACCAGCACGTAGTTATTCGCACCGGAGCGTTCGACCTTGTCGAAGCCTCCGCCGACGCTCGCCGGAGCTTTGTGAACTTGTTCGAAGACCTGCTGGCCGGCCTGGATGTGCGTATCCAGTTGCTGGTCGCGTCGCGGCTCTCTTCAGGTGCGGAGTGTGCCGATCCACGACTGGCCGGGTTTCTGCGCGACCGCGCTGACAGCCATCCCAGCTACCAACGCGCGGTTCACATCGTGCTCAGCGATTCGGGACGGCAGATTGATCGAATCGCGGCGCGCTGGCGCGGCATTCGCGGACACCCCGACGTGAGGTCACCGGAACAGACCACCGCTGAGTCGCTGCTGCGCCACGCCGAGGGTGCCCTGGGCCAGCTCCGCGCCATGGGGTTGCATCCACGGGTGCTGACAGGCATCGAGTTGGATCGGTTCCTGGCAGCGCAGGTCCCGCGGCCGATCTGGCAGCCGGACGCCGATTGCACCTGGGCCGAGCGTCCCGATGCGCTGGAGCTGGATGCGACCCTGTACCGCACCTACTTCATGCAGGGCTATCCCGGGTCCGACCTGCTGCCCGGGTGGCTGGGCCCGCTGCTCGACCTGCCCGCCGAATTCGACCTCAGCGTGCACGCGTTCAAGGTCACGCCGGCAAGCGCGCTGCGGATGCTGAACACCAGGATCCGCGACCTGCAAGCCACCCGGATGTCAGACGTCGCCACCGGCGCGGTTGGCGACCCGCTGGTCGAGGCTGGTCTTCCTGAGGCCATCGGTCTGCGCCGCGAGATTGCTTCCAACCAGCAGCACGCCTTCTCGGTGGCGCTGTACCTTGGCCTCGCTGCTGGCACCCAAGCTGATCTTCAGGTTCTCAGCGGGCGCGCCGAGGATGCCGGTGCCCGGTGCATGACCGAGCTTTTGCCCACCACCTTCCAGATGGCGGCCGCCCGTGTGGCAACGGCGCCGATCGGCGTCGATCCCGTCGCTGCGGAGCGGCTGCTCCCGAGCGGCGTCCTGAGCACTTTGTGTCCGTGGGTGTGGGACGAGATACGCCAACCTGCCGGGCGCCTTTTCGGATTCGCGATCAGAGGCGGAGCCCCGGTGCTTGTCGACACCTTCGACGAGGACCGCTTCACCAACGCCAACATCGGGCTCTTCGGCCACTCGGGCGCGGGCAAGACCTACCTGATGAAGAGCCTGCTCATGGCGGACGCCGAGCAGGGCCTGGGCGCCTTCATCGTCGATCCGGAAGACGAGTACCGCGAGGTTTGCGCGCGGTCCGGCGGCCAGTGGATCGATCTCTCGCTGGGCAGCCAGAACAGCATCAATGTCCTGGACCCGGCCCTCTCCATAGCGGGGGAGCGTGATCCCGTCGGCGACCAGGTCAGCGACCTCCTCGACCTGGTCGGCACCATGTGCGGCGCCCTGTCCGAGGAGGACCGCACCGACGTCGATGAGGCCCTCCATGCTGTCCTCGGCGGCGGTGGGGGGACGCTGGCAGACGTCCGCAACTGGCTCGCATCCCGGTCTCGGGCGCCGCGCCTCACACGCTCTCTAAGGCGCTGGACGGAGGGTCCTATCGGCGCGCTCTTCTCGAGGCCGACGAGCGTCCGCGTCGATGCCGACTTCGTCGTTTTCGGTCTCCGCGACCTTAAAGAGGAACTGCTGCCAGTGGCGTACTTCTTGATGGCCCAGTGGGTCTGGGCGCGGGTGCGCTCGACGCCGAGGCCCCGCCGGATCCTCTTCGACGAAGTGGGGTTGCTCTTCGAGTACCCATTGGTGCGCCGGTTTCTCGTCCGGCTGGCACGACGCGTTCGCAAATACCAGGGCTCGCTCTGCCTGGTGACCCAGAACGCCGGCGACCTGCTTGGATCCGACCAGGGGTTGGTGCTCGCCACGAATCCTTCGACGCTGGTCCTCGGGGCGCAACGGCAGGCCGAGTCGCTACGGCTTCAGCGCGCTTTTGGTCTCACCGACGGCCAAACGGAATTCCTGGCCAACGCCCGCCGGGGCGAGTTCCTGTTGCTGGCAGGCGACGTCCGCCAGCGCATGAGAGTTGCCGCGCCGCCCTGGTTCGACGACGTGCTCCATCCGGCGGCTGTGCCAAACTCTGCTCACCAGCCCGGCGGAGGAGGACCTACCAATGGCGACGGGGATCAAGAGCAGCTTTGAGGTGCACGAGGCCGAGTTCGAGGCTCCCGACGGCACCGAGATCCACTACAGCGTCACCCGCCCAGCGGGCCAGGCTCAGCGCGTCATCGTCCTCATCCACGGCTTCGCCGACCACGGCGGTCGCTACCGCGAACTGATCGATCACCTCGCCGGCCATGGCGCAGTCGTCTATGCCTACGACCAGCGCGGCAATGGTCGCAGCGGCGGCCAAAGCGGGCACGTGATGCGCTACCAGGAGCTGGTCGACGAGCTCGACGCCTGTCTCAAGCTGGCATACGCCGCCGAGCCGGGCATCGAGCGTGTCATCTACGCGCACTCCACTGGCGCCATCCTCGCTCTCACCTACCTGTACGACCATCCCGACGCCGCTAATCGCGTCATCCTCAGCGCCCCCTGCCTGATCCTCACACTTGAGGCGCCGGCCGCCAAGGTGTTCATCGGCAAGGTCTTCAGCAGGGTCCTGCCCAGGGTCACCTTGCAGGCCGGCTTCGACCCCGGCGCTGTCTCACGCGACCCGGCGGTGGTCGAGGCCAACAATGAGGACGAGCTGGTCACTCAGGCGATTTCCACCCGGTTCTACACCGAGGTCTATGGCAAGGCCATGCCGGCCGCCCTGGCCCGCATCGAGGCGCTCAAGCTGCCCACCCTGGTGATCCAGGGCACCGGTGACCTCCTGGTCTCGCCGAAGGTGGCGGATGAGTTCGAGAAGCGCGTTCCCAACGCCACCATCAAGCGCTACGAGGGCGGCTATCACGAGAGCCACAACGACATTCAGCGAGAACAGGTCTTTCTAGACATCGACGCCTGGCTTTCCTAAAAGCAGTAAAGGTACGTAAAGGCGATCGTTACCCGGACTCCATTGCCCGGTCCGCGCGCCCGGTCTAACTTCGAGGGGCGAACAACCGCTGGAAAGGTTTCCAGACCCGGCTCGTTGTACCTAAAGGCCCCCAATGGAAGACGAAGAAGAGTTTCAGCAGATGGCCAGGGCCGAGGAACTGATCGCCTCGGCTCAGTACCAGCACCTGGTCCAAGGCTTTGAGAAGGCCTGCGGGCTGAAGCTGCACGCTTACACCGTCAACGCGGTTCCCCTCGACATCCCCTTCCAGCCGCCGGAGTTCTGCCAGACCTTGCAGGCGGGAATGGACTGCCCCCTCTACTTCAACCCCGAGTACCACAAGGCCGACGGGCCCGAGATCCGACCCACCTGCGGCGGTCTCGGCCACGCTGTCATCCCGGTGAAAGCCCCTGACGGCACCCCGCTGCTCAGCCTGGTCAGCGAGACGGTGCGCTTCGGGCCCATCGACATGGAGCAGATCACCGAGAAATCCTTCAAGCTCAAGATCTTCCCTGACGCCCTCGCCGCGCAGGCGGAATCGGTGCCGCTGGTCGCGCGGGAGCGAGTGATGTTCGCATCCCAGATCGTCTTCGCCGGTATGCACGAGCAGGTCGGCGGGCAGAACGACCGCGCCGAGGCCATCAGCCTGATCCTTCGCAAGATCGCCGACGCCGATGCCGACCGCGTCCCCCACGCCATCCTCGCCGCCGCCGTGGAGTTCTGCGAGGCCGAGTATGCATACGTGTCGCTGGTTGGTCCTGAGGACGAGTTGGTCGCCGAGGCCGCCAGCGTGCAGACCAGCGACCCCTGGTTCCGCATCATGCAGGGCGTGGGGCAGTGGGTGATCCATGCGGCCGACACCATCGATATCCCCGACGTCTCCGCCAGCGCCTGGTGCCGCCACCTGGCCGACGACGCGGCGCCCGTCGGCGCGGTCAGCGGCATGCCCCTGGTGTCCCACGAAGGCGTCTACGGCGGCATCGTGGTGGCCGGCGTCAACGCCGCCAAGCTGACGGAGTGGAGCGCGGCGCTTGCGGTCCTGACCCAGGCCGGCGGCGACGCCCTGGTCCTGGCCCGCCGCCTGGTCCAGGTCGGTGACGGCGCCATGGTCGATCGGCCGAGCGGCGCCTACAATCTCCGCTTCCTTGAGGAGTTGCTGGAGAAGGAGATCAGCCGCGCCATCCGCCACCACCACCAGCTCAGCCTGGTGCTGTTCCACCTCGCCAACTACGCCGACCTCCTCAGCAGCGTCGGCGGCCAGAGCGCCGAGAGCGTGCTTGGCCAGATGGTGGAGCTGATCCGCAGCAAGACCCGCAAGGTCAACTCGCTGGCGCGGGTCAACGAGACGGACTTCTGCCTGGTCATCCCCGAGGCCGCCCAGGAGGTGGCGGAGAAGATCGCGTCCGAGCTCAGCAGCCTTGCCGAGAGTACCGACTACCTGGTGGCCGAGGTCAACGGCTCCACCAGCCCCATCCGGGTTGCCCTACAGACGCGGACCGTGGCCAACCCCTCCGCCGTCGACTCCGCCCTCGAGAGCCTGGGTTCCTCGCTGAACTAACCGCGGCCCCAATCCACAGGTTATGCACAGTCCCGAGCGGGATAACCGCCCGCGCCGGCTCGGCTTGTCAGTCGCCGCCTCCGCCACCACCGAGGCCGGTGGGCAGCGGCAACGGAGATTGATCGCCGTGCTTCTTCTTCCTGCCGCCGCCAACACCACCATCCTGGGGTCTGCAGCCGGTGCCCAGGTTCTCGGTGCCCGAGAGGAATAGTTCGCCGTTCCTCGAAACCAGCCCCGGCGGTTGTTGGTACCAGCGGTCCAGGCCAGCGGGGAGGGTGTTGATGAAGTCAGCCAGCATGGTGCTGCCGGTGTTGACGCCGAAGGCGCTGATGGAGTTGCCCGCCCCCTTGGCGCCCGTGTTGCCAGCCCACCCTCCGATGACCAGGTCGCGGTTGTAGGCCATCATCCAGGCGTCCTGGTGCACGCCCACCTGGCTGGCACCGCTGGTCCCTGACTTGCTCGCCATCTGCTGCTTCCAGCCCAGGTTCCACTGGTTCTGGTACGCCTTGAGAGTGTCGGTGAGGAGGTAGGCTTCGGCCGCCGACAGCACCTGCTGCTGGCCCGCCTGGCTCCCCGGGCTCTGCTCGAACAGCGCCTGGCCGCCCGCTCCCGTGATCCGCGTGATCGACATCAGCGGCACCTTGCGGCCTTCGTCGGCGAAGACCTGGTATCCCTGCAGGTGGTCCAGCATCGTCACCTCGCTGCCCCCGATGGCGGTTGATAGATACGGCTGGAGCGGGGTCTTGATCCCCATCTGCTGGGCCAGGCTGATGACGCTGGTGATGCCCTCCTGGTTGGCGACTTCGACTGCGGGGATGTTGCGCGACAGCACCAGCGCTTGACGTGCGCTGAGCGGCCCCATGTAGCTGTTATCGAAGTCGAGCGGCTGGTAGCCGTTGAAGTTGGTCGGCTGGTCGACAAGACAACTCGCCAGGGTGATCTTGTGGGCCCGCAGAGCAGCCTCATAGACGTACGGCTTGAAGGACGAGCCGGGCTGGCGGGGAGAGCGGATGACGTCGAACTGCCCGCCGATCGCGGCGTTGTTGAAGTCCGCCGACCCAACCCAGGCGAGGATCTCTCCCGTGCTTGGCCTCGCCGCCAACATCATCCCGTTGTTCACTCCCTGGCTCGACATCGCGTTGACGCCGACGCCCACGGCGTGCTCCGCCCTGGCCTGCATGTCGGGGTCGATTGTGGTGTAGACGCTGTAGCCTCCCTGCTGCACGGCGGCGGCGCCGTATGTATCCTCAAGCCGGGAGATCACGTACTCGACGAAATGCGGCGCGCGGGTTGCGCGGAAGCTGATGTCGAACTTCAGCTCGCTCCGCACGTCCTCCTTGGTGGCCACGTCCGCCTGCGCCTGCGTCAGGGTGTGCGCGACCACCATCGAACGGATGATGTCCAGCTGCCGCCCGCGGGCGCGGTCGAACCGGGTCTGCGGATCGTTGCCGCTGGGAGCCTGGATCAGCCCCGCCAGCAAAGCGGCCTGTGCGGGCGTCAGGTCGCCGGTGTTCTTGGCGGCGCCGAAATACGTCTTGGTGGCGGCGCCGATGCCATAGGCGCCGTGCCCGTAATAGACCCGGTTGAGGTAGAGCTCGAGGATCTGGTCCTTGGTGTACTTCTTCTCGAGTTCGTTGGCCACCAGGGCCTCGCGGATCTTTCGGGTCAGCGACTTCTGGGGCGCGTTGAGGTCGATCTTGACCAGCTGCTGGCTGATGGTGCTGCCGCCCTGTACCGGCCGCCCTGCGAGGGTGTCGGCGATGATCGCCCGCGCGATCCCGGCGAGGTCGAGGGCGCCGTGGTTGTAGAAGTCGCGATCCTCCGCCGCGAGGGTGGCGTTGATAGCGTTCTTCCCGATTTGGTCGAGGTGGAGCACGACGTGGTAGACGCCTTGCGGGTTGCGCTCCGCCAGGACCTTGCCGTTGCGGTCGTAGACCACGATCGACCTCGCCAGCAGCGGGTCGGTCGCCGGGTTGGGCAGGTCGGCCAGGGCGACCCGGGCATAGGTGATGACCGCGATGGCGCCAAGCGCCAGCAGCGCCGCGGCTGCCAGCAGCACCCGGGCACGCCATCGCTTCGGCACCAGCGCGCGTCCGCGCCGTCGCCGGCGGGGGACAGGTTGAAGTGCCGGCGCCCCCAACGGTGCAGCCCCCAATGGCGGCCTCAGCTCCTCATAGTGGTCGCTCACCGAGGCCTGATTCTATCGACGTCAGGCACATTTCCGCACATCGCCACTATCAGGTGGGTGGCGAGCCCCGCGGCCCGCCGATGCCGGCTAGCCCGAGCCGTTAGCCCAGAACTGCACCACCTTCTCGCGCACCACCTTAGCGGACATGGAACCTCGTCCGGAAACCCCGCCGGCCGACCTCGCCCTGGATCCGTCCCTCGGCGGCGGCTCGAAGGATCGCCGGCGACGGCGTTTTCTCGAGCTCTTCGATGGTGGCCGGCAGGGGCACATGCATGAAGACGACGCCGCCCTCGCGCCTGTCGATGATGGCGCCGACGTGCTCCATCAAAGCCAGCATCGGCTCGTTCTCGCCGAGCACCTCGAGGGTGAAGCGTTTGATTCCGCGTTCGATCGCTGACTTGGCCAGCAGCGCGAGCAGTGCCGACCCGATGCCCTGGCCCTGGTATTCGTCGACCACGGTGACGGCGGCTTCCGCAGAATCTGGGTGATCGGGCTCGCGTACCCAGCGACCCACGGCCGCGCCCTCCCCGGCCGCATCGGGCAGGATGCCGATCCAGGCGAAGTGGTCGATGTAGTCGATCTCGGTCAGGTAGGCGAGCTGGTCGTCGGAAAGGTGCGCAATAGAGGAGAAGAATCGGCGATAGCGTGACTCCGGGCTGAGGCGCTCAACCCCAACGCGCAGCAGCTCTTTGTCCTCAGGGGTTATCGGCCGGAACAGGATTCTGCTGCCATCCTTGAGGACTCCCTCCACCCTCTCTTCCGGGACAGTCGACTTCACGGTCCTGCGATTCTCCCAGAGTTCGGCCTTG
>DAITAT010000022.1:9478-28179 GCA_036824145.1 Candidatus Dormiibacterota bacterium
GAGACTGCGAGTGGTCGTCAGCGGCTGGGTCCAGGGTGTCGGCTACCGCGATTTCGTCTCCCGGGAGGCGGTCCGTCACCGCCTCAAGGGATACGTTCGCAATAGCTCGGACGGCAGCGTTGAGATCGAGGCCGAGGGCCCCCACGACGAGCTGCAGCGATTTCTCGACCTGCTCCGGAGCGGGCACCCGCTGGCAGAGGTGGAGCGTGTCGACGTCGCCTGGGACACCTTTCGTGGCGAGTTCGCCGGCTGGGACCTGCGCTGGTAGTGACCGGAGGGCCGGTCGGAGTAGGCTTGGAAACTTGACGACCCAACGCCTCACCGCGATCGACGCCACCTTTCTCAATTTCGAATCTGTGCGGCAACCGCTGCACATCGGGGGCCTCTACATCTATCAGGACCAGCCCGAAATCGCCGGCCGTCCGGGCGTGCGCGGGCTCTTCAAAACCGTAGAGGATCGCCTTCACCTGGTGCCGCGGTATCGCCAGCGCATCCAGGAGGTGCCCCTGGCGCTGGGCCACCCGGTGTGGGTCGATGATCCCGATTTCGACCTCTCGTACCACCTGCGGCGCCTCGCACTGCCCAGCCCTGGCGGGATGAACGAGCTGCTCGAGGTGGTGGCGCGGCTCCACTCCCGACCTCTCGATCGCAGCCGTCCGCTGTGGGAGATTTACATCCTCGAGGGCCTTTCTGATGGCAGGGTGGCGATCTACAGCAAGACTCACCACGCCATCGTCGACGGCATCGCGGCGGTCGACCTTGCCCTGATCATCCACGACTTCGACCCGCAAGGGGCGACCGTCGAGCCCGGCGAGCCGTTCCGGCCACGAGGACTGCGCAGCACGCGGGAGCTGGTCGGCGAGGTCGCGCGCGAGGCGGCAGGCGCCGCCCTGGGGGCTGCCGGCAGACTGCTGCAAAGGCCTACCCAGGTGCCCCGCGAGCTGGCCTCCTGGGCCATCAAGGCAAACCACTTGCGCGAGTTGTTCAACATGTTGCGCCCGGTCCCATCGGGGCCGCTGAACATCAAAGTCGGCAGCGGCCGGCGAATCGAGCTGGCGAGGGTGTCGCTGGCCCGGGTCAAGACCATCAAAAACGCGCTCGGCGCCACCGTCAACGATGTCGCCCTGGCGGCGGTGGGGGAGGCCATCCATGCTTTCCTCGTCCACCGCGGGGAGGACGTCCCGGATGACCTCACCTACCGGATCATGGTCCCGGTCTCGGTCCGCAACGACTCTGACAAGGCCCCCGGCAACCAGGTCTCGGCGATGTTCATCAACATGCCGGTGGGGCGGATGCCGGCACGGCGCCGGATGCAAATCGTCATGCACGACATGGGAGGCCTAAAGAACAATCGCCAGGCGGCCGCCGCCGGCCAGTTGGTCGGGCTGACATCAATGGCGCCCGCATCGCTGCATGCCCTTGCCGGGCACGCCGCCCTCAGCAGCCAGCGCTTCATCAATATGGTCTTCTCCAACGTCCCCGGCATTCAGGAGCCCGTCTATGCCGGCGGCTCCAGGCTCCTGGAGGCGTACCCGCTGCTGCCGGTCGTGGCCAATCTCAGCGTCGTCATATGTGTCGCCAGCTACAACGGGGGGATGTATTTCGCGGTTGTTGGCGACTACGCCGGCTTCCCCGACCTCAACGTGATTACCAAGGGCATCGAGAACGGCATCGAGAGCCTCGAGCGGGCGGCCGGACTGCGGCCGCCGAAGCGGGTGGCTCGGGCTACCGCCAGGCCCGTCCGGCGGCGCCATAAGGGAGTCCACAAGGGGCGCCAGCCCAGTTCTGCCGCCGCGAGTTCGCTTGCCAGTGTCCGGGATGCCGCTCGCGCGGCAGCTGCTTCAGCGGCGGCCGAGCCACGCCGGCCGGTGGGCTCAAGGCCGCTGGGCTAGAGCCTCAGGGTCGCGGCGCGCCGACCCAGGCGCCGGTACGCTGGTGCCATGCACATCCTGGTCGGCATCGTGCACGTGGTCGCCTTCTTCCTGGGCGTCTTCATCGCCGGCACCACCGTGGTGTCCGCGATCAAGACCTTCGTGTTGCCACGCGCTGCCAACGTGCGCATCTCTCGGTTCGTTTTCGTCCTCGTTCGTGTGATCCTGGACCGAATCGCACCGCCGAGTCGCGCCTACGCGCAGCGCGACCGGGTGTTCGCGATGCAGGCTCCGTTCAGTCTCATCGGGCTGCCGGTCGCCTGGTTGCTGCTCATCGTCGTCGCCTTCATGCTGATGTACGTCGGCCTGGGCGAGTCCCCGCGGGAAGCTTTCATCACCAGCGGTTCGTCGCTCCTGACCCTCGGCTTCGACAAGCCGCCGCGGTTCGCCTCGATCTCGCTCAGCTTCCTGGAGGCCGCCATCGGCCTGGGCCTGGTGGCCCTGCTGATCAGTTACCTGCCCACGATCTACGCGGCGTTCTCCAGACGAGAGACCCCGGTGGCGATGCTGGAGGCGTTGGCCGGCACGCCTCCGTCGGCGTTGTCGCTGCTCAGCCGCCACCATCGCATCGGTGGCCTGGAGCGCCTCGACGACCTCTGGATCACGTGGCGGCAGTGGTTCGCCGATATCGAAGAGAGCCATACCTCGATCGCGGCGCTGATCTTCTTCCGCTCCCCCGACCCCGATCGGTCATGGATCACGGCGGCGGGCTGCATTCTCGACAGCGCTTCCGTCTACGCGTCGTGCTTCGACGTGCCCAAGTCGGCAGACTGCCAGCTCTGCATACGCGGTGGCTACTTGGCGCTGCAGCGTATCGCCGACTTTTTCAGCTACCCCTACAACCGCAACCCCAAGCCCGACGACCCTATCTCGATCGATCGCTCGGAGTTCGATGACCTCTGGAAGGAGCTGGAAGAGGCGGGCTTGCCCCTGCGCTCGGACCGCGACCAGGCATGGCGAGACTTCGCGGGCTGGCGGGTCAACTACGACCCGGTGCTTCTCTTCCTGGCCGGCATCACTGCCGCGCCGATCGCACCGTGGTCGTCCGATCGCGGCTGGCGGTACAAGCCGCCGCCGCTTTTGGTGACCCTCGGCCTGCGCAAGCCCCCGCGGCGCCCCGCGACCTGAGCCCGCCGGTCGGCCGGTCACCTAGGCGGCGCCAGCGGCCGGCTGGAGCTCCCGCGCCACCACCGCGCTGAGAGCACTGATGAACGCCGGCGAGGTGTTCATCAGCTCGATGCGGTTGAACTCGATGCCGGCACCCTCGGCTTCTTCGCGCGCGGCGACATCGATGTCGTAGAGGATTTCCAGGTGGTCGGCAAGGAATTGCACCGGCACCACCAGCACCTCACGCTTTCCAGCCGCATGCAGGTCGGGGAAGAGGTCCTTGAGGTCCGGTTTGAGCCACTCCTCGGGGGAATGGCCGGCGCTCTGGTAGGCGAATTGCCAGCGGCCGGGCTTGAGCCCGACACGTTCTACGACGGCCTGCACGGTGGCCATCAGTTGCTCCAGGTACTCTGGCTCACGATCGACCACCGCTTTCGGCAGGCTGTGCGCGGTCAGGATCACAGGCACGGTGTCGCGGCGTTCGGCCGGAAAACGCGCCAGCGCCTCACCGACCCGATCGGAGAGCGCCTCGATGAACTCCGGCAGCAGGTGCCAGGGCCCGGCCACGCTGACCTCCGCGCCGTCAGCCACCATCTGGCCGCTGGCGGCGTCCACCGCACCGGTGTAGCCACCCATGATGATCGGCGACCACTGCGGCGAGAGCACGATACCGACCACCCGTTTGACGCCGGCGGCGGCGAAACGCCGCAGGGCGGGGTCGATGCGGGGCTCTGAGTGGAGCATGCCGACCTCGACCCGGAAGCATCCTTGCCCGTGCTCGGCGTCAAGCATCTCCTGCAGCGCCTGGCCCTGGGCCTGGGTGATCCGAACCAGCGGCGAGAAGCCGATCACCTGGTAGCGGCGCTTGAACTCCTCGACCAGCTCGGCGTCCGCCTCGCGGCCCCCGCGGACACTGGCCAGGTAGGCCGGCACCTCCTCCGCGGTCGCGGGCGACCCATACGTCATCAGGAGCACCCCCACGGGCGGGTGGCCGTCTCCGCTCACGCCGGCGCCCCGCTCCTGGCGCTGACGGTGTGCACCAGCTCGACCAGCCGGGTCAGATGGTCGGACGGGGTGTCGGCGAGCACTCCGTGGCCGAGGTTGAAGATGTGGCCGGGTCGGCCCCCGGCGTAGTCCAGCACCCGCCGCGACTCGAGCTCGATCACCTCCCACGGCGCCATCAGGACCGCGGGGTCCAGGTTGCCCTGGATGCCCTTGTCGTACCCGATGCGGCGCCAGGCTTCGTCCAGGGGGATGCGCCAGTCGACGCTGACCGTGCTGCTGCCGGCCACCGTCATCTGCTCCAGCAGCCCGGCGGTGCCGGTGCCGAAATGGATGGTGGGCACGCCCAACTGGTTGATCGCTTCGAAGATCCGCCGGCTGTACGGCAGCACACTCTCTTCATATTCGCGCCGGCCCAGCGAGCCCATCCAGGAGTCGAAGAGCTGCACCACCTGGACCCCGGCCTCGACCTGGGCGCGGAGGTAGCGGATGGTCACCTCGGTCAGGGTGTCCATCAGCTTGTTCCAGGTCACCGGGTCGCCGAACATCATCCCCTTGGAACGGCCGAAGTCCTTGCTGGGACGCCCTTCGATCATGTACGAGGCCACCGTGTACGGTGCGCCTGCGAAACCGATAAGGGCGGTCTTGCCGTCGAGGTCGCGTCGCAGGTTGCCGATGGTCTCGAACAGAAACGGCGTGGCCTCCTCGGCGTCGATGACCCGAAGCCGCTCCACGTCCGCCGCGGTGCGCACCGGCTCATGGATGATGGGGCCGATGCCGGGGTCGATCGAGAAGGGCACGCCCATCCCCTCCAGGGGCAGCATGATGTCCGCGTAGAGCACCGCGGCGTCGACCCCGAATGTCTGCACCGGCATCAGGGTCACCCTGGCGCAGAGTTCGGGAGTCCGCGCCATCGTCAGGATGTCGTACCGCTCGCGCAGCTCGCGGTACTCGGCCAGGCACCGGCCCGCCTGGCGCATGAACCAAACCGGGGTGGCGTCAACCTCCTCGAGCCGGCAGGCGGCGAGGAAGCGCTCGACGCCGGTCACTTCCGCTTCTTGGCGGGCGCTGGGGCCTTGCGGGCGGGCCGGGTGGCCGCGGGTCTGGCTCCGGCGCGACCGGTGGCGGTGGCGACCTTGCCGGAGGGCTTGGGAGCGGGCTCCAGCTTCTCCAGCCGCGAGCGCAGCTCGTCGCTGGACTGGCGCAGGGCGTCGACCTCGTCGCGTAGGTTCTTCAGTGCCTCCTCGCGGGTCACCCCGGCGCGGAGCGACTCGATGGCAACACGCGCCTCGTGCCGGACGGCCCCCTCAACGTCGCGCTCGACGGCAGCCTCCAGGGCTCCGATGGCACCGGCGTCGCCCAGTCGCCGAAGGGCGTCGATGGCGCCGCGGCGGGCGAAGTAGAGGGGATCGCGAAGCGTCTCCTCGGCGACCTCGCGAACCGGGCGGCGCTGCTCGGGAGGCAGGTTACGGGCGAGATCGGCGGCACGTGAGAGGGCGGCCGAGCGGACGCGCTGGTGGGGGCCGGGGCGCGCCATGTCGAGGATCAGGGGGAGCTGCCGCTCGTCCTGCAGGGCGGCGAGGCCGGTAAGCGCCGAGATCCTGATCACCTCCCGCTGTGAATCTCGCTGCAGCGCCTTCTTCAGTTCGGTGGCGGCGTTGCGAGAGCGGGTCCGGCCGAGGGCGGCGGCGGCGTTGCCGGCGGCGAGGTACGAGCGGTCTTTCTGGATCACGAGCGCCAGGGCGCGGCCCACCTCGTCGTCGGCGCGCCAGGCGCCCAGGGCCCGGGCGGCGGCGGCGCGGACCCTGGATTCCGGATGCTCCAGGGCATCGAGGAGAGCAGTGCGGGCAGCCGGCGCCCGGGTTTCCCCGAGCGCCGTGGCGGCAGCCGCCTGGACCGCCCAGAAGTTGTCCTTGCGCAAGGTCTCCATCAGCGCGGCGACCCCGGTCGGGGTGCCCTTGCGGCCGAGAGCCTCCACCGCGTCGACCCGGGTGGTCATCTCATCCTCGCGCAGTTGCGCCAGCAGCAGCTCCTCGGGCCGGTCGAACTTCAGCGTCTTGAGGATCTTGTTCTCGTAGTCGAAGCGGATCCAGGTCGGCCGCTTGGCCAGACTCACGCTGAAGCCGTCCTCCGCCTCGCCGCGGGCGCCGACTTCGATGGTCTCGATAACCGGCTGCTTGCGGGCGGGCTGGCCGAAGGCCACCTGCACCGGCATCCGGAAGAGGTGGGTGTCGCCCTCGATCTTCTGGGTTTGCTTGATCGACACCCTCGCGGCGCCGGCGTCCTCGTCCCAGCTGTAGCTGACCTCGAACTCCGGGTGCCCGGCGCCGTAGACCCACTGGTCGAAGAACCACCCCAGCGTCTTGCCGCTGACGTCCTCGAACGCGCGCAGCAGGTCAGGGGTGGTGACGAGTCCCTCGCGGTGACGAGCGACATAGGCCTGGACCGCGCGCTTGAAGACATCGTCGCCGACCACGTTGCGGAGCATCCAGAGGACCCAGGCGCCCTTCTCATAGAGATGGGCGTCGAACAGTTCGACGGGGTCGTGGTACTTGCGCCAGACCAGCGGGCGCCGGTACTCGGCTTCCTCGGCGAAGTAGCCGGCGGAATCCGCCAGTCGCCGCTGCTGGGCCTCGTCTTCGCCCAGGTACCACTCCGCCCAGACGTATTCGCAGTAGCTGGCGAAACCCTCGTTGAGCCAGGCGTGGGCCCACTCGCGACAGGTGACGAGGTCGCCGAACCACTGGTGGGCGAGCTCATGCGAGGACAGCGCGTCGAAGTCGTAGTCGAGGACCGAGCGCTCGTCCTGGAGCGAGAAGTCGGTGAGCGTGGTCGCGGAGGTGTTCTCCATCCCACCCCATGTGAAATCGGGAACCGCCACCTGGGCGTACTTGACGTATGGATAGGGCTCGCCGGCAAAGCTGCTCAGGCACTTGATCATGTCGGCGGTGTTGGCGAAACTGCGCTCGCCGTCCTTGCGTCTGCCGAGGGGCACGTAGTACTCGAGCGGCAGCCCGTCGACCTCCTCGGTCCAGTGGTCG
Source organism: Candidatus Dormiibacterota bacterium (assembly GCA_036824145.1). Classification (GTDB taxonomy): domain Bacteria; phylum Chloroflexota; class Dormibacteria; order DASZGP01; family DASZGP01; genus DATMMS01. Next base: position 16,560 of record DAITAT010000022.1, read on the forward strand.
AACTCGCCGACCACCAGCGAGACCAGGTAGCAGACGTGGGGCACCTCCTGGATCCAGTGCCAGATGCGCATGTCGCGGTTCTTGCTAACCGAGACCAGGCGCCCGTTGGAGATGACCTCGTACTTCCCCGGCGCGGTGACAACCATCTCGGTGGTCGAGCGCTGGTTGGGGAAGTCGTGGCTTGGCCACCAGTAGCGGGAGTACTGGTCCTGGCCCTGGGACCACGCCGTGTACGGCCGCGTCGGGTAGTTCTTGTCGGGAGCCGTGAAGTTCAAGCCGGTGCGAGGTGAGCCGTGGTAGGTGATCGAGATCGGGACCTCGCGGCCCGGTTGCAAGGCCGGGCTGAGGAAGACTTCGAGGATGCCACCCTCGTGGTGGAACCTGGTTTCGCGGCCGCCGACCTTGACCGCGTCGACGGTCAGTTCCTCGAGGTTGAAGGGGATGCGACTGAGCGGTTCGCCGATCGGCGTGAGGTGATGGGTGACGGTGCCGCGCAGTAGCGCCTTCTCGGGCACCACTGTCAACTCCATAAGGATGTGGCGGATGTCGGCGAGGCGATCAGGTGCCCATTGAGACTGCGCCCCGGGCAGGCTAAACTCACGGCGGCTGGCTCCCATCACGTGATTTCCCCCGCAACTCTCCCTATTCTCAGCCACGGCAGGGATTCTACCGACGACGCCTAATCTGGCACCCGGTTCGCGAATTCAGGCCATATTCAGGTTGAATACGACCTCCGCCGCTTCCTCAACCCCCTGGCGAGCCTGTGCTAGCTTTGCCCACCATGAGCTTGTGGCAGGCCCTCCTCCTGGGCTTTCTCCAGGGCGCCACCGAGCTTTTCCCGGTCAGCAGCCTGGGGCACACTGTGCTCCTGCCCAAGCTGCTGGGCTGGAATATCAACCAGTCTGACCCCAGCTTCGTGCCCTACGTTGTCCTGCTCCACCTGGGCACCGCGACGGCGCTGGTGGTCATCTTCCGGCGCGAATGGGCCGGGATCGTGACCGGGTTTGTTGGGGCGGTGTACAGGGGCCGAATCGGTGAAGACCCCAACGAGCGCCTGGCGATGCTGCTCTTCGTCGGCACCATCCCCACCGGGCTGCTGGGGGCGTTTTTCGAAAGCGACCTGAAGAGGCTCTTCGCCACCCCGCGCGTCGCGGCCGCCTTCCTGGTCGTCAACGGGGGCATCATGGGCGTCGGGGAGGTGCTCCGCCGGCGGGACGAGCGGCGTCGCCACGCCGAAGCCGGCACCGATCGCGAGCGCGCCTTCGCCACCGAGGGCAACCTCGGATTTGTCCCGGCAGCGGTGGTCGGCGCCTCACAGTCGCTGGCGCTGTTCCCCGGCATCTCTCGCTCCGGGTCCACGATCACAGCGGGGCTGGTCGCCGGCCTCAAGCACGAGTCGGCGGCCCGGTTCTCGTTCCTGCTGGCGACGCCTATCATCCTTGCCGCCGGCGTCCTCGAGGTCCCCACGCTCTTCAAATCGGGGACCCAGCTCGGGGTCTACTTTGCCGGCGCCGTGACCGCCGCCGTCACGGCCTACCTGAGCACCCGGTTCCTTCTCAGGTATTTTCGATCTGGGCGCCTGGACCCGTTCGCGGTCTATTGCGTAGCGCTGGGGCTGATCGGCCTCTTCGCGACTCGCTGAACCGGCTAGAGACCCATGGAGGTGGCAACTTGAAATTGCGCAGTCCCATAACAATGCTCGGCGCCGTGGTATTGGCCGTGATCCTGGCCGTGATCGGCGTTTACTACCAACTCAGCCCACACACCTCGACCCACGCGGTCTCGTACCACGCGCTCGCCTTCTGGGCCGCTGCAATCGCGGCTCTCATCGGCGCCTCCTTCCTGCGCCCCAAGACCGGCTAGAACATCAGCTGACGGTGATGGTGGCCTTCATGTTGGAGTGGAAGGTGCAGTGATAGGCGAAGCTGCCGGCCTTGCTGAATGTGAAGTTGAAGGTATCGCCCTTGTTCCCGGTGACCTTCGGCTGGGAGTCAAAGGTGCTGCCGTCGTCCGCAGTGGCAGTGTGCGGGCCGCCCTGGTCGTCGTCGAAGACCCACCTGACGGTGTCGCCCACGTGGACCGCTTGAGGGGTCGGTACGAACTTGCCCTGGTTGGCGGCGTCGAACTCGACCTTGACGTCGACTGTCTTGCCTGTCCCCGAGGGCGCTGAGCTCGACCTGCTTGGCGCGGCAGTGGGTGCGGTGCCCTGCGAGGGCGCCGGCGCCGGCTGTGTCGGTGCGGTGTAGTTGCTGCCGGTGACGTCGAACTCCAAAAGCGAGATCGCGCCATGCGGGCGGGCGCTGACAACGTCGAGGTGCTGGTAGGGCGTGTGGTCGCTGTATCCCAGCACGACCAAGAGCTTGTGGTGCCCGTTGGCGACGTTGGGGATGGTGAAGATGCTGTCGGCGGTGTGGAAGATCCCGCTGGTCTTGGGGATGACCTCCCCCGGGGCTGTCGGTACGATGTCCAGGAACAGGTGGTAGTGGCCTTCGCCGATCTTGTGGGGGGTGGTCGCCGAGGCTGCGGGGATCGCCGTGAAATGAGTCGAGCTGATCTTGACCGTCACCGCCGCGCCCTGGATCGAGACCAAACTCAGCGAAACGGTGGGGTCGGTGCTGAAGGGGCCGACATTGGCAAGCGGCTCGGCGGCCCCCGCGCAGGCGGCCAGCATCAGGCTGAGCAGACCCAGGATCAACGCCTTCGGCAAACCGAACCCTCCGCGGCGAAAGGCTGACAAACGCTGGCTATTGTATCGACCGTGAGCAAGAGCATCGAGTCCGCGGCTGTCAGTCAAGCGCATAGCGCATAACCGGCAGGCTTCTGCCGGGATGGCCCGCCGAGCTCTCATCGCCGACTCGTTCGGCTCCGCGCGAAAGGTAGAAGCCCTCGGCGTAGGGATCACTCTCAAGCATGATCGACCTGAAGCCGAGTTCCCGGGCGCTGACGAGGGCGTGTTCCCACAGCTTTTTTCCGCAACCCTGCCCGACGTGGGCCGGCTCGACAAAGAGGTCTTCGAGGTGGCCCTGCGGCGGGCTGCCGTTGACCCGGTAGAAGCCCAGCAGCTGGCCCTGCTCCTCAAGCACACAGGTCGCCTCGGCGGCGACCTCCTCGGGGGTGAGAGTCAGCTGGGCCTTGAACGCCGCGACGAGCTCAGGGCTGTAGCCCCAGTAGGCCTTCGACCGGGCGGCCAGGTCGGAGAGGGTGGCGGCCTCGTCGGCTCGCGCCCTGCGGATCAAGCTCGGCTCAGTTGAGGCGCTCGACCACCATCGCGATGCCCTGCCCGCCGCCGATGCAGAGCGAGGCCAGGCCGGTGCTGAGGTTCTTGTCCTGCATCGCGTGCAGCAGCGTGGTGAGGATCCGCGCCCCGCTGGCGCCGATGGGGTGGCCGATGGCGATCGCGCCGCCACGGACGTTAAGCTTGTCGTCGGGCACGGCGAGGTCGCGCGCCACCGCCACCGACTGGGCGGCGAAGGCCTCGTTCAGCTCGAAGAGGTCGATGTCGGCGAGCTGCATCCCCACCTTCTTGAGGACGGCGCGGGTGGCGGGGGCGGGCCCGATGCCCATGATCCGAGGCGCCACACCCACCGAGGCATAGCCTTTGATGCGCGCGATCGGCTTCCAGCCCTCGGCCTCGGCGCGGGAGGCGCTGGCGATGACCACCGCGGCGGCACCGTCGTTGATCCCGGAGGCGTTGCCGGCGGTGACCCCGCCGTCCTTACCGAAGGCCGGCCGCAGGCTCTCGAGCTTCTCGATGGTGGTATCTGGCCGGGGGTGCTCGTCGGTGTCCACGACGACGTCTCCCTTGCGGCCCTTGACGGTGACGGGAACGATCTCGCGCTTGAACTCGCCCGCGGCTATCGCCTTGCCGGCGAGCTGCTGCGAGCGGAACGAGAACTCGTCCTGGTCGCGCCGCGAAACCTCGAACTCCTTGGCGACATTCTCAGCTGTGATGCCCATGTGGCAGTTGTCGAAAGCGTCCCAGAGGCCATCGAGAATCATCTCGTCGACGAGCTCGGCGTTGCCCATCTTGTAGCCGGTCCGGGCCTTTTGCAGCAGGTAAGGGGCGAGGCTCATGCTCTCAAGGCCGCCCGCCACCAGGACCTCGGCGTCACCGGCCCGGATCGCCTGGGCCGCCAGAGCGACTGACTTGAGCCCCGAGCCGCAGACCTTGTTGACAGTGGTCGCGGGGACGCTGTCTGGCAGACCCGCATAGATGGAAGCCTGGCGAGCAGGGTTCATTCCGAGACCGGCGCTCAGCACATTGCCCAGGATGACCTCATCGATCTTCTCCGCCGGCACCCCGGCGCGAAGGAGCGCCTCGGCGACCGCGATCTGCCCAAGCTCGGTCGCGGCGACCTCCGCGAAGGCCCCGTTGAAGGTTCCCACCGCGGTGCGCACGGCGCTCAAGATGACGGCCTCTTCCACGTTGCTCTCCACGAATTACATCGATGATCGGTCGCAGTTCCAGAACCGCGGTGCAGACGAGTTTAGTCCAAGGCCGAGGACGCCGTCGACATGGCTGTCACCGCTTCCGCCACCAGCTCGTCGACGCCCCGGGGCGGACCGATGCCGGCGGCCAGGTAGCGGCGCATGGCGGCATTGGGCAGGTCGAGGACCAGGAAGGTGGCGCGCTGCTTGGCCGCCAGGCTCTGGTCGCCGAATGCGCTCACGGCGAACTCGGAGATCGCATCGCCGAGCTCGGTGGCCAGCTTCCCGGCGGCCTCCCTGAGCCGCTCCGGCAGCTCGCCGCCGACAAAGTCCTGGCGCCGGTAGAGAACCAGCAACCGGGCGGCGTCGGGGTTGGAACGCGCCCACTGCACGGGAAACAGCGCAGCCGCCAATCCCGGTGGCTCCGACCGCTGCCTCAACGCCACGAGGAAGCCCGGTTGGAACGCGGCCATGCTGGCGACCCAGGTTTCCGCGAGCAGATCCTCGCGGGATGCGAAGCGATGGTAGATCGAACCGGTCGGTGCGCCCGCCATCCGAGCCACGGCACCGATGGTCAAGGCACCTGGACCGTTCTGTACACAGACCCTCACGGCGGCGTCGATCAGGTTCTCGCGGGTGAAGCGTGGCGGACGCGGCATGTTTTAGTGTTCTAATTCTAGAATATCTATGCTACCAAGGGTCAGCGCCCCCTCGGCGGCAGCGGTATGGTTCACGCGATGGAGGATTTCGAAGCCCTGGCCGGGAGGCTGGCGTCGGGGTTTGCTGCCACCTCAGCGGAGAACGACCGCAGCGGTGAGTGGCCGCGGGCGAATCTCAACCGAGTGGCCGAACAGGGCGCACTACGCCTGGCCGTGCCGCGCGAACTCGGCGGCATGGGGGCCGACCTGCGGGATTTCGCCATCTACCAGGAGCGGCTGGCGCGCGGCGACGGGGCCACGGCGCTGATCCTGGCGATGCACCACATGTTGCTCGGCGGCGAGGCCGAGGCCGGGCTGTGGCCGGCTGAGAGCTTCGGCGAAGTCTGCCGGGCCGTGGTCCAGGACGGCGCCCTCATCAATTCCGCCGCCACCGAGGCGGGCGGCGGCAGCCCGTCGCTGGGTGGGCTGCCCAAGGCGCAGGCCGAGCCCGCCGAGCCGCTTGCTCTCGAGTCCGAGCCGGCGGCGCTGAGCCGGTGGCGCGTCAGCGGACGCAAGGCATACACCACCGGCGCCCCGGCGCTGACTTTCATGCGCGTGAGCGCCCGCATCGACCCGCCCGGCGCCGAGCCGTTTGGCGCGCGCCTCCTTGTCCGACAACCCGCCGAGGGAGTAACCATCGAGCCCGGCTGGGACCCGGCGGGGCTGCGGGCGGCGGCGAACCACACCGTTGTCTTCGATCGGACCCCAGCAGCCTTTCTCTATCGCGAGGACCGTCGTGGCTGCGAAGGCAACGTCTGGTTCCAGGTGGCGATCGCCGCGACCTACCTGGGGATTGGCCAGGCGGCGTACGAGGCTGGTCGCGACTACACCCGCGGCCGCAAGGCGGGCGGGCGCGACGGGACCATCAGCGATATCGAGTCGGTCCGGTTGCGCCTGGGTCGAACCCGCGGTGAGCTGATCGTGGCTCGGCGCAACCTCTTCGCCACCTGCGCCGAGTGGGTCGCCCTGCCGCGCGCCCGGAAGGACGACCTGGTTAGCGCCTTCGGGCTGGCCAAGGTCGTCGCCGTCAACGCCGCCGCCACGGCAGCCGAGCAGTCGGTTCGGCTGGTGGGAGCCATGGGCCTCGACCGTGATCTTCCCATGGAACGATTCCTGCGCGAGACCCGTGCGGGCCTGGCCCACCCCCCGGTCGACGACGTCGCCTACCTCAACCTGGCGGCGGAGGACCTGGAGGGCGCCTGAGATCGCCCTCGGTGGCCGGTGCCGGGGAGTGTAGGCTCAACTCGAAATGAGCCTCGCGGGCTTCGTCCGACTTGTCTTAGCCGATGGCGTCAGCACGGACCAGGAGCGGGCGCTGGCGGCGGTGATGTTGGGCTTGGTGGTGTTCGCCGCGGTGTTCGCACTGGTCGAGCGGCAGCGGCGCAGGCGGGTGAGGGAAGCCCGGGAGGACCCGCCGGCTGACCAGGCCGGCGCTTCGGACCCCGCGGCGGGGCCGGTTGCCGAGCCGGCGGTGAATCCAGACCCGCCCGCGGCAGGGCTCTACCAGCCTCCGCCCCCGCCGACGCCAGCGGGCATCGTGCCCGACCCCATGCCGGTCGTGATGGAGCCGGTCCCGGCGCCCGCCCCGACCGAGGATCACGCCTCGGTGCCGGAGCCGCCGGCCAGCCCTGATGAGATCGGCATCGTCATCCCCGACGATCAGCCTCCGCCCGCGCCCCAGGAGCCACCGCCCGCGGGCTGAGAGCTTCTAGTCGGTGAGGTTGGCGGGGTCGAGGAGGGCCTCGCGCTTGTCGGGGGGCACCTCCAGGCCGGAGAGCATCATCTCGATCAGCTTCTTGCGGCCTTTCGGGGTGCCGATGAGGACCGCGCCCGCCAGCCTGCCTTTGTAGAAGAAGAGGGCCCGGTACAGTCGCGCCTCCATGTCAAGGCGGGTGACCGACTCCAGCTCGCTGGTGTTCTCCGGTGTGATTCCCATCACCGCGAGGTTGGACTTGAACATCGAGGTGGTGTAGGTGGGCACCTCGCGGAACTGCGTCTTGCGGCCGAGCATGTTCAGCGCTGCGGTCTTGCCGTGGGCTTCGGCGTTGTCCCAGGTCCCCATCTGGTTGTCCTGGCCGTCGAGCATCAGGTCCACGAATCGGGCCAGGTCGCCGCCGGCGTAGATGCCGGGCACCGAGGACTCGAGGTACTCATCGACAACGATGCCCTTATCGAGCTTGATGTCGGTGCCCTCGAGCCAGTCGGTGTACATCGTCAGGCCCAGCCCATAGCCGAGCATGTCGGCGCGGATGTCCTTGCCGGCGGAGGTGTGCACCGTCATGTGGCCGTTCACCGGCGCCACCGACTCGACCTCCTCGTTGTAAACCGTGACCACGCCCGCCTCCTTGGCGAGGAAGTCCACCATCTGGCCGCCCTCGTCATCGAGCACTCGCCTCAGGAAGCGGGGGCCGCGCTGGATCCAGGTGACGTTGAGTCCGCGATGCCGGAAGCCCTCGGCCAGCTCGTAGGCGATGAAACTGCCACCCACGACCACCGAGTCCTTCGACTGGTCGCACTTTCCGATGATCGCGGTGGTGTCGTCCAGCGTCTGGAAGGCGTAGGTCAGCTCCCTGACCTGGTCGGCGCCGGGGGCCGCATAGGGCTCCGGATGCCCGCCGGTGCAGATCATCAAGGCGTCGTAGCGATGGTCCGAGTCGTCGTCGAAGTGAACCGTCTTGCCCTCGGTATCGAGGCTGGTCGCGACTCGCTCCAGCTGGAGATCGATGCCTCGCTCGGCATGCTGCTCGACGGTCCGCAGCATCACTCGCTCCCGGGGCAGGCCTTTGATGTAGCGCGGCAGGGAGACGCGGTTGTACAGCGGGTATGGCTCCAGTCCGATCAAGGTCACGGAACAAGTCGGGTCCTCAGCCTTGAGGGTCTCCGCGCAGGTGGTGCCCGCGATTCCGTTACCGATGATCACGAAGCGCTGCGGCATAAGCGGTCAGTTTAGGGCCAAAGCGCGGCCGAGCGGGAGGGTTCCGGCGGCCTCCTGCCCGTGTTGCTTTGTCTGTTCAGCGATCAACGTGTGACAGCGACCGGGAGTTAGCGAGTAGGGGCTGTGCAACTTGTGGCTCGGCTGTTACACTGCGCCATGTGAACGAAGAGGCTTCGTCCCCCCAGGCTGCCGGCGACGGCATCCACATCCTGGTGGTTGAGGACGACCCCGACATCGGCGGTGTGCTGGAAAGCTTCTGTGCCCAGCTTGGATACAAGAGCACCCTGCTGACCGGCGGGCAGGAGGCCATCGATCAATTCCGCGTCGCGCGACCCAGCTTGATGTTGCTCGACCTGATGCTGACCGGCATCAGCGGTTTCGAGGTCTGCCGCACCGTGCGCACCTTCGATCCGCTGACCCCGATCATCATCATCAGCGCCCGCGGCGACACCGCCGACCTCGTCGTCGCCCTCGACCGAGGCGCCGACGACTACCTCATCAAGCCCTTCAAGCTGCGCGAACTGGAGGCTCGGATGGCGACCCAGCTGCGGCGCGCGGATCTGATCAAGCGCCACGGCGTCGGCACCATCATCAACCAGCCGCTGAATTTTGGTGACCTGAGGATTGACTCCTCGGAGCACCGGGTCACCCTCAACGGCAACGCCATCAGCCTCAGCCCGCTGGAGTACCGGCTGCTGGAGTACTTTGCCTCCAACGCCGGCCAGGTTGTCAGCCGCGAGCGACTGCTCCAGGACGTCTGGCGCTACGTCGGCGAGGTCGAGACCAGAACTGTGGATACCCACGTCGGACGTCTCCGTAAGAAGATCGAGGCGGACGTGAAGCAGCCGCAGCACATCGTCAGCGTGCCCGGCTTCGGCTATCGATTCGAGCGTCGCTTCCGAGCGGAAGCACCCGCGGGAGAGGCCGTCACGGCCTGAGCGCGGGAAAACCGGCGCTCTATCCCGGCGGCCGCGCCGCCGGCTGGTCATTCCGCAGCTCTGCGACCATCGAGTCGACCACGTCGTGGAGGCTGCCGCCAGCCGCCACCTCGCGCTGTCGCAGGTAACTGGGGCCGCGGTCGAGGATGGCCAGTACGCGGGCGAGCTCGTCGCTGCATCGCAAGCTCTCGGCGATCGGCGTCAGGTCCGAGACAAGGTTGGCGATTGACTGGCGCAGCGAGATCAGTTCGCCGTGGTCGTCGACGATGATCTGTGCCTCGAGGCCGTGGCGGGCAGCCCGCCATTTGTTCTCCCGGACCACCCACTCGCGCGGGATCGCCAGCCTGCCTTCGCGGTCGAGGACCGCGTCGAGGTGCTCCACCAGGCACTGGAACAGCGCCGCCACGGCCGCCACCTCGCTGAGCGTTGGAATGCCGTCGCAGACCCGGAGCTCGACGGTGCCGAAGCCCGGGTGCGGGCGGACGTCCCACCAGACCTCGCGGATGCTCTGGATGGTCCGGGCGGAGATCAGGGTAGCCATGAAGCCTTCGAACTCATCCCAGCCGGAGAGCTGGTAGGGCAGCCCGGCAGTGGGCAGCGCCTCGAAGACCTTCGACCGGCACGAGGCCAGCCCGGTGTCACGTCCCATCCAGTAGGGGCTGGAGGCGGAGAGGCCGAGGAAGTGGGGGATGTAGTAGGTGAGCGCGTTGACCATCGGGATCGCCTTCTCGCCCGAGCGGACCCCGACATGGATGTGGACGCCGAAGATCTGTAGCCGCCGAGCCAGCCACTGCATGTCCTCAACCAGCTTGAGGTAGCGGGGGTTGGGGCTTATCTCCTGGGTCGCCCAGTCGGTGAAGGGATGAGTGCCCGAGCACATCAGCTCCATCCCACGGGGGTCGGTCTGGGTGCGGACCTCGGCGATCGTGGCGGCGAGGTCGCGGCGGGCGTCGTCGACGGTGGCGCAAACCCCGGTGAGGATCTCCACCGTCGACTCCATGAGCTCGTGTTTGGCCCTGGGATGGACGCCGCCCGGGTGACCCTGGCCCACCGCCGCCAGCACGGCGGTCGCCCCGGAACGAAGCTCGCGCGACTCCCGATCGACGATCTCCAGCTCCACCTCGATCCCCAGCGTGGGCCCCGGTGAGGGCCGGAACTCGATCGTCAGGCGAACTCCTCGAGCATCGCCGCGGTGGTCCTGATGCCGCCCTCGAATTGCGACAGATCGAACTTCTCGTTGGGCGAATGGAGACGGTCGTCGGGAAGGCCGAAGCCGGCGGCCACCAGCTCCACCCCCAGCGCCTCCTGGAAGGCGCTCATCACCGGGATCGAGCCGCCCATTCGCACGAATACCGGCTCGGCGCCGAAGCCACGCTGAAAGGCCCGCGCGGCGGCCTGGACACCGGGCCCGTCGATCGAAATTTTGACCGGCGGGTCGACGTTGATGGCGCTCACCGCGACCTTGATCCCGGGCGTCGCCAGCTCCTGGACCCGGCGCTCGAAAGCCGCCAGGATCACCCTCGGGTCCTGGTCGGGGACCAGGCGCATCGAGATCTTGGCTATGGCCCGCGCCGGGATGACGGTCTTGGCGCCCTCGCCGGTGAAGCCGCCGCCGATGCCGTGGACGTCCAGCGTGGGTCGCGCGAAGGTGCGGTACAAAACGGAGTAGTCGGGCTCACCGAAGAACTCGTCGCTGCCGATCTCCTCCCGGAGCAGCCGGTCTTCATCGATGCCAAGCCGCTTCCAGGATTCCATCTCCGCGTCGTCGGCCGGCACCACCGAATCGTAGAACCCGGGGATCGTCACGAGGCCGCTGGTGTCCTTGAGCCCGGCGATGATCCATGCCAGCGCGTTGAGGGGGTTGGGGGCCGCCCCCCCGTAGGTCCCCGAGTGCAGGTCCACATGGGCGCCGCGGGCCTCAACCTCAAGGTAGAGCAGGCCCCGAAGTCCGGTCAGGATGGCGGGCAGGCCGGGGGCGGGGAAATGGTTGTCGGCGCAGAACACCGCGTCGCCCGTCATCTCCTCTTTGTGGTCCCGAAGGTAGTCGGGGAGGGCCTTCCCGCCGGACTCTTCCTCACCCTCGATCGCAAATTTGACGTTGAGCGGCAGGCTCCCACCGGCGCCCATCAGGGCCTCGACGCCCTTGATGATGGCGACCATCTGGCCCTTGTTGTCGTTGGCTCCCCGCGCGACCACGCGACCGTCGACAATCACCGGCTCAAAGGGCGGCGAGCTCCATTCCTCGAGTGGGTCCGGCGGCTGGACGTCGTAGTGACCGTAGAGGAGGAGGGTCGGCTTGCCCGGGGCCCCCAGCCAGTCGCCGCGCACCACCGGGTAGCCCTGCGCCGGCTCGGCAAGGTGGACGTTGTCCATGCCGGCGCCGCGGAGGAGCTCCGCGGTTACCTCGGCGGCGCGCCGGGTATCAGCGGCGTGGTCGGGTAGAGCGCTGATGCTGGGGATTCGGAGGAGGTCGAGGAGGGCGTTGACGGATTCCTCCATCCGGCCTGAGGCGTACTCGAATGCGCTGCTCACACTGACCTCCTCACCAGCCGCCGGGCGACGGCGCGCGGAAGCCTGATTCTACGGGGCATGGGCACTGCAGGAAGGTCGAGGCGCCCTAG
>DAITAT010000023.1:0-28131 GCA_036824145.1 Candidatus Dormiibacterota bacterium
TGAACTACAACGCCTGGGGCCAGGTCAACACGCGCTTCGTTCCCTTCGCTAACCCTGGACCACTGACGGGCTTCATCTACGGCAAGTAGGGCCGCAGCGGCTCGGCACCTCGGCTCTCAGTAAACTTTCCCCGTGGTTCGTGACATCGTGGTCGTGGAGGATCGACGTCTGCGCACCAAGTGCCCCAAGGTGCCGAAGGTCGACGATTCCACCCGCAAGCTGATCGACGACATGGTCGATACCATGCGCGACGCGCCCGGTATCGGGCTGGCGGCGCCCCAGGTCGGCGTGCTCCTGCGCGTCATCGTGGCCGAGGTCGACGACCAGCTGCACGCCCTCGTCAATCCCGAGATCATCCGCGCCGAAGGTGAGCAGGTCGGGGACGAAGGCTGCCTTTCCATCCCTGGCTACGCCGGCGAGGTAAAGCGCTTCGAGCGGGTTGTGGTCAAGGCCAAGAACCGTGCCGGCAAGGACGTGCGCGTCCGCGGCGAAGGGCTGCTGGCGCGCTGCCTCCAGCACGAGATCGACCACATCGACGGCATTCTATTCACCGACCGTCTGACCAGCCCCGACAGCCTCCGCAAGGTCGCTCCCGACGAGGCCGGCGAGGCCGTCGCGGAGCCGGCCGCAGCTGAGGCGACGGCGGTCTAGCCAACATCGCCGGGGCTAGGGTCAGCCCTGTGCGCGTCGTCTTCATGGGTACCCCTGAGTTCGCGGTGCCCTCGTTGCGGGCCCTGCTCGATCGCCACGAAGTGGCCCTGGTCGTCAGCCGGCCGGATCGACCTGCCGGTCGAGGCCTGAGTCTGCGCCGCTCGCCAGTGGCCGAGTTGGCCGAAGCGGCAGGCGTCGAGCTCGTGCTGCCGACCTCGCTCCGCGACCCAGAGGCGGTGGCGCGGATCAGGGCCGCAGGGCCGGACGCTGTCGTGGTCGCCGCATACGGCCGCGTGCTGCCACCGGCGCTGCTGGAGGTTGCGCTCCACGGCGGCATCAATGTCCACGCCTCGCTGCTTCCTCGCTGGCGGGGCGCATCCCCGATCGCCGCGGCCATCCTTGCCGGCGATCAGCAAACCGGCGTCAGCATCATGCGCATGGAGGCGGGCCTCGATACCGGCCCGGTGCTGCTGCAACGCCGGACCCCGGTCGGCCGCAGCGAGACCACCGGGGAGTTGACGGCGCGACTGGCTGAGCTTGGCGCCGAGGCGCTGATCGAGGGACTGGACTTGATCGAGCGCGGCGACGCCGTCTTCACGCCGCAACCCGAAGAAGGTGTGACACTGGCCCCGCCGGTACGGAAATCGGATGGCGATCTGCAATGGGACATGAGCGCGGCCGAGATCGAGCGCGCCGTGCGCGCCTACAATCCCTGGCCGGGCGTCCGGCTGCCGTTGGCCGGCGAGCCGGTGAAAATGCTCCAAGCTCGGATCCTCCCCGCATGGACCGCGGACCAGCCGGGACGAACGCCGGGCGAGGTCGTCGAGGTTGGCTCCGTGGGCATCACCGTCATGGCCGCGGACGGCCCCTTGCTGTTGGAGGTGCTCCAGGCGCCGGGAAAGAAAGCGATGCCCGCTGCCGAATATGCGCGCGGCCGGCGCGACCTGGGCACTGGTCGTGGCTGAGGGCGAGAAGACGATCGCCAACAACCGGGCGGCGTTTCACGAGTACTTCATCCTCGACAAGATCGAGGCCGGCCTCGAGCTTCTCGGCACCGAGGTCAAATCGCTCCGAGCCGGCAAGGTCAACATCAAGGACGGCTTCATTCGGATTGAGAACCGCCAGGCCTTCCTCGAGAACGTGCACATCCAGCCGTGGGAGGCGGGCAACCGGCAGAACCACGAGCCCACGCGCAGCCGCCGCCTTTTGATGCACCGGAGCGAGATCGTCGAGCTCTTTAGCAGGGTCCGCGAGCAGGGATTGACCCTGGTCCCCCTCCGCCTTTACTTCCGCAACGGGCGCGCCAAGGTCGAGGTGGCGCTGGTCAAAGGCAAGAAGTCGTGGGACAAGCGCCAGAGCATCGCCGAGCGAGACGCCAAGCGCGAGATGCAGCGCGCCATCCGTCGCGACTCGCGCTGAGTTCGGCGCCAACGGGGCTCGGATGGCATTCACGGGCGTGCTGGGGTTGCTCGGCGGTGAGGAGATGCGCCCGCCCTGCGGGCCCTTCGACCGCGCCCTGCTGAGAGCCGCGGGCGACCCGCCGGTGGTCAACGTGGTGCCGACCGCGGTGGCCCGCAACGGCTCGGTGAGCGCCGCCATGCGGCTGGCTCGGAGCTACTTCGGTAACCAATTGGGGTTGAGCGTGCGCCAGGTGCCCCTACTCGGCAGGGGTGACGCCTCGCGGCCGGAGGTTGTCGAGCAGCTCGCGGGCTCCCCACTGACCTACCTCCTGGGGGGCGACCCGGGCCACCTGCTCGACAGCCTCCTGGGCACGCCGGCCTGGGATGCGATTCGCGGTGCGCTTCGCGGCGGGGCGGCACTGGCGGGGAGTAGCGCCGGCGCCATGGTTGCCTGCGAGACGCTCCTGCTCCGCAGCCCAAACCCCAGCCCGAAGGCTCGCCATGGTCGTCCAGCCCTGCACCTGATGGCTGGTGTGGTGCTCATCCCGCACCTGCATCGCTTCGGCGCGGGCTGGCTGGAGGCGTCCCGCCGGGAGGCGCGCGGGCGCGACATTGTGGGGCTCGAGGAGTCCACCGGTTTGATCTACGCCGGGGGCTGGAGAGTCCACGGGCCGGGCGAAGTCAAGCTGTGGCGGCGGGGGGAAGAGCCGGCCTTGGTTTTCCACGACGGCGACCGATTGCGGTGGCGCTCGCCTAAAGCGTGAACCGACTGAGGATGAACTGAACGCGGCCGTGGTGTAATCAAGGCATGGCCGTAGCTAGCAGGGACCAGGCCCGGTTGATCCGGGTGGCCGCGCGGCTCCTCGGAGTTCGACATGGCGCGACAGTCGATGACGTCATCCAGGCGCGCCGCGTCCAGGCCAAGCTGTGGCACCCCGATATCAACCCGGAATCGGGCTCAGCCGAGCGGATGGGGCAGATCAACCAGGCCACCGACCTGCTCTGCGACTTCATCCGCCGGGGCGGATTGGTCTCGGGCCTGGCACCGCGCGCCGGCCGACCGCAGCGTCCGGCGGCTCCGGCGGCGGCCCCACCGCGGGTCTTCGAAGTGCGCTTCGAGCCGCAGGTCAGCGTCCCGGTGTCGGCGCCCGACCGCCACGCCCGCCTCGAGATCGATGAGATCGACGCCCTCGCGGGGGGTATGCGCACGGTTCGATTCGTCCGCCGCGAGCCCGGGCGTTGCCAGGCCTGCGCCGGCGTGGGGGCCTCGCCATCCGGTCCAAAGCGGGTTTGCCCCGACTGCGACGGTCGCGACTGGGCCTGCCCCACCTGCTCGGGCCGTGGCTGGCTCCATCTCAGGCCGAGGTCCTGCCGTCACTGCGAAGGCTCGGGCGCGGCGCGGGTCGAGTGTAGCGTGATCCTGAAACTGCCGCCCGGGATCCGCCAGGTCCGCCGGACGATGGTCAAAGGTTGGGGCGACGTCGACGACGAGGGAAACGCCGGCAACCTCTGGGTCGATCTCGTGCCGACGGTAACGGTCCTGCAATCAGCTCCATGGCGCTTCGACTACTTCGGCCACAACTGGCCGCGGCCGGAGGGTCGCACCGAGGGCGACTGGCTGGCGATCTCGAATTCGCCCCTGCCCGACGAGGAGATGCGGGAGCTGGGCTTCTGGCGCGACCCCAAGAGCGCGGAGTGGGTGCGCCAGGCACCCTCAGACGGATCGCAGGGAATCATCGACCTGATCCGACAGCGGCAGTTCTTCGTGCCCCAGGTCTCCAGCTAGGTTGAGCCTCGGAATTTACGCAAGCTGTCGGTGACGCCACCCCGAAGCTCTCGAGGCGGAAGGGGTTTGGAGGCGGCGGCATCGAAGCCGCGTCCGGAACAGCGTCCCACGAGACCTCTACGAGCGTAGACCGGATTTGATCTCGCCCCGAGCCTGCCTCCGGACAGGCCAACTCAGGGCCAGCGACCCTTTAAAGTCCCCGCTTGGGCGGTCACGATTCCCGCGCGGGCAAGCCCTGTATTTGTGGCCCTTCCTCCGTACCAGGACGCTCCGGAGGAGGACCCCGGGCCTAGGGCCCGGACCTAGTCCTCACCGCTTACGCGGCGAAGGCGAGGCTCTGCGTGTTTTTCGCAGTTATGTTTTTTTGCCCGTTTTAGGAGCCAGGCGCTCCGCTCGCAATCCCGTAAACCACTGCCCCGTCGAAACCTGGCGCCCCCACGAGGCCGCGCTAGCGGTGCATCGAATATACCCTGCCCTGGGGCGGCGGGCGGACACAGACTCGCGTCGGACGTCCTGGGGCGCGATCAGCTCGCGGTGGCGCCGGGTCGGGGCTGTTAGCCTTGACGGCAGATGGCTGATTCCGAACTGGCGGCCCGTTTGGCGGCGGCACGTCTGTACGTCGTGTCAGCCGACGCCCCCCCGGAGATCCAGGCGGATGTCCTGCGCGATGCGCTTGATGGCGGCGCCGGCCTGGTCCAGCTGCGGAACAAGGCCGCGGCGCCGGGTGATCTCCTCGAGCCGGCCCGGCTGGTTGCCGCCCACGCGCGCGCCAGGGGAGCTCTGTTCATCGTCAACGATCACCTGGCCCTCGCCATCGAGGCTGGCGCCGATGGGGTCCACCTGGGCCAGGATGACCTATCGGTTGAGGCCGCGAGGTCGAGCTGGAGCGGCCTGGTCGGTCGCTCCACTCACAGCCTCGACCAGGCGCTGGAGGCGCAGCGCCAGGGTGTCGACTACGTCGGTGTGGGCCCGGTCTACGCCACACCGACCAAGCCCGGTCGGCCGGTGGTCGGCGTCGAATTGCTCGAAGAGGTGCGAGGGGTGATCTCGATCCCATGGTTCGCGATCGGTGGCATTGACAGCAGCAACCTCGAAGACGTCCTCGCCGCCGGGGCAGCGCGGGTCGCGGTGGTGCGGGCCGTCTGCGAAGCGCCGGAGCCGGCCGCCGCGACCCGGGCTCTACTCGCCAGGCTGCAGCAGCCACTCGGTGCGCCCGCGTGAGCACCGGCCTTGAGTCAATGCTGATTGTCAACGGAGATCGGATGCCGCTGGGCGAGTTGGGTACGGTCGGCGCGCTTCTCAGCCATCTCAAGGTGGCCCCCGAACGAGTCGTGATCGAGCTGAACGGCATCATCTATCGCCGCGGCGAAGGGCTCGACCAAAAGCTCGGCGGCGGTGACGTGGTCGAGATCGTGCATTTCGTGGGCGGCGGCTGATGCAGCTCTTTGAGATGCTCCACCGATGAAGATCGAAGTCTGATGGCGACTAAGGTCCGCGACCAGACCGACACTCTCCAGATCGGCGAGGTCACGCTCAGCTCGCGCCTGATCCACGGGACCGGCAAGTTCAGCAGCAACGCGGTGCTGGCCGAGTGCCTGCGCCAGGCCGAGCCCAGCCTGGTCACGCTGGCGGTGCGGCGGCTGGGGTTGCAGGATGGAGGTCAGTCGGAGCTCGCCGACGTGGACCTATCGAGCTTCACGTTGCTGCCCAACACCGCCGGCGCGACCACCGTGGAGCAGGCGGTGCGACTGGCCCGCCTGGGCCGGGCCGCGGGCCTCTCGGACCTGGTCAAGGTGGAGGTCATAGGGGACGACGAGACGCTGCTGCCCGATCCCGAGGCGACCCTGGCGGCGACCCGAGAGCTGGTCGCCGAGGGTTTCACGGTCCTGCCCTACACCAGCGACGACGTGGTCCAGGCGATCCGCCTCGCCGAGGCGGGTGCGGCCGCGGTGATGCCGCTGGCGGCCCCTATTGGCACCACCCTGGGCGTCCTCAATCCCACCAACATCCGGCTGATCATCAAGAAGCTGACCTGCCCGGTGATCGTCGACGCCGGGCTGGGCGTGCCCTCCGACGCCGCCCGCTGCATGGAGTGGGGCGCGGCGGGTGTCCTCGTCAACACCGCCATCGCCAGGGCGCAGGACCCGCCCATGATGGCGAGGGCTTTCGCTGAGGCTGTCGTCGCGGGACGGCGCGCCTTCCTCGCCGGGCGGGCGGAGATCAGCCTTGCGGCGCTGGCCTCCAGTCCCACCGAGGGCATTCCCGGGCCGTGACCCGCCCCGGCCTGGTGGTGGGGGATCTGGGAGAGATCGATCTCCTGCGCATGCTGGAGCCACACCTGGACCGCGACGCCGCGAGCCTGCTGCTGGCGGCCGGCGACGACGGCGCCATCTGGCAGCCAGAGGCTTCGAAGGCGGTGGTCGTGACCACCGATAGCCTGGTCGAAGGCGTTCATTTCCACCGCCTCGACGGCGACACCGGTTTCAACACCGACCTCGGCTGGAAGCTGCTCGCAATCTCGCTGAGCGACCTCGCCGCCATGGGCGCATCCGCGGGCCCGAGCTTCCTCGCCCTTACCTTTCCGCCCGACTGGCCGGTGGCCGACGTCGGGGCCCTGTACATGGGCCTTGCTGAGTGTGCTCGGGAGCACCGCGCCACCCTGGCGGGCGGCAACCTCAGCGGTGGCGCCACCGCGGTCCTGACCAGCACCTGCCTCGGGGAGGTTGTCGCCGACCTGGCCCTCCGCCGTATGGGCGCGGTGCCGGGGTGGAAGCTTGCCGTCACCGGCCGGCTGGGCGGCGCCGCTGCCGCAGTCCGGGTTGCGCTGAGAGCAGACACCTCTGCCGCCGTCGCCGAGGTTGCCAGGGCGGCGTGGACAGCACGGCTTCGCCGGCCCCGCCCGCGGCTGGTGGAGGCCAGGGCCCTCGCCGACGAGGGCATCCGCGTCTGCCTCGACGTCAGCGATGGGCTCTACCTGGATGCCGGCCGCCTGCTCCAGGAGGGCCTCGGTCTCATCATCGATCCCGAGCGCATCCCGCTTGAGGACTGCGTACGAGCTGCCTTCCCCGACTCCTGGGCCGAGCTCGCCGGCGGCGGCGAGGACTACGAGCTGCTCTTCGCGGGCCCCGCCGAGCGCGTCGATGCCGCCTGTCGCCGGATCGTTGGTCACGGGGGAGACGCCACCGTGGTGGGCGAGTTCGACACCGGTGCCGGGGTTCGCCTCCGCGCGGCAGGCGGGGGCGAGAGCCCGGCGCCGGGGTCCGGGCACCAGCACTTCCGGGGGTAGCGGGGCTGACAACTAGCCGACTCACGGCCTCGTCGGCCGCCGAAACCATCGCCGCCGGCCGCCGGCTCGGCCAGGTCGTTGAGGCGGGTGATGTGCTTTTGCTCACCGGCACCCTTGGCGCGGGCAAGACGGTGCTGGTACAGGGCCTGGCGGCGGGCCTGGGCTCCCCGGCCGACGTTGTCAGTCCCACTTTTGTGCTGGTCCGCCAGTATCCCGGGCGCCTGGAGCTGGTCCATGCCGATCTCTACCGCCTCGACCGCCGCGAGGAGGCGGAGGCGCTGGGATTGCTGGAGCTCTCTGCTGGCGGGGTGCTGGCCGTGGAGTGGGCCGACCGCGTCCCCTGGCTGTCGACGATCGACGCCGCCGGCCTGCACCTGGCGCCGGGCGGCGCCGAGGGCTCGCGCGAGCTTCAACTCGAGGGCGGGCCGCGCCGTCTCCACGATGCGCTGCTGGGCGCGATGAGGCGCTCCACCTGATCCTGGCGCTGGACACGTCTGGCGATGAGCTGCTGGTGGCGCTGGTCGAAGACGGCCGACTGGTCGCGGGCGCCGTCCACCCCGGACCGCGGCACCAGGACCGGATCATGGACGTAATCGCAAACGTTGCCGGGGAGCGGCTGGCCCGGATCGACGCGGTGGCTGTCGCGCGGGGTCCGGGGTCGCATACGGGCCTACGGGTTGGGCTGTCCGCGGCTGCCGGCATCGCATTCGGCCGCCACCTCCAGATCTACTCGCTCTCCAGCCTGGCGGTGGCCGCCCAGCGCACCATCGACGGCGACCGCAGCGTACAGGCGCTGGTCGCGGCTGGTCGCGGTCGTGCCTACAGCCAGGAGTTTGCAAGCCATGGCGCCAGCCGGAGCCCGGCGGGGCCGCGCCGGCTGAAGACGATCAGCGAAATCGATGCCGGCGGCGCGAGGGTGGCCGCCGAGCCCGCGCTGCTGGCTCAGCTTTCCGCCGGCGCCGGAGGCGAGGTCCGCAGCGGCGCCGACGCCCTGGTAGCGGCTGTGAACCAGGCCGTGGGCGCGAAAGAGGTCGTGAACTATGATCAGCTCACAGGCGATTACGGAGACTGATAACTGGAGTGATGCAGCTTCGGCAGCGCACCGTCATCGAAGCGATGACGCTCGACGATATCCCGGCGGTCCAGGAGATCGAGAAAGAGATCTTTCTCACACCCTGGCCTCGCAACGCGTACCGCCGCGAGTTGTCGCAGAACCAACTCGCCAGCTACATCGTCCTCCGTGAGGAGGAGGAGATCGTCGGCTACGCCGGGCTTTGGAAGATGCACGACGAGGCCCACATCACCACTGTCGGCGTGCGCCGGCGGGACCAGGGCAAGGGCTTTGGCATGGCCCTGATGCTGGCCCTGATCCAGCGGGCCTACGCGATGGAATCGCGCTGGATGACGCTGGAGGTGCGCGCCTCCAACCACGGCGCCATGGTGATGTACGAAAGGCTTGGCTTCAAGGTGATCGGCCGGCGGCGCGGCTACTACACCGACGACGGCGAGGACGCGGTCGTGATGTGGTCGGACTCGCTGCTCTCGCCGGCCTTCCGGGAGCGCTACGAGAAGCTGCGCGACCGCGCCGGCCGGGAAGTCGCCTTCGATGATCACGCTGGGGATTGAGACCAGCTGCGACGAGACCTCGGCGGCACTTGTTGAAGACGGCGGGAGGATCCTCAGCAACGTAGTCAGCTCCCAGGTCGAGCTCCACGCCGGCTACGGCGGGGTGGTGCCCGAGCTGGCCGCCCGCTCGCACGTCGAGCGACTGCCGCTGGTTCTGGACGAGGCGCTAAGGCGGGCAGGCAAGGGGCTGTCCGAGGTTGACCTGGTTGCTGTCACCCGGGGGCCCGGCCTGATCGGGGCTCTGCTGGTGGGGGTGGGCTTTGCCCAGGGATTGGCGCTCGAGCGCGGCCTGCCAGTGGTGGGCGTCAGCCACCTCGATGGACACATCCACTCGGCGATGCTCCATTCCAACGCGGCGCGTCCGCCGCTGCTCACCCTGGTTGTCTCCGGCGGACACACCGAGCTGGTTCTGCTCCGGGAGGACGGCGCCCACGAGGTGCTGGGGCGGACCCTCGACGACGCCGCGGGCGAGGCCTTCGACAAGGTCGCCCGGCTGCTCGGGCTGGGCTACCCCGGCGGGCCCCATATCGATCGCCTGGCCGCCTCGGTCGACGCGACCAGCGCTGCGCGCGAGTTCCCGTTGCCCGCGATCAAGGTCGACGGCCTCAATTTCAGCTTCAGCGGCATCAAGACTTCGGTGCGCTATGCGCTGGAGCGGCGGTTGGGCCTCCAGCAGGGTGCCGGTCTTGATCCAGGGCAGTCGGCGGGCCTGGATCCCGGGTATGTCGCGGCGGCGTGCGCCAGCTTCCAGTCGCGGGTCATCGAACACCTGCTGGATCGCTTGAAGACGGCGGTGGAACTGTCGGCGCCCGCGACGGTGGCCATTGCCGGCGGCGTTGCCAGCAACCGAGGTCTGCGGCGTGCCGCCGAAGCCAGCCTGGCCGGCGGGCCTCCGCTGGTGGTGCCGGAGCCGGAGCTCTGCACCGATAACGCCGCCATGATCGCGGCCGCCGGCTGGCACCTTTGGCGCGCCGGCGGGGGCTCGAGCCTGCAGGTCGACCCGGGATTGCGGCTGGCGGGATGAGAATCGCCGCAAGTTGCGAGCGCCCCTGGGAGGGCGCTAACATTAGCACTCCAGAGTATCGAGTGCTAACCGGCCCGCCGGACCGGTCCTTGAGGAGGAATCTTGCCCATGAACCTGCGCCCACTTGCTGACCGTGTCGTCGTCCGTCCCCTGGAGCGGGAGGAGATGACCAAGAGCGGAATCGTATTGCCGGACACCGCCAAGGAGAAGCCCCAGGAGGGCGTCGTCGAGGCTGTCGGCAACGGCCGTCTAAACGAGAACACTGGCAAGCGCGAGCCCATCGACCTGACTGTCGGGGACCGCGTGATCTATTCCAAGTACGCCGGCAACGAGGTCAAGCTGGAGGACGAGGACTACCTCATCCTGAGCGAGAAGGACATCCTCGCCGTCGTCGCCAAGAACGGCAAGAAGAAGTAATTTCGCGCCGCTCCGTATCCACGATTAGGTAGGTAGACATGCCGAAGCAGCTTCTGTTTGACGAGCATGCCCGTGAGCACCTGCGCAGTGGCGCTGCTCAGCTGGCCGACGTCGTTCGCATCACACTGGGGCCGAAAGGGCGAAACGTCGTCCTCGACAAGAAGTTCGGCAGCCCGGTGATCACCAACGACGGCGTCACCATCGCCCGGGAGATCGAGCTCGAAGACAACTTCGAGAACATGGGCGCGCAGCTCGTTAAGGAAGTCGCCGTCAAGACCAACGACGTCGCTGGCGACGGCACCACCACCAGCGTGGTGCTGGCGTACGCCATGATCGTGGAAGGGCTGCACATGGTCGCCGCCGGCGCCAACCCAATGGTCCTCAAGGAGGGCATCGACCAGGCCACCCAGCGGGTGGTCAAGCGCATCGCTGAGCTGGCAAGGCCGGTAAAAGGCCGCCACGATGTGGCCCAGGTGGCCGGCATCGCCGCGCGCGACGAGGAGATCGGCAACCTCATCGCGGACGCCATGGACAAGGTTGGCCGCGATGGTGTGATCGAAGTCGAGGAAAGCCAGACCTTCGGCAATGAGATCGAAGTTGTCGAGGGCATGCAGTTCGACCGGGGCTACATCAGCGCCTACTTCGTGACCAACCAGGATGCGATGCAGGCCGAGCTCGAAAACCCCCTGATCCTGATCACCGATAAGAAGGTCTCGGCGGTGCAGGACATCCTGCCGGTGCTCGAGAAGGTGATGCAGAACGGGCGCCCCCTGCTGCTGATCGCCGAAGACATCGAGGGCGAGGCCCTGGCCACGCTGGTGGTCAACAAGCTGCGTGGCACCTTCACAGCCGTCGCTGTCAAGGCGCCGGGCTTTGGCGACCGCCGCAAGGCGATGCTCGATGACATCGCCGTTCTCACGGGTGCGCAGGTTATCACCGAGGACCTCGGTCTGCGCCTGGAGGACACCGAGCTCGAGAAGCTGGGCGGGGCGCGACGGGTCACGATCGATAAGGACTCCACCACCATCGTCGAGGGCAGCGGTGAGAAGAGCGCCATCGGGGGCCGCGTCGCCGACCTGCGTCGCCAGATGGAGGACGTTGAGAGCGACTGGGACCGCGAGAAGCTCCAGGAGCGAATCGCCAAGCTCGCCGGCGGTGTCGCCGTGATCAAGGTGGGCGCGCCCACCGAGGTCGAGCTCAAGGAGCGCAAGGACCGCCTCAAGGACGCGCTCGCGGCCACCCGGGCCGCCATCGAGGAGGGGATTGTCCCTGGCGGTGGCACCGTGCTCCTGCGGGCCCAGGCGGCGATCGACACTCTCAAGCTTGAGGGCGACCGCGCCGTCGGCGCTGCCATCGTCCGCCGCGCCCTTGAGGCGCCCCTCCGCCAGATTGCCACCAACTCCGGTGTCGAGGGATCGGTGGCGGTCGAGAAGGTCAGCGCTGCGAAGGGCAACGTCGGTTTCGACGCCCGCAACGGCCAGTACGTGGACATGGTCAAGGCCGGCATCGTGGATCCTGCGAAGGTGACTCGTTCGGCCCTCCAGAACGCCGCCAGCATCGCCGCCATCCTGCTCACCACCGAGACGCTGGTGTCCGATGCCCCCGTCCAAGAGGAGGGCGCGGGCATGGCTGAGCACGGTCATGACCACGGCATGGGCGGGATGGGCGACATGGGCGACATGGGTGGCATGGGCGACATGGGAGGCATGGGCTTCTAAAATCGGAGCCCCTGGGTTGCCGCTTAATGGGGTCGACGCGGCGGTTCCTAGAATTGACCGGTGCACCCTGAGCTCGTCGACCTCAGCCCGCGCCGTCTGAAGCTCGTTTGAGCGCCCTGGACACCGCCGAGCTCTCGGCAATCCTGAACCCGCCGCAGCTGCAGGCGGTCACCGCGCCAGACGGACCCCTGCTGGTCTTTGCCGGTGCCGGCAGCGGCAAGACCAGGGTGCTCACCTACCGGATCGCGCACCTGATCCAGTCGGGCCGAGCCCGCCCCGACCAGATCCTGGCGGTGACGTTCACCAACAAGGCCGCACGAGAGATGCGCGCGCGCATCGAAACCCTGGTCGGCCCGGGGCAGGCGCCGGTGTGGATGGGCACCTTCCACTCCATCTGCGGTCGCATCCTGCGCCGCGACGGCCACCTGATCGGCATCAACCGCAGCTACGTCATCTACGACGAGGCCGATCGGCTGGCTGCCGTCAAGCGGACGATGCAGAAGCTCAACCTGGACGAGAAGAAATTCCCGCCGCAGGCCATCTCCGGGCGCATCTCCCATGCCAAGAACGAGCTTCTTGGGCCAAACGAGTTCGCCGCCCAGGCCGAGGACTACTTCTCTGAGATCGTCTCGCGCGTCTACCCGATCTACGACCAGCTCCTCCGCGACGCCAGTGCTCTCGACTTCGACGACATGCTCCTGATCGCAGCCCGGCTCTTCCGCGAGGACGCCTCGGCGCTGCAGAAATGGCAGGGGCGCTTCCAGCACATCATGGTCGACGAGTACCAGGACACCAACAAGGTCCAGTACGTGCTCATCCAGCTGCTCGCGGAGCAGCACCGCAACCTCTGCGTCGTCGGCGACGATGACCAGTCGATCTACAGCTTCCGCGGCGCCGACGTCCGCAACATCCTGAGCTTCGAGCGCGACTTCCCCGAGGCCACGATCGTGAAGCTGGAGCAGAACTATCGCTCCACCCAGCACATCCTCGACGCCGCCCACGTCGTCATCCAGGGGGTCCCGGAGCGCGCCGAGAAGCAGCTCTGGACCGACGCCGGCGCCGGCGAGAAGGTGATGCTGGGGCAGGTCTACGACGAGCAGGAGGAGGCGCTGGCGGTCATCAGCGAGGTCAACCGGCTGACCCAACAGGAGGGCCTCGCCCTCAACGACATCGCCGTCCTCTACCGCACCAACGCGCAGTCACGCGCGCTGGAGGAGGCGATGGTGCGCCAGAACGTTCCCTACAAGCTCATCGGCGGGGTGCGCTTCTACGAGCGGCGCGAGATCAAGGACGCCCTCGCCTACCTGCGGGTGATCTTCAACCCCGCCGACGTGATCGCCTTCCGCCGCATCATCAACGTGCCCCGGCGCAAGATCGGCGACAAGACCATCGCGGTCATCGAGGCGGCGGCCGCCACCCGAGGGATCCCGGTCGGCGAGGTCATCCGTGATCCCAGCGCCATCAGCGGGATCGGCGCCGCCGGCTCGGAGGCGTTGATCGCCTTCCGCGACCTCATTGACGGTCTCCGCGCCGAGATGGCCGAGAAGCCACTCCAGGAGGTCATCGGTGAGATGCTCGTCCGCAGCGGGATCCAGCGGATGGTCGACGACGGCACCGAGGAGGGCGCCGAGCGCTGGCAGAACCTACTCGAGTTCAAGGGCCTGGCCTCGGAGTACGCGGGGATGTCCGGCCCCGAGGCGCTGGCGCAATTCCTCGAGGACACCGCCCTGGTCAGCGATGTCGACAGCCTCGACGAGAGCAAGCCTGGGCTGACCCTGATCACGCTGCACATGGTCAAGGGGCTGGAGTTCCCTGTCGTCTTCATGGTGGGGATGGAAGAGGGCCTGCTGCCGCACCTGCGCGCCATCGAGGAGCCCGGCGGCATCGACGAGGAGCGTCGCCTCTGCTACGTCGGCATGACGCGGGCAATGCGGCGCCTGTACCTCTTCCACGCCTTCCGCCGGCACCTTTTCGGGGTGGCCAACCTCAACATGCCGTCGCGTTTCCTGAGCGAGCTGCCCGAGGCGATCCTGCAGCGGCCGGCGGGCAGCACCCGCATCCGCAGCGGCAGCGGCAGCGCCGCGCTCCTCGACGCTGTCTCGCGGCAACCACCGATGAAGTCGGAGCCTGTGGTGCAGCGGTACGCCGCCGGCCAGCGCGTCAGCCACAAGAGCTTTGGCGTCGGCACGGTCGTGAAGAGCACCATGACCCGCAGCGACGAGGAACTGATCGTTCGCTTCGACGGCGTCGGCATCAAGATCCTCTCGGCGTCGATCGCCCCGCTGAAGTTGGCCGCGAAGGAGTCGGAATAGGTGGCGCGGTCGGGCAAAAAGGCGGCGCCCGACGTAGCCCCCCCGCTCGAAGACTGGCGGAGCCGGGCAGCCTGGCTGCGCGAGCAGCTGGAGCGCGCCAACCATCAGTACTACGTCCTCGACAGCCCCGAGATCTCTGACTACGAGTGGGACCAGATGTTCCGCGAGCTGGTCGGCTTGGAGGGCGCTCATCCCGAGCTGCAGAGCCCGGACTCGCCAACCCAGCGGATTGGCGAAGCCCCGGTCGACGCCTTCAAGAAGGTCCGCCACCGGATCCCGATGTTGTCCCTGGGCAACGTCTTCGACGCCGACGAGCTGCGGGCCTGGCACAAGCGCGTCATTGGCCGGGTGGGGGAGAAGGTCGAGTACGTCACCGAGTTGAAGATCGACGGCCTGGCGATGAGCCTGACGTACCGCGATGGCAAGCTCGCCATCGGCGCCACCCGGGGTGACGGCACCGTCGGCGAGGACGTCACCAGCAACGTGCGCACCATCATGGACGTGCCCATGCGGCTGCGCGCCGGGGTGGGAGGAGTGCCGCCGGAGATCGAGGTCCGCGGCGAGGTCTACATGTCCAACTCCGCCTTCGCCGAGCTCAACCGCCGCCATGAGGAGGAGGGCAAGTCCCTCTTCCAGAACCCCCGCAACACCGCCGCCGGCTCGATCCGCCAGCTCGACCCCAGGCTGACCAAGCAGCGCAAGCTTCAGACCTTCATCTACGCGATGGACCCGACAGGCAGCGCCAAAACGCACGCCGAGGTGATGGAGCGGCTGAAGGAACTGGGCTTCCGGGTCAACCCCAAGATGGCCGTCCACCAGAGCATCGCGCGGGTGCTCGGGTACATCGAGAGATGGCGTGATCAGCGCCACAAGCTCGACTACGGCACCGATGGTGTGGTCATCAAGGTCAACGACCTGGGCCAGCAGCAGGAGTTGGGCTTCATCTCCCGCGAGCCGCGCTGGGCGATCGCGTTCAAATACCCGCCGGAGGAGGCCCAGACGCTGCTTCGTGACATCGCTGTCAACGTCGGCCGTACCGGCGCGGTAACCCCCTTCGCGGTGCTGGAGCCGGTCTTCGTGGCGGGATCGACGCTGTCGTTGGCGACACTGCACAACGAAGACGACATCGCTCGCAAGGATGTCCGTGTTGGCGACACGGTAATCGTCCGCAAGGCCGGCGACGTCATCCCCGAGGTTGTCGGCCCGGTGCTGGCGTCGCGGAAGAAGGGCGCACCCAAATGGAAGCCGCCCACGCACTGCCCACGTTGCGGCAGCGAGCTGGTGCGTGAGGCCGGGGAGGCGGTGCGGTACTGCATCAACCCAGAATGCCCCTCGCGGATCCTGGAGTCGATGGCGCACTTTGCCGGCGCGATGGACATCGATGGGCTCGGCTACATGATCGTCAGACAGCTGCTGGACCGAGGCTTGGTCAAGACCCCCGGTGACATCTACAAGCTGGCGCCCGAGGACCTGGTCAAGCTGGACGGCTTTGCCGAGAGGTCAGCGCAGAAGCTTCACCACAGCATCCAGCGGAGCAAGCAGACAACCCTGCCGCGGCTGCTGATCGCGCTCGGCATCCGGCACGTCGGGTACACAACCGCGGAGCTGCTGTCGCATGCATTCGGCACCATCGAGGCGCTGGAGGCCGCCGACGCGGCGCAGCTCAACGCTGTCGCGGGCATAGGCCAGGTGGTGGCCCAGTCGGTCTACGACTTCTTCCGGAACCCGGCGTCCCGGCACCTGGTGCGCGAGCTCCTCGCAGCGGGTGTCAGGCCCGAGCCGCCCCCGCCACCAAAGGAGGGACCGCTGTCGGGCAAGACGTTCGTCATCACCGGCACGCTCTCGGAGCCGCGCAGCCAGTTCGAGAAGCGCATCGCCGACCAAGGCGGCGCGACCGTCGACAGCGTCACCAAGACGACCGACTTCGTGGTCGTCGGCGACAGCCCGGGGACCAAGCTGGCCAGGGCCGAAAAGTTGGGCGTTGAGATCATCGACGAGTCGCGGCTCAGGGAGCTGATCGGCGAGTAAGCCGGGCAAGCGGCCTAAACTTCAGCCGTGACCACAACGGCGCTCCGGACTGTCACCCTGGCCGATCGCCCCGACCTGGTCGACGCGCTCCGGGCCTCGGGCCTTGACGGCACCCTCAGCTGGCCCGCGTTCTACGAAGGCAGCCCGGTAAGAGCGCTGTACTGGGACAGGACCTACACGGAATTCCCGGCCCACCAGGTGCTCTTCCTCGACGACGCCGACGTCATCGTCGCGTGCGGTCACACCCTCCCCCTGCACTGGGACGGCACGGCCGAGGGCTTGTCTGCCGGGTGGGACCAGGCGCTTGAACTGGCCTTCGCGGCCAACCGCAAACCCAACACGTTGCTGGCGGCTTCGGCGGTCGCACACCCGGCGATGCGCAAAATCGGCCTGGGCACCGACATCCTCAAGAGCATGCGAGCCCTGGCCGTGGACCAGGGCCTTACCAGCCTGCTGGCGCCGGTGCGCCCGAACCGCAAGGAGTCCTACCCGCTGGCCAAGTTCGAGGAGTACATCGGCTGGACTCACCCCGACGGTAGCGCTTTCGACCCCTGGCTCCGGGTCCACCTCCAGCTCGGCGGCAGGATCCTGATGGTGGCGCCGGAATCGATGGTGGTGGAAGGCACCGTCGAGCAGTGGGCTGTCTGGACCGGCGGTACCTTCCCCGCCACCGGCGCCTACGTCGTGCCGGGCGGCCTGGCGCCTGTGCACATCGATTTGGAGCACGACCTGGGCCGCTACGTCGAACCCAATGTGTGGGTCGAGCACCGCCTGGTGGAGGAGCGGGGCAAAGCGAAATAGGTTCGAAGTAAGTTCCGGTACCCGGCGACCGCTCCGCCGGTCTCTACAATCTTGAACCCGTGAAGTTGACGCTTGAGCAGGTGCGACACGTCGCCGAACTGGCCCGCCTGGGCCTGAGCGACGACGAGCTGGAGGCGCTCGCCTCGGAGCTTTCCAGCATCCTCGAGTACATCGACCAACTGGAGCAGCTCGACACTGGCGCGATCGCGCCCACGGCCCAGGTCGGCGAGCTGGTCGATGTCATGCGGGACGATGAGGTCAAGCTGTCCTTCGATCCGGAAGAGGCGCTGGCCAACGCGCCCTCGAGGGAAGGCAGCTACTTCCGGGTGCGGGCGATGCAGGAATGAGCGCAAATTCCTCGATTGCCGAGCTGAGCGCCGCCTTGAAGGCGGGCGAGACCAGCTCCCGCGAGCTGGCGCAGGCCTCGCTGGACCGGGTCGCCGAGGTCGATCAGAAGCTCGGCGCCTTCCTGACGACGACCCCGGAATTGGCGCTGGAGGCCGCCGACGCCGCCGACCGCGCCATCGCCTCGGGCGCAGCCGGCCCGCTCGCCGGCATCCCGCTGGCGGTCAAGGACGTGCTTTGCCTCAAGGGCGTCGAGTGCACCGCGGGATCGAAGATCCTGGCGGGATTCGTGCCCCCGTACACCGCGACGACAGTCCAGCGTGCCCTCGATGCGGGGGCGGTGCCGATCGGCAAGACAAACTGCGATGAGTTCGCGATGGGCTCCTCCAACGAGAACTCGGCCTATCGCCCGGTGTCCAACCCGTGGGACCTGTCCCGCGTTCCCGGCGGTTCCTCAGGGGGCTCGGCGGTAGCGGTGGCATCCGGCGAGGCGGTCCTGGCCCTGGCCAGCGACACCGGCGGCTCGATCCGCCAGCCGGCAGCTCTCACCGGGGTCGTCGGCCTCAAGCCCACCTACGGGCGCACCAGCCGGTACGGCCTGATCGCCTTCGCCAGCTCGCTGGACCACGTCGGAACCTTCACCAATACCGTCGCCGACGCCGCCGTTGCGCTGGAGGCCATTGGCGGCCACGACCGGCTCGACTCCACCAGCTCGCCGCGGCCGGTCGACGGCGTCGGGGCGGGCCTGCGCGACGGTGTCGCGGGGCTGAGGCTGGGCGTGCCGAGCGAGTATTTCATCGACGGTATGGAGGTCGGCGTGGACGCGGCGGTCCGCGCGGCGATCGGCGAGCTCGAGAGGGAGGGCGCCGAACTGGTCGAGATCAGCCTGCCCCACACCTCGTACGGGGTGGCGATCTACTACATCCTGGCGCCGGCCGAAGCCTCCTCCAACCTGGCCCGCATGGACGGCGTGCGCTTCGGCCACTCCGCTCCCGATGCGCGCTCAGTGGTGGCCCAGTACCTGAAGTCGCGCGACGAGGGCTTCGGCACCGAGGTCAAACGCCGGATCATGATCGGTACCTACGCCCTCAGCTCGGGCTACTACGACGCCTACTACGTCAAGGCCCAGAGGGCCCGGACGCTGGTCAAGCAAGACTTCGACGAGGCCTTCAAGTCGGTCGATGCGATCGTCTGCGCGACCTCGCCGACGGTCGCCTTTCCCATCGGTGCCAAGACCCACGACCCGCTGGCGATGTACCTCAACGACGTCCTCACCATCCCCGCCGACCTGGCCGGGATCCCCGCGGTCTCAATTCCTTGCGGGTTCTCCGAGGGACTGCCGGTGGGTCTGCAGGTGATGGGGCCGTCATGGCGCGAAGATATCGTGCTGCGAGTCGCGGCTGGCTACGAGTCTCTCAATGACTGGCGATCTCACCAGCCGACCGCGCTGGGTGCGGCCTGAACGGGTTCGCAGTCTAGAATCCGGACAGGCATGGGCATTTTGGAGATCGAGTGATGGTTGCTGTCTTGCCCGCCGCGGTAGTCGCGCTGGAACCGGGGGGATTGCTGTCCTGGCTGATCGTCGGCCTGATCGCCGGGGCGCTCGCCGGCCGCGTCGTCGAAGGACGCGGGCTCGGCTGCCTGGGCGACATCGTCGTGGGCATCGTGGGGGCCGTCCTCGGCGGTCTGATCGTGGGACAGTTGGGCATCCTCAGCGGCACGTTGCGATTCTGGGAGACCGTGGTGGTGGCTTTCTTCGGCGCCGTGGTCTTCCTCGCCCTGGTCCGGCTCGTGACCCGCTCCCGCCGACACTGAGCTCTTACTTCCGCTTCCGACATGGCGGTTGAGGTGAGCACTGAGATCGAGCCTGTAATCGGCCTTGAGGTCCATGCCCAGCTGCTGACCCAGAGCAAGATGTTCTGCTCCTGCTCCGCTGCGTACCTTGCCGGCGAGCCCAACAGCAACACCTGCCCGGTGTGCCTCGGGCTGCCCGGGTCGCTGCCGGTGATCAACCGAAGGGCGGTCGAGTTGACGATTCGGACAGCACTGGCATTGAACGGCGATATCGCCGAATTCAGCAAGTTCGACCGCAAGAACTACTTCTATCCAGACCTGCCCAAGGGCTACCAGATTTCGCAGTACGACCTGCCGCTGTCGACCGGTGGCCACCTCGACATCGAGCTGGATGGCGGGTCAGTGCGCGTCGGCATTACCCGGGTCCATCTCGAGGAGGACACCGGCAAGCTCACCCACGAGGGAGCGATCGACACCTCGAGTTGGTCTCTGGTCAACCTCAACCGGGCCGGCGTGCCCCTCATGGAAATCGTTTCCGAACCCGACCTCAGGAGCGCCGACGCGGCGCGCGAGTACATGCAGCGGCTGCGCCAGATCCTGGTCTGGATCGGCGTCAACGACGGCAACCTGGAGGAGGGGAGCCTGCGGTGCGACGCCAACGTCTCAGTGCGTCAGGCCGGCGCCACCGGGCTCGGCACCAAGGTCGAGGTCAAGAACATGAATAGCTTCCGCGCTGTTCACCTGGCGCTGGGCTACGAGATCGAGCGGCAGCGGGCGGCGATGATCGCCGGCGAGCCCATCGTCCAGGAGACCCGCGGTTGGAACGAGGCGCGCGGGGTCACCGTGGGTCAGCGCTCCAAGGAGTACGCGCACGACTACCGCTATTTCCCCGAGCCGGACCTGCCGCCGCTCCAGCTGGGCAGTGACCTGGTCGAAAGGATTCGCGCCGAGCTCCCGGAGCTGCCGGCGGCTAGGGCGGCGCGCTTCCGCGACCAGCTCGGCCTGTCCGCCTACGACGCCGACCAGCTCACGGCCAGCAGCGACCTTGCCGACTACTTCGAGGCGGTGGTGGGCGGCATCCCAGCCGGTATGGAGAAGGAGGCGGCCAACTGGGTCATCGGCGAGGTCAACCGCGCCGTCAATGAGAGCGAAGGAGCCATCGGGAGCCTCAGAGTCCGACCGGCCGCCCTCTCCGCCCTGATCGGGCGAAAGGCGGCCGGTGCCATCAGCAACAACCAGGCCAAGCAGGTCTTTGCGGCGCTCGCCGGGGGCGAAGCCGTGGCCGAGGACGCCGCCGCCGTCGACGAGGTCATCGCTGCGCGGGGGATGGAGCAGGTCAGCGACAGCTCCCAGCTCGAGGCCTGGGTGGACGAGGCGCTGGCGACCGAGCCCCAGGCGGCGGCCGACTTCCAGGCCGGCAACGAGCGCGCCATCGGCCGGCTCGTCGGCGCGGTCATGCGCGTCAGTGGCGGCAAGGCCAACGGCCCCGCCGTCAGCGAGCTGCTACGCAAGAAGCTGGGCGCCTAGCGTCGTGGCGGAGCCCCCCGAGAGCGACGTTTCATCGCAATGGCTTGAACTATCGGTGGGGGAGATGACCTACGGCGCCGCTGCCCTCGCGCGCACCCCCGAGGGCCAGGTGGTTTTTGTCGACGATGCCCTCCCCGGCGAGCGGGTCCGTGCTGAAATCGCCACCAGGCGCCGCAACTACCTCCAGACCCGGGCGGTGCAAATCCTCGAGGCGGCCCCCAGCCGCGTGCTCCCGCCGTGCCGTTACGTCCCTGAATGCGGCGGCTGCCAGTGGCAGCACGCCACCTACGACCAGCAGCTGGAGATGAAGCGCCAGGTGCTGGCGGAGACATTACGGCGGGCGGGTGCGGAGGCACCCGCACCGGAGCTGGTGCCGGCACCCGAGGCTTACCGATACCGCATCCGGGGTGAGTTCCACGTCGTCAAGCCCAAGGGCGACGTGGGCTCTCACGAGCTCGGCTTCAACAGGCGGCGCACCTATGAGCTGGTGCCGGTCGACGACTGCCTCATCCATCACCAGAACATCGCCGACGCACTGGCCGGGATTCGTCGTGGGCTCGACCAGGCGGGCTCCGGCACACTCCGCTCGATCCACCTGACCACACACCCGACCCGGCGGGAGCTGCTCTGGCGAGGCCTCGGCGGGAAGGTCCCCGCCGGCCTACAGGAAGCCCTTGCGGCTGAGCTCGAGGGCTACCTCGTGCACCAGGACAGCCTCACCGTCGAGTACGACGGCGCCGCCATCGACGGCCGCGAGGGAGAGCCGTTGGTCTTCAGGGTCGACTCTGAGTGCTTCGTCCAGGTCAACCACGCGCAGGCCCACAACCTCTACCGTCTCGCGCTTGGCTACCTGGGCGACCGTCCGGGGGGCCTGGTCGAGGGCTACGCCGGCTTTGGCGCGATGTCAATCATGGCGGCGACCCGACCCGCGGTCGAGGCCCGGCCGACGCGGGTGACGATGATCGAAGAGGCCAGGGCGGCCGCGGTCCTGGCCCGGCTCCACGTCCGGCTCCACGGGGTAGCCAATGCCGCGGTGCTCCGGGGCCGCTTGGAGGACAAGCTCTTGCAGCTGGAACCGGACGAAGTCGACAGCCTGATCGTGGATCCGCCGCGCGCCGGCTGCGCTCCGCCGGTGCTGGCGGAGGTGGCCCGGCTGCATCCACAACGACTGGTCTACGTATCCTGCGATCCAGCCACCCTGGGCCGCGACCTCGCCCGCCTCCGGCAGCACGGCTACCGCGTTGAGGCGCAGGCGCTGGTCGACATGTTCCCCCAGACCTACCACGTCGAGACCGCCAGCCTGTTGGTGCCCGGTTAAGCGCCAGTCTGAATTGGGGGCTTGGTTTTCGGGGTCTCCCCGCTAAGATGGGGTCACAGATGCCCATTTCAAGACACCAGGTGCCAATCCTGGCCGCTGTCGTAATCGCGCTCACCGCCTCGACCGGGTGGTTGCTTGTCGCCGTGCCCCATTCGCACGGCCTCGGCGGCCTCGGCGGGGCGGCGGTGGTCGACCTCGCCACTGATCTCAAGCTCGAGCAGGCTGCTGCCCTGAATGTGACCGCCACTTCATCCACGTCATCTGCCGGGGTGCCCGGCGCCAGAGGGCCTCGGCCCCCCGGCCGGCTGATCATCCGCAGCATCGGGGTAAATGCCCCGGTCCTGGGCGTCGGCGTTGACAAGAGCGGCGCCATGGGGGTGACCAACGAGTCCTACGACGTCGGCTGGTACAACCGCGGCCCTGCCCCCGGGGACAGCGGCGATGCTGTCATCGACGGTCACCTGGACTGGTATGACACCTCGCACGCGGTCTTCTTCAACCTTAAGAACGTGCAGATCGGGGACGATGTCGAAGTCCAGCGACTCGACGGCGTGAGCCACCACTTCAAGGTGACCAAGGTCCAGTCGGTGGCCTATAACGCCACCGTTCCCGGGCTCTTCGTCCCCACCGGGGCCGCCCGCCTGTCGCTGATCACGTGCGGTGGCAAGTGGGACGTCAAGAAGGGGGAGTATCTCCAGCGCGTGATAGTCGACTCCATCCTCGTCAGCTGAGGGCCGGCTGATGCTGGTCCAGTTCTTCGCGCCCGACGAAGACCGGGGCACATAACATAGAGGGGTCGTGGAGATTGCTTGCCGTTTAGACCTGATCGGTAAACAATCGACGGCTTGAGCGACTTCGTTCACCTCCATACCCATACCGAATACAGCCTCCTCGACGGCGCCAGCCGGATCGACGAGGTTGTCAAAGCGGCCCAGGCGGCCGGCCAGGGCGCGCTCGCGATCACCGACCACGGCTCGCTCTATGGGGTGGTGCCGTTCTACAAGGCCTGCCGCGAAGCCGGCATCAAGCCGATCGTCGGCTGCGAGACGTACGTCGCTCAGCGAAGCCTCCACGACAAGGAGAGCCGGGTCGACCGTGACCCTCATCACCTGGTGTTGCTGGCGCAGAACGAGACCGGCTACCAGAACCTGATGAAGATGATCACGACTGCGCACCTGGACGGCTACTACGTTCGGCCGCGAGTCGACAAGCAGCTCCTTGCCGAGCATTCGGAGGGAGTGATCGCGCTGTCCGCGTGCCTGGCCGGTGAGGTCAGCCAGCGCGTCATCGCCGGCGATATCGACGGTGCCGTTGAGGTGGCCGAGGAGCACCGCGAGATCTTCGGCGACCGCTATTTCCTTGAGCTCCAGAACCACGGCATCCCCGAGGAGGACGTCACCCGCACCGGTGTCATCGAGGTTGCGCGCCGCACCGGCATCCCCCTGGTCGCCACCAACGACTCCCATTACTCGGCGCGGGGCGACGCGGCGATGCACGACGTGCTGCTCTGCATCCAGACCGGCAAGCGGGTCTCGGACCAGAACCGGATGCGCTTCAGCGGCGACAGCTTCTACCTCAAGAACGCCGACGAGATGGGCCAGGCCTTCGCCGAGATCCCGGAGGCGGTGGCCAACACCGCCCAGGTGGCGGTGATGTGCGACCTTTCGATCGAGCTTGGTGGCATGCTCCTGCCGCGCTACGAGGTGCCCGGGAACCTGACTCCCGACCAGTACCTTCGCTCTCTCTGCGAAGACGGTTTCCGGCGGCGCTACCCCGAGCCGACCAAGGAGCAGCACGAGCGCCTGGAGCACGAGCTCCAGGTCATCACCGACATGGGCTACGCGGCGTACTTCCTGATCGTCTGGGACTTCGTCCACCATGCCAAGACCCATGACGTGCTGGTCGGACCCGGCCGCGGCTCGGCGGCGGGTTCGATGGTCGCCTACTGCCTCGACATCACGACGCTGGAGCCGCTCCGCTACGGGCTGATCTTCGAACGCTTCCTCAACAAGGACCGCGTGTCGATGCCCGACATCGACATCGACTTCTCGGTTGCCGGCCGCGAGTCGGTGATCAAGTACGTGACCCAGAAGTACGGCGAGGACCGCGTCGCCCAGATCGGCACCTTCGGCACGATGGCGGGCAAGGCCGCCATCCGCGACGTCGGCCGCGTCCTGGATATCCCCATCGCCGAGGTGGATCCGATCGCCAAGATGGTGCCCGTCTACCAGGGCAAGACTGTCGGTCTCAAGAAGTCGATGGAGCAGGTCTCGGAGCTGCGCCAGATCTACGAGTCGGATGCGCGGTACAAGGAGCTGATCGACACCGCGGTCCGCCTCGAGGGCATCACCCGCAGCGTGGGCACCCACGCCGCCGGCGTGGTGATCGCGCCGGAGCCGATCGTCAAGTACGTCCCGCTGCAGCGCGGCACCACCGACAAGTCGACCACGGTGACCCAGTACGAGATGACCGCGATCCAGGAGCTGGGGCTGCTGAAGATGGACTTCCTGGGGCTGCGCAACCTCGACATCATCGACGCCTGCATCAAGCTGGTTGAGCGCACCCGCGGTGTCAGCGTCGACCTGGAGGGGCTGCCGCTGGATGACACCGCTACGTTTGAGATGCTCTGCAGGGGCGACACCCTGGGCGTGTTCCAGCTGGAATCGCCGGGGATGCGGCGTATCCTCACCGCCCTGCGCCCGAGCAAGTTCGAGGACATCTCGGTTGTAATCGCCCTCTATCGACCGGGTCCCATAGAGGGCGGCATGATCGACCGCTACATCGCCTGCAAGCACGGCGCCATGGAGCCGGAGTTCCCCCACCCGGCGCTGGAGGGCGCGCTTCGGGAGACGTATGGCGTCATCGTCTACCAGGAGCAAGTGATGTCGATCGCCAACCTGCTGGCGGGCTTCTCGATGGGGGAGGCCGACATCCTGCGCGCCGCCATGGGCAAGAAGGACAAGCCCAAGATGGCCAAGCAGCGGGAGAAGTTCGTGCAGGGATGCGCGGCCAACAACATCCCCGAACAGCAGGGGAAGGCGATCTTCGACCTGGTCGAGGTCTTCGCCGGCTACGGCTTCAACAAGGCGCACACCGCGGCGTACGGCATGATCGCCTATCAGACCGCCTACCTAAAGGCCAACTACCCGATCGAGTACCTCTGCGGTCTGCTCCAAAACGAAGAGAACCAGGACCGGGTCGCCGCCATCGTGGTCGACTGCCAGGACCACGACATCCAGGTCACCCCCCCGGACGTCAACACCTCGGAGTCCGCGTTCGCGGTCGTGGGCGACGCCATCGCCTTCGGCATGAAGGGCGTCAAGAACGTTGGCATCCGGGCCATCGAGCTGATCGTCGAAGAGCGCCAGAAGAACGGTCCGTACGAGTCGCTGCTCGACCTCTGCCTGCGCCTCGACCTGCACGAGGTCAACAAACGCGTGCTGGAGTCGCTGATCAAGTGCGGGGCGATGGATTCGCTGGGGGAGAGGCAGCAGCTGCTGATGAGCCTGGACCGTTTCGTCGACCGCGCCCAGGCGATCCAGCTGGACCGGGCTTCCGGCCAGGTGTCGTTGTTTGGCGACGGGCCGATGGGCGACGAGGCCGAAGTGAGGCTGACGGATGGGGTCGTTCCCGCCGACGACCGCACCCGGCTGGCCTGGGAGCGCGAGTTCCTCGGCATCTATCTCAGCGACCATCCCCTGCGGCGTGTCGAGGCTGAGCTGCACACCCGAACCGACACCCGCTGCATCGAGATCGTTCCCGAGCTGGAGGGATTCGAGGTCCGCATCGGGGGCGTTGTCCGCGAGGTGCGCAAGCGGCCCGATCGCAGCGGGCGGATGATGGCCTGGGTGGAGCTCGAAGACCTCACCGGGTCGGTCGTCGTCACAGTGTTCTCGCGAACCCTGGAGCAGGCGGCCGACATCATTCAGCCCGACCGCATCGTCATCATGCGGGCCAAGGTGGACACCCGGCGGCGCGGCCGGGACGCCGGCGAGGGCGAGTCGGCGGGCCTGGTGGCAGACCAGGTCTGGGCTTTCGACGAGGCCGACCTCGACCAGTGGCAGCGGGCCCAGGTGGTGCAGCTGGCCGTCGCCGACGGCCTTCCCCGCACCGTGATCGAGGACCTCAACGCGGTGCTGGCTCAGTTCCCTGGCGTTGATACCGTGACCCTGCGGGTGGACGAGGGCTCGCTGGTCACCGAGCTGGAGCTGCCGGTGCGGGTCGAGCCCGGGGAGGAGCTGCGGCAGGCCGTCGAGACCATCCTCGGCCCGGGCAGCTATCACTGCGAGGTCGTCCGCCGCAAGGTCCTCGAGCGCAAGACCTTCACGCCGCGCCAGCCCCAGCAGCCGGAGCCAGAGTGGGTGGAGGTGGGCTGATGAAGATCGGCGTGCTCACCTCAGGTGGAGATGCTCCCGGCATGAACGCGGCCATACGCGCTGTCGTGCGCCGGGCTTTCAACCTCAACTGCGAGTGCGTCGGCTACCTGCACGGCTTCAACGGCCTCATCAACGGCGAGTGGCGCAAGATGACCCAGGCTTCGGTGGCGGGGATCATCCAGCGCGGCGGCACCATCCTGCGCACCGCTCGATCGGCCGAGTTCCACACGGCCGAGGGTCGCGACATGGCGATGGAGACGCTGGCCAGGACCGGCGTGGAGGGGCTGGTGGTGATCGGTGGCGGTGGCTCGGCGCTGGGCGCAATGGGGTTGGACGGCATGGGAATCCCGGTGGTCAGTGTGCCGAGCACCGTGGACAACGACCTGCTCGGCACCGACGTCACCATCGGCCACATGTCGGCGGTGGACACCGTGGTCCAGAACGTCAACCGCGTCCGCGACACCGCCACCAGCCACGAGCGCATCTTCGTGATCGAGACCATGGGCCGCGATACCGGCCACATCGCCCTCGACGCGGGGCTGGCGTCCGGCGCCGAGTCGATCCTGGTGCCCGAGATCGAGATCCCGCTGGAGGATGTCAGCCGGCGCATCCTCCGCGCCCACGCCAGGGGCAAGTCGCACAGCATCATCATGATGGCCGAGGGCTACGGACACGGCTTCGACGTCGCCCGCCAGATCCAGGAGCAGACCGAGCTGGAGACCAGGGTAATTGTCCTCGGCCACCTGCAGCGAGGCGGGTCACCGCTGGCCAGCGACCGCATCATCGCCAGCCGCCTCGGCGCCCGAGCCGCCGAGCTCCTGGTGGCTGGCCAGCACGGTGTCCAGGTCGGCCTGATCTCGGGCGACTACGTCTCGACCACCCTGGCTGAGGTCACCTCGCGCCACCGCGAGATCAACCTCCACCTGTACGAGCTGGCCCGCTCGCTCTCGGGCTAGCCGCCCGTGCTGGTAATCCCCGCTGTCGACCTGCTCGACGGGCGTTGCGTGCGCCTGCTCCGGGGTGACTTCGACAAGGCCACCGAGTACAGTGACGACCCGCTCTCGGTTGCGCGCCAGTTCGCCGAGGGCGGCGCCCGCCGCATCCATGTCGTGGACCTCGACGCCGCCCGCGACGGTGCGGGCAACGCCGAGGCGGTCGAGGCCATCGTCCGCGAGATCGGCGTGGAGGTCGAGGTCGCGGGCGGGGTGCGCTCGCAGGGCGACGCCGCCCACTGGTTCGAGGCCGGGGCGGCAATGGTTGTCATCGGCACCCTGGCCGCAGAGGAGCCGGCCGCCGCCGCCGAGCTCGCCGAGCGCTACCCCGGCCGCGTCTGCGTGGCCCTCGACATGCGGCGGGGCAGCGTCTCGACGCACGGCTGGGAGAAAGCGAGCGGGGCGACGCTGGAGGACCTCCTGGAGGTGCTCGACGAGGCTCCCCTGGAGAGCTACATCTACACCGACATCGATCGCGATGGGACGATGCAGGGGCCCAATGTCGAGGGCCTCGTCGCGCTGATCAAGCGGTCCCGCCACGCCGTCGTGCTGTCGGGCGGCGTTTCCAGCATGGAGGACGTGCGCCGGGCCAACGCCGCCGGCGCCGCAGGCGTGATCCTGGGTCGCGCGCTATATGAGGGCAAGCTCAGCCTCGGCGAGGCCCTGGCGGCGGCCGGCTAGCTAACCAACCGGCGTTGCCGAAGGGGCGGATCTGGGCGACCCGGATGGT
>DAITAT010000105.1:0-1524 GCA_036824145.1 Candidatus Dormiibacterota bacterium
CTCGGGCAGCTCTGGATAGGACGCGGTGATCAGGTCGGACGCCAGCTCGGCGTCTTCGAGTCCGGCTGGACGGCACACGAGCGTGGCCATTCCCAGACTCTAGCTTCCCATCACAGCTCGACGATCTTCGGCACGATCGCCGTGCTGCTCACCTCGAGAATTCCAACCGAGGGCCGTGGATAGCTGCGCATGTGGCGAGCGACCTGAAGCCAGCACCATTCGAACCATCCGGGCCTGCGCGCCAGGCGCTGGGTGGCCGTAAGCGGGTTCCACTGATGAACGCCACCCGGATTGAACAGCAGCGCACCGTTTTGGCTCTCCATATACGCGCGATGCGTGTGGCCGAAGACAATCGCGTCAGCGTCCGGAAAGCGCCGTCGTAGGAATCGCGGCAGCGATGCGTTCGCGTGTAGATAGCCGAGGCTGAGCGTCCATAACAGCGTCTGCGGTTCCTCCACCCAGCGGCTCCGATTGCCGTGGACGAGAACGATGCGCCGGCCCTCGATCGTGAGTTCTCGGCTCAACGGCAGCGACGTCAGGTCGCGATCGTGGTCGCCGCGCACGGCCTCGACCGGGGCGATGCGCTCGAGCGCCGCAAGCGTCTCGGGCCCGCTGACATCACCTGCGTGCAGGATGAGATCCACTCCGCGAAGAGCCTCGAAGATTCGATCCGGAAGGTGATCGAGGAACTCAGGGCAGTGGGTGTCCGCGACGACCCCGACCCGCGTGGTCAGCTACTTGATCCCGGCCGCCTCCAACCCGGCCGAGTGGGCGCCTTTGGCGTCGGCGCCCCGGTCGAGCGCATGAAGGGCCGCCGTGGCGAATAGGTGTGCGCGCGCCTGGTCCAGGGTCAGATCGATGTTGGCGAGAGCAAACCAGGCGCAGTAGGCCTGGCGACCGGGGTCGACTGACTGCGGCGGAGATGCCATCGCAGCGGCGGCGATCTGCGCGGCGGCGGCAACGTCCTTGCCGCTCGACAGCGCGGCGAAGGCGGCCTGGGCCGCGGCGTGACATGCGTTTACAGGCGCGCCGCCCCGTTTTGCCCAGGCGAACCATTCGGCGTAGGAACGATCTTCCGGCGTCGGGACGACGCGAGCGACTTTGGGTTCATCCACGCGCTGCTGATCAACGACCTGCCATGAGGAGGAGGACGTCGACCCCTGAGCGGCGGGAGCTGATGCCGGGCGTGCGGCTGGGGGCGCAGCGGGAGGCTGCGGGCCTGCCCCGGCTGGGGCGGCTGGCGCGGGTGCGGGCTTGGGAGCGGGCGGGGCCGCCGGCGGCTGCGGCGCCGGGACGGGGGCCGCCGGTCGAGCCGGCGCGGCGTGGATTTGGGGGGCCCACGAGGGCACGTCGACGACCGACGGCCATTGGGTCTCCTGCTCGGGCGCCGCTGCCGCGGCAGGCGCGATTTGCGGTGCCCAGGCAGGCACCGCCGTGCTCCCTCGCTCAGGCGCTGTCTCGACCTTAGGTTCAGCTGGTGGTGCCGCCGGGGCGTCCGCTTGCGCGGCTGCTGGTGGATCCGCC
>DAITAT010000024.1:0-27860 GCA_036824145.1 Candidatus Dormiibacterota bacterium
TACCCGCAGGAGGCGCTCGAAGCAGCCCAGGCGGCCCAGGCGGTGAGGCCGCACACGGGGCACCCCTGAGCCTCAGGTCGAGTAGACGTCCACCTCGGTGGCTTTGACCGTGACCCAAATCGGTCCCCCGTCGCTCAGGCGCAACTCGGCCGCCGCCTGGGGCGTCACCTCCGACACAATATCGACCGGTCCCGAGACCTGTACACGAACGCGGTCGCCCTCGAAGTCGATGCCGCCGAGCTCTCCGTGCCAGACGTTGCGAGGACTGCCCTCCGGTCGGGCGCGGTGCAGGCTCACCGCGCGGGGATGGACGAGCGCGAACGCCGTGCCCACCAGGCTCGTCGCCACCCGGAGCGCCTGCCCATCGGGAAGCGTGAGCAGGCGTCCGGCCATTTCGCCCCGATAAAGGTTGAGGCCGACCAGTCGGGCCACCCAGGGCGAGCGGG
This sequence comes from Candidatus Dormiibacterota bacterium, assembly GCA_036824145.1. Taxonomy (GTDB): domain Bacteria; phylum Chloroflexota; class Dormibacteria; order DASZGP01; family DASZGP01; genus DATMMS01. The sequence goes on from DAITAT010000024.1 coordinate 447, forward strand.
GCCGGGCGGTGACCTCCGCGAGCGGGCCCTCCTGGGTGATGCGGCCGTCCTCAAGAACGACAAGGCGGTCAGCCATGGCCATGGCGTCGAGCGGGTCGTGGGTTATCACGATGCGAACCCCCGGGGCACCGGACAGGTAGCCGCGCAGGTCCCGTCGCAGGTCGGCTCGGTCGCTCGCATCGATGGCGGCGAAGGGCTCGTCCAGCAGCAGCAGCGCAGGCCGGGTGGCAAGCGCCCTCGCAAGAGCAACGCGCTGCGCCTGCCCTCCCGAAAGGTCGCCGGGGCGGCTGCCACCCGTGCTCCCGGCGCCCACCCGCTCCAACCAGGCGTGCGCCTGTTGCCTGGCCTGGCGGCGGGTGGAGCCTCGCGCCCGCAGGCCGTAGGCGACGTTGTCGACGGCAGTTAGGTGCGGGAACAGCAGGTAGTCCTGGAACACCACCGCCACCGGACGGTCCTCGGTGGCTCGGTGCATCGCCGTCGCGGTGTCGTCGAGGACCTCGCCGTCCAGTTCGATGCGTCCTTCCCTGATCGGGACCAGTCCCGCGAGGGCCCGCAGCAGCGTCGACTTGCCGGCTCCGTTTGGCCCCACTACGGCCACGATCTCGGTCTCCCTAGCCCGTAGATCGACGTCGAGTTTGAGCGAGCCGAGTTCCAGGGCGACGCGGGCATGGAGACTCACAAGGCGCCCAGCCATCGATGTCGGAGAGCGACTAGCACCACGAGGGACACAACCAGCAGTACGAGGGAGACCGCGATTGCGTCCTCCGGGTTGGTCTCGAGGAGGACGTAGATAGCTGTTGGCATGGTCTGGGTACGCCCCGGCAGGTTCCCGGCAAAGGTGATGGTGGCGCCGAATTCGCCCAGGGCCCGGGCCCAGCACAACGCCGCACCCGCCGTGAGAGACGGCACGATCAGGGGCACGGTGATGGTCCAGAAACGGCGCCAGGGACCGGCCCCGAGAGTGGCAGCTGCCTCCTCATATCGCTGGTCCATCTGCCGCAGCCCCGCCTCGGCGGTGAGGACTAGGAAGGGCATCGCCACGAATGTCTCGGCAAGGATGACGGCGCCGGTTGTGAACGGGGCGGGAAAGGCCGGAATCCCGCCGAGATACCGGCCGACAAGACCGTTCCGTCCGAAGGCGAACAGCAAAGCGACCCCCCCTACAACTGGCGGCAGGACCATGGGTAGGGTGACCATGGCCCGCACCAGGTTTCGTCCTGGGAAGCTGATGCGGGCCAGGACCCACGCTAGGGGCACGCCCAGCGCCACGCTGATGCCGAGCGCGGCAAACGAGCACACGGCGGAGAGCTGAAGTGCTTGGCGGACGTCGGCGGCGGCCAGCAGGGATCCAAGATCCGACCACGGCGCGCGCAGCACGAGGCCTGCCAGTGGCAGCGCCACCAGGATCACAGCCGCAAGGGCAGGGATGCCCAGCCCGACCGGCAGCCGGCCCTTCCTCATGGAGCCAGGAAGCCGCGCGCCTTGAGCGCCTCCCTACCCGCGCCATTGATTAGCTGGTCGACGAACCGCTGAGCCGCATCGCGGTTCTTGGCTCCCCTTACGACCGCGACCGGGTAGGTGGCCACCACGTTCTGGGCGGCTGGAATCTGGACGCCCGACGCCCTCGAGCCTGCCGACCTCACGTCGGTGACGTAGACGATTCCCGCGTCCGCTTCGCCGGTCTCGATCTTCTGCAATTCCGACTTCACATCGAGCTCGAGCGACACGGGGCGGACCGTCACTCCAGCCCTGTCGAGCGCCTGGCGGCCGTACTTGCCGGCCGGGACTGACGGGTCTTCGAGCACAACCTTCAGGTCGGACCGAGCCAGGTCGGCCAAGCCCGTGACGCCTTTTGGATTGCCAGGAGGGACGACGATCTCGAGCAGGTTCCGGGCGAAATCCCGTGGAGTGTCGACGAGGTTGGCAGCCACCAGCTTCTGCATGTTTGCCTCGTCGGCGGTGGCGACCACGTCGGCGGGCGCGCCCGATTGAACCTGGGCGACCAGCTGCTGCGAGCCGGCAAAGCTGTATGTCAGGGAGAGGCCCGGGGAGGCGCTGGACAGGCGCGCCCTGTCGTCGTTGAACGCCTCCGTCAGCGAAGCCGCCGCGAACACCGTCAGGGATCCCGACATCGTCGGCCCTGTCGGCGTCGGCGTTGGGGTAGGGCCCGCAGAGCTCGAGCTGCCGCATGCGGCCATCAAGATGGTGAGCCCAAACGCGGCGGCGGCGGCGGCGCGTGGCTTGTCGACCATCCTGGTCGCCTACCTGGGCAGCTCGATGATGACGTTGGTCGCTTTGACCGCCGCCACAACCTTGACGCCGGGGGTGAGTTGCAGCTCGTCCGCCGCCTCCCTGCTGATCAACGAGACAATCCTGTGGGGCCCGGCTTGGACCTCCACCTGGGCCATCAGCTTGTCTTTGACGACCTTGGTGACGATGCCGGTGAGTCGATTACGCGCTGAACCAACGACCACGGCTGGCTCCTTGCCGGCGGTCGCCAGGGTCTCGGCGAACCGGGCGAGATCCGCGCCTTCGATGAGGCGGTGGCCACCGGAGCCTCGCTCGTCCCCCAGCCGGCCTGAGTCGACCCATCGGCGCACGGTGTCGGGGCTGACCCCGAGCAGGTCTGCCGCTTCGCTGATCTTGTATGTCCCCACCCGCGTCATCTTCGCATCTGCGAGCTTCTCAGCGCAATTTCATGGTATTTGCCGGGGTTGTTGAGACTGATATCATTTATGATGTCATGAGTAGTTCCCGCATTCTCCGATACGCCCGCCGTAGGGCCGGCCTGACGCAAAGGGAACTCGCGGGGTTGGCAGGTATGCCGCAGGCCGCGGTTGGCCGGATCGAAACCGGCCGGGTGACCCCGCGAGTCGACACCCTCACCAGGCTGCTCGGGCTGTGTGGTTGCAGCCTCGAGGTGGAGCATAAGCGGGGGGTCGGCGTCGATGGCAGCTTGATCCGCGGTCTGCTCGAGCTGAGCGATGCCGAACGAGCCCAGGTCGCGGCGACGAGCGGGCGCAACCTGGCCAAGACCCTAGCCGCTTCGCGTGCCTAGCCGCGGTTTCGATCCGCTGCGGCTACTCGGCATGCTCACTGAGGGCGGCGTGGATTTCGTGGTCATCGGCGGGTACGCGGCGGCGCTGTGGGGCTCCCCTAGCGTCACGGTCGATATCGACATCTGCCACGCCCGCGACCCGGGCAACCTGGATCTTTTAGCGGCGGCGCTGAGGCACTTGAACGCTCGGCTTCGCGGTCCTGAGGCAGAGGTGCCTTTCGTTCTCGATGCCAAAACGCTGGCCATGGGCGACCACTTCACCTTCGATACCGACGCCGGTCCCTTCGATTGCCTGGGAGTGCCCGCGGGCTCGGGCGGTTATGAGGCGCTGGAGCGGACTGCCGAGGTCAAGAACCTGGGGGATGGCCTGGAGGTCAGGGTCGCCGCGATCGAGGACATCATGCTGATGAAGAAGGCCGCCGGCCGCCCCAAGGATCTGATCGAGTTGGAGATCCTGGGCAAGCTGCGCGACGAGATCGAGGGGCAATCCCGCTAGACCCGCAGCGAACGAATGTTCGCTAGAATTGAGACATGGGCGTCCCCGGCAAGCCCTTCCATGAAAAGCCCCCCACGCTCGGCCAGTTGGCGGCGGGCGAGGCTGCGTCCGCGCCGGCGCGTCCGCCCGGGGCCACTCGGATCAAGCCCGGTCCTGAAGCCGGCAACCCGGGGGCGTCGCCTTCGCTTGTCGATGCCGCCTTCACCGGCGATGCCACCCCGGAAGACGCGCTGGAGGCATCTCCGCAGTGGCGCCAGTTCTTCGACATCTGCCGTCGCATCCAGGGCTTTCCCCGCCATCTCTCGATCCACGTCGGCGGGATGCTTGTCACCGGCGAGCCGCTCATCGACATGCTCCCGGTGGAGCGCGCCTCCATGCCCGGCCGTGTCGTGGTGCAGTTCAACAAGGACGACGTCGAGGACCTCGGCCTGATCAAGATGGACATGCTCGGGCTGCGCACGCTGTCGGTGGTGGAGGAATGCCTGGAACTGGCCGAGGCGCAGACCGGCGAGCGCCCCGACCTCGACGCCCTTGACCTCAAGGACCCCGAGGTCTATCGCATCGCATCCGAGGCCGACACCGTGGGCGTTTTCCAAATCGAGTCACGGGCGCAGATGGCGACCCTGCCGCGGACTCGACCCGACAAGTTCAGCGACCTGGTGGTGGAGGTGGCGATCATCCGCCCCGGCCCCATCCAGGGCAACGCCGTCAACCCTTACATCCGCCGCCGCCAGGGTCGCGAGCCGGTCAGCTACCCCCACCCCAAGCTGGAGCCGATCCTGGAGGACACGCTGGGCGTGATCCTCTTCCAGGAGCAGATCTTGCAGATCGCCATGGACCTCGGCGGCTACACCCCCGCCCAGGCCGACGGCTTCCGCCGGGCCATGGACCGCAACCGCAGCAGCGCCGCGATGGAGGCGCTCCGCGACGACTTCCTGCGCGCCTGTGCGGAAACCTCGGGCGTCGACGACAAGCTCGGCAACGAGATCTTCCACGCCATCTCCGGCTTCGCCCAGTTCGGCTTCTGCCGCTGCCTGGCGGGGTCGACGCGGATTGAGGACCCCATCACCGGCCGCACCGCCACGCTTAGCGAGCTGGCCGACATCTCCGAGTTCTACAACTGGCGTGGCAGCACGCTGGCGCGCGCTCGCTACGCTCGCGGGGTGGGAGTGACATCGGTAATGGCGTGCGGGGTCGATCGCAAGCTGCGCCCGGCGGGCATCGCCGCCATCTATCGCAACGGGGTCCAGCCCACCTATGGCGTCACCAGCCACAGCGGCCGCGCCATCGTTGCCACCGGCAACCACCCCTTCCTGACGCCGCAGGGCTACCGCCAGATCGACGACCTCGGGCCCGGCTGTGAGGTGGCGATGCAGTGGACCGGCGGAGACATCTTCTGGGATCGCATCGCCGCCATCGAGGACGCGGGCGAGCAGGAGACTTTCGACCTCACCGTCGATCCGCATCACAACTTTGTCGCCGAGGGATTTGTCGTCCACAACTCCCATGCCGCTGCCTTCGCCCGCACCACCTACGAGACCATCTGGCTGCGAAGCCGCTTCCCCGCGGCCTACTACTGCGCCCTGATGAACAACCAGCCGATGGGCTTCTACGCGCCCTCGGTGCTGGTCGAAGACGCCAAGCGGCACGGGATCAGGGTGAAGCCGGTCGACATCAATTTGAGTCGCGAGCGCTGCTTGCCCGCCGGCAAAGACGCGATGCGGCTGGGCTTCAACTACGTGCGCTCGATCGGCCAGGGGCAACTCGAACGGCTACGGCGCGAGCGCCAGAAGGGCGAATTCCGCGACCTCCAGGATTTCTGCGATCGGGCGTGTACCCCCAAGCAATACCCGCCCGATCGGCCGGTTGGCGAGCGCGACGGCACCTCGTCGGCTCCCGACGGCCGCGCCGGGCACCTCGGCACCAGCCTCAACCCGGCGGTGCCCGCGCCGCTCAGCCGGGAGGCGGTCGAGAACCTGGTCATGGTGGGCTCTTTCGATTTCCTCGGCCGCCCCCGCCGCCGCATCCTCTGGGACGTGCGCGAGGCCTACGAGTCAGCCGGGCAGAACCAGCTCGTCGAGCCCACCGCCGAGGAGCTGCCGCTGCCGGAGATGACCGAGATCGAGGTCACATCGACCGACTACCAGCTGCTGCAGGTGACCACGGGACGGCACCTGGTCTCGTACTACCGCGACGAGCTGATCGCCGACGGCGTCACCGACAGTCGTGGGCTAAAGACAGCTCCGCACAACAGCCATGTCCGGGTGGCGGGGCTGGTGATCACGCGCCAGGCACCGGGCACCGCCAAACGCTTCCGCTTCTTCACTCTCGAGGACGAGTGGGGCCACATCAACCTCATCCTTCATCCCGACTTCTTTTCGCAGCACCGGGCGACCTGCAACCGCAACCAGATGCTTCTCTTCGACGGCATCGTCCAGAACGTCGACAACGTGATATCTGTGAAAGCCACCGACGTGCGTGCGCTGCACCGGCCGGCGGTCGCGCCCCGCTCGCACGACTTTCGCTGAGTCAAGCCTCGGGGTTGCTCTCGAACTTACGGAGCACGTGCACGTCGATCTGCGAAGCCCCCCGGATGATGTCGCGCTTGATCGAGCTCCCAAGCGGACCGGCCTTCTCCTTGTGGTCGCCACGCGCGAGCACGATCTCGGTGACGTGGGTTTTCTTGGCGTAGTCCAACAGGGCCTGACCGGGCTTGGTGCTCTTCAGCACCACGAACTGCCCGCCCAGCTTCATCGTCAGCTCCTGGTAGAGCGCGGTGGCGTTGGGGGCCTCGGCGTCCTTGCCCTCGCTCGAGTCGACGCTGACAACCACCAACTTGCCCTCGGCACGGCGGGCGCCGGCGGCGGCGCGTTCGATCAGCGGCTCCAGCCCCGGTTGCGGGGCCACCGCCGCCATCACTCGCGCCATCGATTCCCACGGTGAGGTGATACCTCGAGCCTCCATGTAGGCCAGCAGCCGGTCGTCGGTATGGGAAGCGACCAGCCGCAGGGCGATCTCTCGCAGCCGCCCCAGGACGTCAAGGGTGAAGATGCTGCGGAGCTCTTGGCGTCGCTCCGGGCTGATGGGCACGTCGTGGCTCTCGAGCCGTTCCAACAGGACCGCCGGTGGGACGTCGACCAACTCCAGCTCGGTGGCCTGTCGCACGACCCCTTCCGGAACGTTGCCCTCGGTGGGGATCCCGGTGGCGGCGCCGACCACGTCCGCGACGCTGGCAACGTCGCGCAGGTGCACAGTGGCGACAACCTTGAAGCCGGCGCTGCGCAGCGCCTCGACCTCCTCATGTCGGAAGCGGTGCTTGGCGTCCGGCGCGCGGTTGACGTAGCCGAGGTCGTCGACACAGACAGCCTGCGCTCCCGAGGCCATGACTGCGTCGAGGTCCATGTCGCCCGCACCCCCGGGCCGGCTCGGCTTGACCCGGGGCGGGATCACCGTCAGGCCCTCCAGCGCCTCTTCGTTGGCGGGCAGGCCGTAGGTGGCGGCGGCGCCGACCACGACTATCGTCCCTCGAGCGGCACGGCGCTGCCCCTCGCGCAGCATCGTCGAGGTGGTGCCGGTGCCGGGCGCGTAGCCCACGTAGATCCGCAGGTAGCCGCGCTCGCCACCTTCGGTGCCGATGGGGTCGGCGGCGGGGTCCGCGGTACTGGACTCGACTGTCGCTTTGGAATCGATGTCCGCAACATCGATGGGATCGAACCTGGCGATGATGTGCAGGTCGACATCGGTGAGGTCGTCGAGGAGGCGATCGACCAGGCTGCCGCGGTAGCGCTCCATGAACTTTCCACCGGGGGCTCCGATGAGGAGCTGGGAAACATTGTGCCGGCGCACCGCTTCGATGATCGCCTCCTCAGGGTCGGTGCCGGTCAGGACCTCGAAGCGGGCATCCAGCGCTTCGGCCAGGGTCAGGTTCCGCTCCAACTCGTCGGTCGGGAGCTCGCCCGGACGGAGCACCGTGACGATGGTGCAATCGCCGCGGTAGCGCTTGCTCATCCGGACGGCGCGCCGGGTCAAGGCCTGGCTCTGCACCGGCTCCCGGATGGCGGCGAGCACGTTCTCGCGCGCCACCAGCTTCTCGTCATCGGCGATCCGATCGGCCTCGGTGTTGGCCAGCCAGTTGAGCGCCAGCTCGCGCAGCGCTGCCAGGTTGCCCGGCCGGAAGAAGCCACCCAGGGCACGCTCGATGTTCTTCTCGGGGTAGATGTTTCCGTGCTGCATCCGCTTGCGCAGGGCCTCGGGGGAGATGTCGACCAGCTGCACCTCGTCGGCGTCCTCGAGCAGGTGATCGGGGATGGTCTCACGGATCTTCAGCCCGGCGATCTGCTCGGCCACGTCCTTAAGGCTCTCGAGGTGCTGGATATTCATCGTCGTGATCACGTCGATGCCGGCGCTGCGGATGTCCTCGATGTCCTCCCAGCGCTTCTCGTGCGTCACACCCGGCGCGTTGGTGTGGTAGATCTCGTCGATCAGGACGACCCCCGGGCGGCGCGCGATGATCGCCTCCAGGTCCATCTCCTCAAGGTCTACGTTCTTGTAATGGACGACCCGTCGCGGCACGACCTCGAGCCCGATGAGGAGAGCCTCGGTTCGGGGCCGGCCGTACGTCTCCACCAGTCCGACTGCGACGGCCTTGCCAGCTTGCTTGAGGCGCCGCCCTTCCTCGAGCATGGCGTAGGTTTTGCCGGCGCCAGGGGCCGCCGCCACCAGCACGGTGAGGCGGCCACGGTGGGTCGGCGTTGCTATCGCTCCGCCGGTCCCCGGCGTGCTGACCTCGGTCATGGCCGGCCCGCCCCTACTTTGTCCACGCTGCCCTTCTCATCGATGTCTTCGGCGAGATGGTAGGGCACGCTGACGACCACGGTTCCCGGTCGGAAGAGCAGGGCAGCTTTCAAACGCAACGCGGTTTGGTTGTGCAGGAACTGGTGCCACCAGTGCCCGTAGACCATCTCCGGCAGAACAACCATCAGGGTTCCGCCGTCGTTCTGCGCGTCGACGGCGTCGAGGTACGTCAGTAGCGGGCGGACCACCGACCGGTACGGTGACTCGATGATCTCCAACGGGACGTGGTTGCCCCAAACCTCCCATTTGTGCTTGATCTCCTTGATCTTCTCGGGGTCGTCCGAGATAAAGACCGCGACCACTTGGTCGGCGAGTCGACGGGCCAGCGCCAGTGTCTGCAGCTGGACGTCGTTGAGGTCGCCAATCGGGACCACCGCCACGGGGTGCACGTCTCCGGGTGTGATCGGAGTCTCCGTCTGGATGCGGCCCTTGGCGGTGTCGTAGTGGCGGCGGATGGCGAGAGCGGTCAGAACGATCATCGGGATCAGCACCACCACGATCCAGGCCCCGGCCAGGAACTTGGTCGAGATCGCGATCACCAGAACCAGGCTGGTGGCAATGGCGCCGGCCAGGTTCATCGCCAGCTTGCCCTGCCAACCCTTGGCGTCGGGGCCGCCCTCCAGGCTGATCCGCCGCCACCTCACCACCATCCCCAGTTGGCTCAGGGTGAAGCTGAGGAACACCCCGATCGTGTAGAGCGGGATCAGCGCGTCGGTGCTGCCGCCGAAGATCGCGTACAGCAGGCCGGCCAGCACGCCCAGGGTGATGATGCCGTTGGAGAAGGCCAGGCGATCACCGAGGCTCGTGAACTGGGACGGCGCGAATTTGTCGCGCGCCATGAAATAGAGGAGCCGGGGGAAATCGCTGAACGAGGTGTTGGCGGCCAGCGCCAGGATCAGGGCGGTGGTGGCCTGGACAAAGAAGTAGGGGGGACCGTCGCCGAAGACGACGCGAGCCAGCTTGGAAAGGATCGTCTGGTACGGCTGCACGTTGTAGTTGTGGCTGTCCGCCATCGGCCCTGGCAGCCCACCCGACGCAGGCATGAAGTTGGGCTGCAACTGGAACTGGTGGGCCAGGAAGGTGATCCCCGCGAACGTGACGGCGAGGATCCCCACCATGAACATCAGGGTGGTGCGGGCGTTGCGCCACTCCGGTGGTTTGAACGCCGGGACGCCGTCGGAGATCGCTTCCACACCGGTGAGAGCGGTGCAGCCGGAGGCGAAGGCGCGGGCGATCAGGAAGGCGCCGCCGATACCGGCAATTCCGTAGCCCGGGATCGGCAGCTTACCGATGTAGTTGCTGTGGCGCAGCAATTCCGGGACGGCGGTGCCCTGGGTGATGACATGAACGATGCCGAAGACGATCAGCGCCCCCATCGCCGCGATGAAAAGGTAGGTCGGGGCCGCGAACAGGCTCCCCGCCTCTCGGATGCCGCGCAGGTTGCCGAGCACCAACAGCGCAATCACCAGCAGACCCAGCGGCACTATGAAGCCACGCAGGTCAGGGAAGGCGGACACCACCGCGCCGACTCCCGCGGACACCGACACGGCCACGGTGAGGATGTAGTCAGTCATCAGCGATGCGCCCGCTACCAGCCCAGGCACGTGCCCGAGGTTGTCGCTGGCGACGATGTACGATCCGCCGCCCTTGGGATAGGCATGGATGGTCTGGCGATAGGAGAGCCCCACCAGCAGCAGCAAGACCACGATCGCGGCAGCGATCCCGGGCGAATCCTGCAGCGCGGCCGGTCCGGCGATAAGCAGCACGGCGAGAGTCTGCTCAGTGGCGTAGGCCACCGACGAGAGCGCGTCCGAGGACAGCACCGCCAGCGCCTTGACCTTGGTCAGGCGTTCGTGAGACATCCGCGCCGACGCCAGCGGCTGGCCTAGAAGGGCACCGCGGATATCCGCCAGGACGCGGCCAAGGCCCTCCTTCGGCCGCTCCGCCCGGACCGTGGCGCGCAGGTCGCCCTGCTCGCGACGCTCCAGGCCGGCGGCCTCGCTGCGGGCGACCCGGACCACCCCGGTGCCGCCGCCGGTGTCCTCGTCCTCTTCGTACAGCTCGACGTCAGGGTCGACCCTGTGCCAGCGGCTGTCGGCCTCCTCCGGGGTCTGGTGCGACCACACCTCGCCGGCGTGCCGAAGAAAATCGTCCCCCTTGGCGGGGGTCTCAGTCTGAGGCGACTGGCTCACGTTCTTTCCCCTCGCGCAGGTGATAGTGCATCAGGTGCTCGGAGTTCGCCCCAGCCTCGGTCGCCATGCACCGATGATCTTATGGGCCGCGGGTCGCGGAATCAGCCCGGCTTGGCGGCCTCGGAGTCGGGAACCAGGAACGGCTGCAGCGGCGGCACGATCTCGCGGGAGGTCGAGCGCAGGGTGCGAAGCACGGTGGAGAGTTCCTCGGCCGTGAATGGCTCCCCCAGGCGATGAATCACCACCAGCCCCAGGTAGCGTCGGCCTTCCAATACGGGGATGCCCATCCAGGCCGACAGACCGACATTGCGCCGTGGCTGAGCTACGTGCGAGGGCGCCTCAGCGACCAGGATGGGGCGCCGCCGGTCGGCTGCCCTGAGCAGTTCCTCTGGTGGCGTGTCGAATTGGCTGAAGGCGGCCGCCAGCACCTCCTCATCGGCATCGTGCGGCAGCATCCGGGCCTCACCTTTGACCACCAGGGCAGCGCGCAGGAGGATCGCCTGCTCCACCGTACCGGTGCCCGGCGTCCCAGGCAGCCGCGGAGATTTACGTAGCAGGCTGCGGTGAACCAGGTAATTGAAGGCCATCGCCAACACCGCGCCGCCGAACCCGGCGGTGACCACGCTGTTGGTTCCGAGCAGCACGATGAATACGACCAGGTTGAGGCACCCACCGATCATGGCCACCGGGAGGTAGACCGGGCGGCTGCGCCCCGGAGTGAAGGGATTTGCAACGTCGGCGAAGGTGAAGATCTGGTTGATCTGCCAGTTGAAGGCCAGACTCACGGTGAATGCCAGGGCCCAGGACTGGAACGGGCCCAGGCCGATGGCTCGTCCCAGAAGCAGGAGCCCGAGGAAGAGCGCCAGGCCGGTGATGCCCACGAGGGCGTACTTCCAAAGCCGTGCCGAGCCGCGGACGTGGACGATCAGCGACCACAGGTGACGGACGAAGGCCACGCCCTGGGCGACAGAAGCGTTGCTCTGTCCCGCATGCCTCTTGTCGAAGGCGAGCGGCACGTCCTCGACCCGGGCCGAGGACGCGCATACCAGGATCTCCAGGAGGATCTTGAATCCGATCGGCCTGAACTCCAGGCCCTCGATGGCGGATCGGCGGCAGACGAAGTACCCGGACAGCGGATCCGAGGTCTTGCGGGCTTCGCGGAAGAGGCCCTGGACCAGCCGCCTGCTGGTCGCCGCCGCAATTCTCCGGGCCGGCCCACTCAGCCCCCGGGGGCTGCCGCCGTCGGCGTAGCGCGACGCGATCACGATGTCGAGGTCGTCCTTGTCCAGCAGTGGCAACATCTGACGGAGGAGCTCAGGGGGGTGCTGGAGGTCGCCGTCCATCACCGCCAGCAGCTCGGCTTGAGCTGCCTTCATGCCCTCGACGGCGGCTGATCCCAGGCCCGTGCGCCGGTCCTCGGGACGGTGAATGACGGTGATCAGGGTGCCCTTGGGCGCCTTGGCGGCCAGCCTGGAGAGGACTTCGGGGGTGTCGTCGTCGCTGTCGTCGACGAATACGATCTCAGCCGAGAAGTCCTTCAGGACCTCTCCCAGCCGCGCCGCCAACGCTTCCACGTTGGCAGACTCATTTCGTGTCGGCACCACGACGGAGAGCAGGGGCGGCGGTTGTGATCTTGCCGGGCTCACGATCAGTAGCTTACGGCGCGCGGTGTCGGAAAATGGGGGTGCGCCTGGTCTGTGGTCGCGGTTCCTGCTTTCGTCATTTTCTCAGAACCGGGTGGCCCGTAGTCTTAGGCGTGCTTCGCCGCGGCCTGACCTGCCTCCTGACGGCCCTCCCGACAATCGTTCTCTTGGCCGCCTGCGGCCCGTTCGGCAGCACCCAGGGCGGGGGGGCAATCGTGGTTCCGCTGCCCGCAACGCCCCAGCCTGAGCCCTCCGGGATCGCGCAGCTGCAGCCCAACCTCAAGCACATCCACGCCCTCGCCACTCGCGATGGCGGCCACCACCTCTTGCTCGGCACCCACACCGGCATCGCCACCGCGACCCCCGGCGGCTCGCCGCAACCGATCGCCACCGGGCCCAAGGGCGACGTCCTGCAGCTGGTCTACGGCGGCGGCTCCACGTTCTTCGCCGCCGGCCACGCCATCAGCGTCTGGATCAGCAACGATGACGGCGTTAACTGGGGCATGGCATCGGCGGATGTCGCCGGCTTCGACGTCCATGGCCTGGCTGTCGATCCGCGCAACCACACTGACGTCTATGCCTACGCGGTCGGCAAGGGGCTGCTGGTCTCGAGCGATGCCGGGCTCCACTGGACCCATCGCGCCGGCTTCGCGGACAACAACTACCTGACCGGTCTCACCGTCACCGGCGACGGCACGCTCCTCGCCGGCAGCCCCGAGCTGGGCATCCTCGCCAGCACCGACCGCGGCGCCAACTTCGTGCCGGTGCGGAACGCCACCGGCGGGGTCTACAGCCTCGCGTCGGCGTCGACCAACGGCGACGTCGTCATCGTGGCGGCCCAGACAGGGCTCTTTCTGACCCAGGACGGGGGCAAGAACTGGTCGGTGGGCGATCCCAGTGTCGCCATCACAGGCGTCGCCGTCGACCCCGCCAACAGCTCTCATCTCTATGCCGGGACGGCTGACGGCACCCTGTCAACCTCGACTGACGGCGGCACCACGTGGGTGAATTACTGAAGACGCTGCACCTGGTGCGAAAACCTGTCGATGAGCTGGCATGGGAGGCGATCCAGGTCAGCGCCAAACATGGCGAGATCCGGGTCGTGCTGATGCAGGACGCCGCCGGCGGGGAACCACCACCGGGGATCGCAGCGGTGAGCAGCCCGCCGGTCGAATACGATGAAATCGTGGCGATGATGGAATGGGCGGACAAGGTGGTGGTCTGGTGAGAGCCGATCTGGCCGCCAAGCTGGAGGTCATGGCGGGCGAGATCCGCAAGCTGGAAGGCGTCCTGGTGGCGTACTCCGGCGGTGTCGACAGCAGCCTCGTCCTGGAGGTCAGCTCGCGAGCGCTGGGCGACGGTTGCCTGGGGGTCATCGCCAGCTCACCCAGCCTGCCCGGTGCCGAGCTCGAGCAGGCTCTTGAGATCGCCCGACACCGGGCCTGGCGGGTCCGAGTCCTGGAGACTGCGGAAGTCGAGCGCGCCGATTACGCCGCTAACAGCCCTGACCGCTGCTATTTCTGCAAGAGCGAGCTGTACAGCCGCCTGGGCGAGGTCGCCGATGAGACGGGTTCCAGGGCGATCCTTGATGGCTTCAACCGCGACGATCGCGCCGACTGGCGTCCCGGGCGGCGCGCCGCCGCCGAGCACACCGTCATCAGTCCCCTCGATATCGCCGGCCTCACCAAGGACGATGTCCGAGAGACCGCCCGCGAGCTCGGGCTGCCCAACTGGGACAAGCCCGCGGCCGCCTGTCTGTCGTCGCGCATCCCCTACGGCATCCCGGTCACCGCCGCCATTCTGAGTCGGGTCGAGTCCGCCGAGCGCGTCCTTCGCGAAGAGGGCTTCCGACAGCTCCGGGTGCGTGACGCCCGCGCGGCGGCGACCCTCGAGGTCGAGTCCGACCAGCTGCCCCGTCTGCGCGAGCCCGAGCGCCTGGCGCGGATCGAGCGGAAGCTGCGCCAGCTCGGCTACACCAGCGTGGCTGTGGATGAGAGCGGCTACCGGCGCGGCAGTCTCAACCACGCCCTCCAAGGCTGAGCCTCCGAAGCGGCCGATGTCGCTGACCGACGCCCAGGTCGAACGCTACAGCCGGCAGCTGATCCTCGACGGGGTGGGGGAGGCCGGCCAGGCCCGACTCGCTGCGGCCCGCGCGCTCGTGGTTGGGGCCGGCGCCCTGGGTTCGCCGGTGGTGCAGTACCTGGCTGGAGCCGGCGTCGGACACCTGACCATCATCGACGGGGATGCAGTCGAGCTCTCCAATCTCTCCCGCCAGCCGTTGCATCGCGAGGCCGACCTGGGCGCCTCCAAGGCCGAGTCGGCGGCGGCCGCCGCCGCTTCACTCAACTCCGAGATCGAGATCGTGGCCGAGTCGCGCCGGCTCCCGCCGGCTGAAGCCGCCGGGGTGGTTGGCGCATTCGATGTCGTCTGCGACGCCACCGACGACTTCGCCATCAAGTTCGCCCTCAACGACGCCTGCGTCGGCGCCGGGGTGGCGCTGGTCCACGCCGCCATCCTGCGATATGGCGGCCAGGTCATGACCGTTGTTCCCGGCGGGCCCTGCTACCGTTGCCTGTTCGGCGCCGCGCCCGACCCCGAGGCGGTTCCGACATGCGCCCAGGCCGGCATCCTCGGCCCGGTGGCCGCAGTGGTCGGCGGTCTTCAGGCGACCGAGGCCCTCAAACTCATTCTCGGAGTCGGCGAGCCGCTCAGCGGCCGCCTCCTGGTCTACGATGGCCTGCGGCCACGCGCTCGTACTGTCGAATTCGGGCGCGACCCCCGCTGCGCCGCGCCCCACAACCCTGCCCTTTGAGACACTCCCCAAAGAGAACATCAAGGAGAACAGCGATGAGTTCCGAACTGGTCCTGACCAAAGTCGAGGCGGGGGTCCTGGAGATCACCCTCAACCGCGCCGAGAAGCGCAACGCCCTGAGCCCTGAGCTCTTCGAAGCTGTCGGCGAGGCCTTCGAGCAGGCGGCAGACCCGCAGGTGCGCGCCGTCCTCCTACGCGGGGAAGGCCCGGTGTTCTGCGCCGGGATCGACCTCAACTCGCTGGCGGGACTCGCCGGGGACCCGGCCGAAGGCGCCTTCCTCAAGGGTGTGCATCACTTGCAGGACATCTACATGAGGCTCGATCGGATCGGCAAGCCGTCGGTCGCCGCGATGCAGGGTGCGGCGGTGGGCGCCGGCCTCCAACTCGGCCTTGCCTGCGACCTGAGGGTGGCGGCCGAAGACCTGACGATGGGCCTCTTTGAGATCCACTACGGCATCGTGCCCGACCTGGGCGGCCTCTTCCGGGTGGTCCAGCTGTGCGGCCCCGCTCGAGCCAAGGACCTGGCCATGACCGGCCGTGAGGTCAAGCCCGAAGAGGCGCTCCGCATCGGCCTGGTCGATCGCGTGGTGCCGGCTGCAAGCCTCGCGGATGCCGGTTGGGCGCTGGCTCGCGAGCTCGCCGGCAAAGCGCCCCTGGCGGTCCGCGCGATCAAGCGGCTCTGCGACGACGTCGCTGCGGGGCAGGCCCCCGGAGCCAGCCTGCTGGCCGTGGCCGAGGCCCAGGTCGATCTCATCGCCCATCCCGATTTCATGGAGGCGGTGAGCGCCCGGGTGCAGAAGCGGGAGCCTGTCTTCTCGGCGCAGTGATCCCGGCCCCATGATCCTGGCAATCGACCAGGGCACAACCGGAACCCACGTCCTACTGGTCGACGAGAGTGGCGCCGTCCGGGCTAAGGCATACCGCGAGATCACCCAGCATTTCCCCAAGCCGGGCTGGGTCGAGCACGATGCCGAGGAGATCTGGCAGACGGTGCTGGACTGCTCCGCCGAGATCCTCTCCGGCGAGCCACCTGGCCTGGCGCTGGCCGGGATCGGGATCACCAACCAACGTGAGACCTTCGTGGTGTGGGACCGCGCCACCTTGCGGCCGGTCGCCCCTGCGATCGTGTGGCAATGCCGGCGCAGCGTCGAGATCTGCCGTCGCCTCAAGGACGACGGCCTTGAGCCGATGGTTCGCGACCGCACCGGCCTGCTCCTCGACCCCTACTTCTCGGCCACCAAGCTGCGCTGGCTGCTGGAGTCCGATGCCGAGATCAAGCGCAGAGCGGAGGTTGGAGCGCTGGCCTTCGGGACCATCGATACGTGGCTGGTGGCTCGGCTGACTGGCGGCCGAGAGCACCTCACTGAGCCCAGCAACGCCAGCCGCACCCTGCTCTTCAACATCCACACTCTCGACTGGGACGCGGAGCTGTGCGCGCTTCTTGGAGTGCCGCCGGGACTGCTGCCCGAGGTCCGCGACAGCTCTGGCGACCTCGGTCGCACCGATCCGGAGGCTTTCCACGGGCTCGACCTGGCCATCGCGGGCATCGCCGGCGACCAACAGGCCGCCCTCTTCGGCCAGGCCTGCTTCAGCCCGGGGATGTGCAAGAACACGTACGGCACCGGGTCCTTCCTTCTTCTCAACACCGGCCAAGACGCCCCCGCGAGTCGGTCCGGGATGCTGACCACGGTGGGCTGGCGGCTGGGCGGCGAGGTCAGCTACGCGCTGGAAGGCGCCATCTTCATCACCGGCGCGGCGCTGCAATGGCTCCGGGACGGCCTTGGCCTGATCCAGAGCGCGGCCGAGGCGGGACCGATCGCCGCCGCCCATCCCGATGCGGGCGGGGTGCACCTGGTGCCGGCGTTCGTGGGACTGGGTGCCCCCTACTGGGATCCCGACGCCCGCGGCGTGATCAGCGGTATCACCCGCGGTACCAGCCGCGAAGACCTGGTTCGCGCCGCGGTTGAGTCGATGGCGCTGCAGACCGCCGATGCGCTGACGGCGATGGCGGGCGATGCCCTGCCCCCCAGCGAGCTGCGGGTGGACGGCGGCGCCAGCGTGATGGATGTCCTGCTCCAGCTGCAAGCCGATCTCTGCGGCATACCCGTGGTTCGGGCGGCGTCAGCAGAGACCACCGCTGTCGGCGCCGCCTTCCTGGCCGGCCTGGCCACCGGTGTCTGGGCGGGGTTGGCTGAGATTTCGAGCACCTGGCGAGAGGCCGCGAGGTTCGAGCCGGCGATGCCGGCGGCAGACAGAACCAGCCGTCTGGATGCCTGGCACGTGGCCGTCCGCCGGGCTCTTTACAAGAATTGATTAGTCTTTACATTATCTTCACCATTTCGCCGCAGGCCTTTTGTTTAATTCGGGGTACAGCCGAGCCCTACTCAATCCCTTCCTTTGAAAAGCCCGAGACCCCCCTCGGGCTTTTCTATTTGTAGAGGGGATTGAATTCGGGGCCGATCGACCGGGCCGCCACTACAATTGCGGGCGTGTCGGGTGCCTCGATCGCGGAAGATACTGGCTCGCGCCCGAGCCGGTACCACATCCTGTACCCCCGCCAGAACCTCAAGGAGTTCCGAACCATGCTGGTGGCGATGTTCTTCGTCGCCGTCGGGTTCGGCGGCTACGAGGTCCTCGTCCTGCACAAGGTCTCAGACGCCACCATCTTCCTGCTCTACGGGTTCTTTCCGATCGCCTTTGCCTCCGCCCTTTACATCTTCGGTGCTCTCGCCAGCGTCAGCTTCGACGACGACGGGGTCAGCGTCCGCTACGGCCCCTTCCGGCGCGCGCACCTTGACTACGCCGATATCGAGAAGGGCAGGCTGGAGACCGTCGAGAGCATCTGGGAGCGGTCTGGCCGCAAGCCCAGCAAGATGATCCGCAACCTCTACAAGCGGAAAGCCCTCTGCATCAAATTGAGGGGCGATGACGAGC
The DNA here is from genome assembly GCA_036824145.1 of Candidatus Dormiibacterota bacterium. Classification (GTDB taxonomy): domain Bacteria; phylum Chloroflexota; class Dormibacteria; order DASZGP01; family DASZGP01; genus DATMMS01. The sequence continues at coordinate 18,436 of DAITAT010000024.1, forward strand.
TGCCACACCGGTTGAGCCGGAAGCTGGGCCCCAGGCTGGTGTTCGAACGCGACTTGGTGCTGCCGGTGACCGATATCGAGGACGCCATGGGCGCCCTCAAGGATGGCCTGCAGCGGCACCGGGGCGCCTCCGCCCCGGCTGCGCCGTCGGCGCGCCGGGGCCATCGAAGGGGCAAGCGAGGACGGCGGTGAGCGACGGGGCGGATGCGCCCGACGCGTCGCCGAGGGCCCCGGTGCCCGACCCGGCGGCCGCGGTGCCCGAGACGCCGGATGTCGCAGAGGAGCCGGAGCACCGGCTCACCCGTCGCGATTACCGGATCATCATCGCGATCACGTCGGTGGCCTTCCTGCTGCGGCTGCTCAGCCCCATCCTTCCCGATTTCGCCACCAACCCGACCTCCTGGCCGCCGGTGCGCGCCTTCGGTCTCGGCCATCCCTATCAGGCGCCCAACGGCTACATCTTCGACGAGGTCTATTTCGCCCAGGACGCCTGCAAAGACCTGGTGGGGATGGACTACTACGACCCGGAGCCGCCGCTGGCGAAGCTTGTGATCGCGGCCGGGATCGTAATCGGCGGCACCTGGATGCACTACGACCAGGGCTATCACCACCAGGTCACCACCACCGGCGGCGCCACCCACGACAACCAATGCGAGGCGGCGGGGACACTGCCCGGTTTCGGTACCTGGGGCTGGCGCCTGGCCAGCCTGGTCTTCGGCACCGCCCTGGTGCCGCTGATCTACGTGATCGCTCTGCGGATCCGCCCCGACCGATTCTTCGCTGCCGCCGCGGCGCTGCTGCTGACCTTCGACGGAATGGCCTTCGTGCAATCGCGGATCGGCATGATCGACGCCGTCGCCCTGGCCTTGCTGCTGCTCAGCTACTGGATCTTCCATGTCCACCTGGGCTCTCGCACCAACCGGCGGTGGTGGTGGACGGCGATCCTTCTCGGCCTCTGTCTGGGACTGTCCGTCGCGGCAAAGTGGACCACCCTGGCGGCGTTGGGGACGATGCTGGTGGTGCTGTTCGGGGGTTGGGTGCTGCGCACCGACCGGGGCTTGCGCGGGCTGCCGCCATCGAAACCGCCGGCCGGCCCGCGCAGCGACGTGGTCCGAGTGCTTGCGTACGCGCTTGTCTTCGCGGTCCTCCCGGTGCTGGTGTATGGCCTCAGCTATTTCCGCTACAACAGCATCCCGCATTGCAGCACCGTGACCGGGCCCGGGCTCAAGATCCCCGCCATCTGCTCACCGAGCCATCCCGACCCGCTGGCGCTGACGCTGAGCGCGGTGCACCTTGGAGGCGCCACGGTCTGGGTGCCGACCGCTCTCGACCCCGGCCGCTACGTCCGCCAGATCGTGATCCACGACCAGTGGGCTTACGACTACCACGCTCACCTGGCGGCCACCCATCCCTACGGCTCCAAGTGGTACACGTGGCCGTTCCTGTTGCGCCCGGTCGCCTACTACTACCAGGACGGTCTAGGCGTCGACAGCCTCAACCATGCCCCCCTTCGCGAGGAGGTCTTCAACCTCGGCAACCCGGCGATCTGGTGGGCCTCGATCCCGGCCCTGGTCTACTGCGCGGTGGTCGCCCTCCGCCGGCGACGCTACCCCGCGATCTTCATCGTTATTGCCTTCGCGGCCGCCTACCTGCCGTTCTCGCGGGTCACCCGGGTGCTATTCCTCTACCACATGTTCGGGAGCCTGCCGCTGATGATCCTGGCGGTTTCATACGCGCTCGCCGACCTGCGCCGGTGGGTCACCGATCGGAAGATCGGCACGATCCGGCTGCGCGCGCCCACCGGCCGCCTGCTCGCCGCCGCCTATCTCGGCACCGTCCTGGTGGTCTTCATCTACTTCTACCCGTTGTGGAGCGCTCTTCCCATAAGCGGCGACAGCTGGCAGCAGCGGATCTGGTTCAACCTCCCCACCGACAACCGCTTCCTGCACATCCAGCCTGACACCCGGATCTCCTGGATCTGATGTTCCCGCTGCTCCTCGCGTACCTCCTCCTGGTCTGGGCCACCGGGGTGGCGCTCACCTTCATCAGCCGGCTGCCGTGGGAGCTAGAGGGACGTTTGGCGATCGGAGTGCCGCTGGGATTCGGCGCTGCCGCGATGCTCACCTGGCTGCTGGCGGTCCCGTTCGGCATGTCAGGCAACGCCGTCGTCGTGGGCGCGGTGGCGCTGGCGCTGACCCTGGGAGCCTGCGCTCGCTGGACTCGATGGCGGGAGCCCCTCGCCGACGAGGCCGCGGCGGTGGTCCGCCGGTGGCGGAGTCGGCAGGCCCTGCCACTGGCGCTTCTGCTGATTTTGGGCGGGCTCTTCTTCATTCCCTTCTACATGCACGCCCTCGAGATCCGGCCCGATGGGCTGTATGCCGGCTACGTAAACATCTGGGGAGACTGGGGCACTCACCTGAGCATGAGCGGCTACCTGTCCGGAGCCAGCCACCTGCTGCCGCCCCAGAACCCCTTCTACACCGGCTACAAGCTCACCTACCCGTTCCTGCCTGATCTCTTCTCGGGGATGCTGCTGCATCTCGGCATGAGCCTGGAGGGTTCCTTGCCGCTGACCAGCGCCATCCTCTCGATCGCCCTGGTGGTCGTCTTCTATACGACGGCATTGCGGCTGGTCGCCAACCGATGGGCCGCGGCGATTGGCAGCCTGGTCTTCTTCCTCAGCGGCGGGCTGGGCTTCTTCAACCTCTTCAATGACGTCCACTCAGGCTCGGGCGGCTTCGGAGAGTGGCTTGGCAGGCTGCTCGGCGCGATTGCCCATCCCGTGCGTGAGTACACCCTCGATCGGACCACGGGCTTCCAGTGGCTGAACCCGGTGCTTGCGTACTTGATTCCGCAGCGGACCACGCTTTTCGGCTTCAGCCTCGGCCTTCTCGTGATCGCTCTGCTCTGGTACGGGCGCAGCCGGAGCGATCTTCGCGAGACGTTCCTCGCCGGCATCTTGCTGGGGATGATGCCGCTGCTGCACACGGCTACGTATTTCGACCTGTTGCTGCTGGCCGGCGGGATCGCCGCCATCGACCTTGGTTTCTCGGTCTTCGGGAAGGAGAGCCTGGGACGCGCGGTCAAGCGTTGGTTGGCGTTCTTGGTGCCTGCATTGGTGCTCGGTCTACCCCAACTCCTGCTGATCCTGCCGCCGGCGGCCTACGGCCACTCCTTCCTGCGCTGGCAGATCGGCTGGCTGGCCTCCGGGCCCGGGCTCACCTACCGCCTCTCGATCGGAACCTTCTGGCTCCTAAACACCGCCCTCCTGATCCCACTCGCCCTGGGCGCATTCCTCAGCGAGCGATGGGGCAAACCTGGCCTGCGCCGGTTCCTCGCCCCTGCCTGGCTGCTGTTCCTACTCCCCAACCTGGTGATCCTGCAACCCTGGGACTGGGACAACACCAAATGGTTTGTCTGGTGGGCGATCCTGGCGTCGATGCTGGCCGGGCTGGCGCTCTACCAGCTAATCCGGCGTAGGGCGGAGTTCGCGATCGTCGGAGTGCTCCTGCTGCTGGGGATGACCGCCTCTGGCGCCCTCGACCTCAACCGCGCCTCGCAGAAGTCCCTGCCCAACGTCAGTTTCAAGATCCTCGATAACCAGGAGCTGAAGGTTGCGGACTGGGCGCAGGCCAACACCTCCCCGGATGCTCTCTTCCTAACCGGCTGGAAGAACAACCACCCAATCCTCACGCTCAGCCGGCGGGCCGTGGTGATGGGCTATCCGGGATGGCTCTGGACCTGGGGTTTGTCGGGGTATGTCGAGCGTCAGAATGACGTGATCGAGATGTACAAGGGCGACGCCCGGACGCAATCGCTGCTTCGAAGTTACGGCGTCACCTACGTCGTCATCGGTCCCCAGGAGCGGCAGGAGATCGCCGCCAACGTGCCTTACTATGAAAGCCGCTACCCGCTCGCCTACCAGTCTCCGACCGGCGAATACATGATCTTCCGCGTCGGCTGAGACTGCACCCCTGGGGACTTCCAATATTCTTCATCCGATTCACCATCAACGTCCTCGCCTTACTGGCGGTCTTCCTCGTCGTGTGGAACATCCAGGGCGACAACATCGTGCTGATCGCGATTGTGATGGCGGTGGTGCTCTCGGTGATCAACGTCTTCATCCGACCGATCGTGATGCTACTGACGCTGCCGGCCAACCTGCTGACTTTCGGAATCCTGGGCATCGTGATCAACGCCTTTCTGTTCTATTTCGCCGCCCGGCTGGTGCACATCCCGGTCGACTTCTGGCGCGCCGCACTGGGGTGGCTCGCCTTCTCGATCGTCTCCGCGGCCCTCAGCCAGATCGCGATCAATGAGTAAGGCTGATCGGTTGGGGAAAGCGCCCGAGCTGGCCCTTTCGATCACCTCAGCCGACCGCCCGGGCACGCTGGCGGGCCTGGCCCGCGTCATCTTCGAACATGGCGCCAACGTCGTCTACGTCGGCATCGGCGCACGCCACAAGGGACTGGCCGACATCTATTTCGAGCTCGACCAGGTGGCCGACGCCGACGCCTTGGTGGCGGCGATCGAGGCCCTTCCGGACGTCGACCAGGTTCGGCGTGAGCCCACCTTTCACAAGATTTTCGGCCGTCGCGTCATCGTCGTCGGCGCCGGCGCCCAGGCTTCGGGCGTCGTCATGGGCGCTGTCAACGAAGCCGACCGCCACAACATCCGAGGCGAGCGAATCTCCATCGACACCATCCCTCTGGTGGGGGAGAAGGAGATCGCCGAGGCGGTTAGAGCCGTCGCGCGGCTGCCCCGGGTGGAGTGCTTGGTGCTGGCCGGCAGCCTGATGGGGGGAGAGATCACAGCCGCGGTCAAGGAGATCCAGGCCGCCGGTATCCTCGTGGTTTCGCTGCGGATGGCGGGGTCGGTGGCGAAGGTCGCCGACCTGGTGGTGAGCGATCCGCTCCAGGCTGGCACGATGGCGGTGATGCTGGTGGCCTCGACGGCCGCGCTGGACATCGAGCGCATCCGCGGAGGCAGTTTCTGAGTCAGCCGCTGACCGAGAGCTGGCTGCCGGCCTTCAGGCGCATTGCCGACGAGGTTCAGGCGGCCGTTGCGGGCGTCTGGGGAAGACCCGAAGCGAGGTCGCTGCAGGGCCAAGGCGCGGGCGGTGATGGCACCGTCTTCATCGACAGCTTGGCCGAGGAAATCGTGATTTCGCAGCTGGAGGCAGAAAACGATCGCGGCCGCAGCTTTCACCTGATCTCGGAGGAGGCGGGTGAGCGCGACTACGGCGGGCGAGGGACTGTGATCGTCGTCGACCCCATCGATGGCAGCCACAACGCCAAGATGGGCATTCCGTACTTCAGCCTGACGCTCGCCGCCGCCAGCGACCGCACGTATGGCGGCGTGCAGGAAGGCTGCGTTCGAAACCTCGTCACCGGCGATCACTTCGAAGCCAGGCGCGGTGGCGGCGCCACTCTCAACGGCGCGCCGATCCAGCTGACGGCGGCCGGCGACACCATTAATGTGCTGCAGTTCGAAGCGACCCGACTGGCAGAACACCTCGACGAATACCGCGAGCTCCTCTTCAGTGCGGAAAGGGTTCGGGTGCTCGGCTCGGCAGCGCTCAACATCTGCCTGGTCGCCAGCGGCGCGGTCAGCGTCAGCCTCGCTCCCAGCCTCCGCTCGGTGGACTGCGCCGCACCGTTGCTGGTCCTCACCGAAGCCGGAGGCATCGCCACTGACATAGAGGGCGCCAACCTGGATGGCCTTGAGATGGCCTTGGATGTCCGCCCCAGCGTGGTAACCGCCGGCAGCCAGGGGCTTCTCGAGAACGCGCTGAGGAAGCTGAGGCCCCGGCCACTCGGCTAAGCTGCCGCCATGTCGGAGCTTCGGCGCGATCCCATCACCGGCCGTTGGGTTTGCCTGGCCGCGGGGCGGGCAGCCCGCCCGGAGGCCGCTCCGCGAAGGGCCGACGGAGAGTTCACGGCGACCGCGGATTGCCCATTCTGCGAAGGGCACGAGCAGAGTACCCCCCCGGAGTTGGCGGCCTACCGCCCTGGTGGCGGTCCTGCCGACTCACCTGGCTGGAAAGTCCGGGTGGTGCCGAACCTTTACCCGGCGTTCTCCTTCGAGGAGAGTCCCGCCGATCTTGGCAACGCGTTGCACGCCCACGGGCCGGCGCTGGGCGCATGCGAGGTGATCATCCACAGTCCCGACCATCGGCGCTGGCTGCCGTACCTGGCGGATGACCAGGCCGAGCTGGCGATGACCACGACCTGGCAGCGGTACCGCACCCACAGCGTCTCCGGCGTGGGAAGCGTCGTCGCCCTCTACAACCACGGTAGAGAAGCCGGTGCATCACTGGCCCATCCCCACGGTCAGATCTATTCGACGCGCCTCGTCGCGCCCGTGCTCGACGAGGAGTACCGGGGCGCCGAGGCGGCGCACCGCGCGATGGGGGCCTGCGTGTTCTGCCGGATGATCGAAGAGGAGTCTGCGCAGGATGTTCGCGTGGTCGCGCGCGCAAAGCAATTCGTGGCGATCGCGCCATACGCGTCCCGTCAGCCGTACGAGTGCTGGATTCTTCCGACCGAGCACCTGGCCGACCTCGGCGACGCGCACGAGGATGTTGCTGCCGCCCTCGGCAGGTTCCTGAAGGTGGTGTTGTGGCGCGTGACCGCTGTGGCGGGGGACGTGCCCGTCAATTGGTATCTCCACAGCCTTCCCAACGCCGCCGGCGACTGGCGCGAGAGCTACCACTGGCACCTTGAGATCCGTCCCAAACTGACCGATGTCGCCAGCTTCGAACTGGCCACAGGCACCTACATCAACACCCTCGCCCCGGAGGTCGCGGCGACAACCCTGGCCGCCGAGCAGGATCCCCCGGCCGGCGAATCCGAGCCCCTCGACTGACTGTTTTTCAAAGCGCGAGCTCGGCGCGGGTTTGTTATCGTTTCCCCGCGCCGAGCGGGAGTAACTCAGCGGTAGAGTGCAACCTTCCCAAGGTTGAAGTCGCGGGTTCGATCCCCGTCTCCCGCTCCAACCCCCAGGCCAGTCGGTCCTGAATACGCAACGGTGCTGCTCCCGGAGATGCGGGACGCGCGGGCCAGCGCTACACGTGTTTCGTGCTGATCGCGAGGCCCGTCCGCGAGGTCAGGCGTCGACCGTGACGCCCTGGAGTGGCCCCAGCAACAGGCCAGAGTGCTTCGAAATGCCCGGAAGCAGGGTGAGTCGGTGAGTCGGACCCTCGCCGCGCTTGGCGCGTGCCAGTTGCTCAGTCGCGGTTGGTCTCCACAGCTTGTCGATGACCGCCGTGGGATCACCGCTGACCTGCTCGCGTGGGACCTCGAGGTGCTCTGCCCACAGCCGCTCCCGCGTATCCCTCGCCAACCCCGCGTCGAGAGTCACGATGTTGACTTCGGTGTCGTTGAAGAGGGAGTGCTCGTTGAGATTGGCCGAGCCCAGGGTGAGCCATCGGTCGTCTACGATGCCGATCTTGGCGTGCACATACACGGGATTCCCCTGGCCGCCGTTCGGCGTGACCAGGGTGCAGGCGAGCAGGCGTCCAGTGCCACCGTCAGCTTTGACCAGCGTGCCGAGCTGGCCGCGCGTGTCATCGGCTCCGCTGTTGGCTTTAGCCGGCAGCAGGATGACGAGGCGAAATTCGCTCGACGGGGGCCAGTCGAGTTTCTCGCGCAGGACAGCGACGATTTCGGGCGACCACAGAAATTGGTTTTCCAGGTAGATGAATCTCTTAGCCGAGCGCAGTGCGCGCATATATGACTCGAGGACTCGGAAATCGCCGCGCCGGAGGTCTTTGTACATGCCGTCAGGTACCGTGCGGATCACCTGGACGTCGACGTCCCCGGCCGTGGGCGGAACAGGTGCCGGCGGCAGTGACTCGCCCGTGGTGGCATGCCAACGCAGCCGAAAATGCGCGCCGACGTCCTGCACGGCCGGGCCCGTGAGCCGCGCCGCTGCGTCATGCCAACCGATCCCGTCGCGTGCCGGGTGATCGTTGGAATCGAGACGATCCCCGCCGAAGTCCGTAACGTCGATGCCGCCGACAAAAGCGACGCCGTCATCGACGACCATCGTCTTGTCGTGGTGGCAGTGCATCGGACGCTCACGGGCGTCCAGAGCGCATCGGATCCCGCTGCCGTCAGAGAATTCCTGGAGGATCCTCCTCATGTCGCCGCGCGACGGACGGAAGATCGGGGCTGGGGCGCCAGCCCAGAGGAGCATGCGCACCTCCACATGCCTAGCGGCCTCGGTCAGCACGCGGAGCAGCTGAGTTGGCGGGTCGGCCTTGTCGAGTGCGAAAGAGGGGTTGGCGTGCCACCCCGTGATGTTGATGCTGGCGCGCGCTCCCCGGATCGCCTCAAGCATGGCGGCGAAGGCCTCAACCCCGTCGACGAGGATGTCGACGGCATTACCGGGCTGTGGCCCAGGGTCGCCAGCCGCCCACAGGTCATCCCCAGTGGGGTCATAGGCCCGTTTCCAACCGGCCCTCGAGAGCCGACGGCGATGGACCCGCGTAATAAGGCCTTCAACACCGCTCCCGATCGCGCCGTCTACGCGGGAGACCAGGTCGATCGCCTTCACACGATGAGCTTAGTCGGACCAGTCTGGCAGGCCAGAGAGGAGAGCAAGTACGAACGGTCCCACCCAGCCGATTTTGCTTCATCTGTTACCGGCAAACGCGTACAATTTTGATCTAGCGGTCCCGAGCCAGGTGCGCCTCTCGTTTGGGGATGCCGTCGGGCCGATGCTCACTTACATCTACATCGAGGCAGCCGGAGACTCAGCGTGACGCTTCGGTTGCCGTCAGCCTGGGAGGGTCATCTATGTTCTACGGAGGCGGTGGGCTACTGCTCATCCTCGGCATCATCCTGCTCGTTCTCGGCTACACCCTGATCGGCATCATCTGCATCGTGCTTGCCCTTCTAACCGGCGGGTTTGGAATGAATCGGGGCCGGAGAGGTTGATGGCAGAGATCAAAAACAAGGTCGAGGGCGCGGTTAAGAAGACCGTAGGCAAGGCCAGCGGCAACAAGAAGCTCGAGGCCAAGGGCAAAGCCCAAGAAACCTGGGGCAAGGCACATGAGGTCGTGCGCAAGGGCCAGGAAAAAGCCTCCGTGCTTCGGAGCAAAGCCAAGCGTCAGGCGAGCAAAGGGTGAGTGCCCAGCAGTTCTTGCTCCATTCTTCGGCGCGCGGCCTGGCGCGGTAGCCTCCGCAGGCAGCAGCAATGGGAACTGATCAACAGACGACCCGGCCAGCGAGCTAAGCGAGGAGATACGCTGAAGGGCGCCAATAAGCCATCCACATTCCAAGCTGCCCTCGCGTAGACGTGGTGGAGACCTCCTTAGAAGTCCATTATTCCCAAGGTTGAAGTCGCGGGTTCGATCCCCGTCTCCCGCTCCAACAACTTTCAGAGCCCCGATCTAAATACGAATCAAGCTCTCTATCACCT
>DAITAT010000065.1:0-7063 GCA_036824145.1 Candidatus Dormiibacterota bacterium
TTGGGACCAAGTGGGTCTACCTGTTCGAGGAAGGCAACCAGGACATGCGCGACCTCCTTGGCGGCAAGGGGGCCGGCGTCGCCGAGATGACCCGGGCGGGGTTGCCGGTGCCTCCCGGCTTCACCATCACCACCGAGTGTTGCAACGCCTACTACGAGAAGCAGGCCTTCCCCAACGGGATGTGGGAGCAGACGATGGGGGCACTCGCCCACATCGAGGAGAAAACCGGCAAGAAGTTCGGCGACCCCGAGCGCCCGCTGTTGGTCTCGGTCCGGTCGGGCGCCAAGTTCTCGATGCCCGGGATGATGGACACCATCCTCAACCTCGGCATCAACGCCGAGGTCGCCGATGGGTTGGCCCGCCTCAGTGGCGACGAGCGATTCGCGCTGGACGCCTACCGGCGCTTCATCCAGATGTTCGGCAGGACCGCCAAGGGCATCGGCAAGGACGACGAGAACCCCTTCGAGGCCGCCCTCGAAGCCCAGAAGCAAAAGTCAGGCGCCGCCACCGACGGCGACCTCAGCGCCGCCGACCTGGGCGAGCTGCTCCAGACCTACAAGGAGATCTATCGTGGCGCCCTCGGGGAGGACTTCCCCGAGGATCCGAAGGTCCAGCTGCAGGGAGCCATCGAGGCTGTTTTCGCCTCCTGGATGAACCCCCGCGCCAAGGCCTACCGCAAGAACGAGCGCATCCCCGACGACCTCGGTACCGCCGTCAACGTCCAGACCATGGTTTTCGGCAACATAGGCGCCGATTCCGGAACTGGTGTCGCCTTCACCCGCGACCCCGTCACCGGCGAAAAGAAGCTCTACGGCGATTACCTGCCCAAGGCCCAGGGTGAAGACGTCGTTGCGGGCATCCGCAAGACCGAGCGCATTGACGCCCTCAAGCGCGACCTGCCCGAGGTCTACGCCGAGTTCGAGCGGATCGCGCAGCAACTGGAGGCGCACTACCGCGACGTCCAGGACCTCGAGTTCACGATCGAGCAGGGCAAGCTCTACATGCTCCAGACCCGCGCCGCCAAGCGCACCGCCGAAGCCGCCATCAACATCGCCGTCGACATGGTCGAGGAGGAGTTGATTAGCACCGACGAGGCGGTACTGCGGGTTGAGCCGCGACAGGTCGAATCGCTGCTGCACCGCCGCCTTGATCCGGGCGCCCAGGTCGAGGAGATCGGTCGGGGGGTGCCGGCAAGCCCGGGCGCCGCCATCGGCGCCGCGGTCTTCGACGCCGACAGCGCCGAGGAGCGGGGTAAGGCCGGCGAGCAGGTGATCCTGGTCCGCATTGCTACCGACCCCGACGACGTCCACGGCATGATCGCCGCCGAGGGGGTGCTCACCAGCTCTGGTGGCACCGCCAGCCACGCTGCCCTGGTGGCGAGGATGATGGGCAAGCCCTGCATTGTCGGCGCCGACAATATCGACGTCGACCTGGTCGGGCGCAAGTTCACCAGCGGCGGTGTGACCGTCAGCGAGGGCGAGACCTTCACGATCGATGGCACCACCGGTCGCGTCCTGAAGGGCGCGGTGCCCACCATTGAGCCGGTGCCCAGTAAGAAGTTCCTCAAGCTGCTGGGCTGGGCCGACGCCGCGCGTCGCCTCGAGGTCTGGGCCAACGCCGACTACCCGCGCGACGCCAAGAAAGCGCGTGAGAACGGCGGCCAGGGGATCGGGCTCTGCCGCACCGAGCACATGTTCATGGAACAGGAGCGGCTGCCGATCGTGCAGGAAATGATCCTCGCCACCGACGAGGCCGAGCGACGGCGGCTAACCTTTGAGCTGCTGCCGTTCCAGCGCTCCGACTTCGAGGGCATCCTCGAGGCCATGGACGGGCTGCCGGTGGTGATCCGCCTGATCGACCCGCCGCTGCACGAGTTCTTGCCCAACTACGAGGAGACCCTGGTCGAGGTGACCCGGCTGGAGTCGGCCGGGACCGAAGGCAAGGAGCTTGATGAGAAGCGCCACCTGCTTCACGCCATCGCCTCGATGCGCGAGGCCAACCCCATGCTCGGCCTGCGCGGCTGTCGCCTGGGGCTGACCCGCCCCGAGATCACGGAGATGCAGGTCACCGCCATCATCGAGGCGGCTATCGCGCTCAAGCAGCGCGGGCTCGACCCGCACCCCGAGATCATGGTGCCGCTGGTGGGCACGGTCAACGAGATCAAAGCAGTCCGCGAGCAGTTGGAGGCTGTCGCCCGCGACGTCATGACGAAAGCCGGCGTCGAGGTCGACTACAAGTTCGGCACCATGATCGAGGTGCCCCGGGGCGCCCTGGTCGCCGCCGACATCGCGGAGTTCGCCGAGTTCTTCAGCTTTGGCACCAACGACCTCACCCAGACCACCTACGGCTACTCCCGCGACGACGCCGAGGGCAAGTTCCTGGTCCAGTACCTGGAGAAGGGCATCCTCAAGGACAATCCCTTCCAGACCATCGACCGCGACGGCGTCGGCCGCCTGATGTCGATGGCGGTCACGGAGGGCCGGGGGACCAAGCCGGAGCTCAAGATCGGCATCTGCGGCGAGCACGGCGGCGACCCCCGGTCGGTGGAGTTCTGCCACGAGCTGGGCCTCAACTACGTCAGCTGCTCGCCCTTCCGGATCCCGGTGGCGCGGCTGGCGGCGGCCCAGGCGGCCATCACCGAGAAGGGCGCCGGCGCCGAAAGGGACAAATAGCCTCGCTCTAACCTCAGGCATGGCTGAGACATCCGAGCGCTCGGCACCACGGGCGGAGCGGCGTATCCCGAGGCGCTAATCTCTAGCGTGCCGTCAGGGGACGCCAAGCAGGAGGTGAAGGACCGCCTCGACATAGTCGAGGTGATCTCCGGGTACGTCCGGCTGCACCGGCAGGGCCAGGAGCTCGTCGGCCTCTGCCCCTTCCACTCCGAGAAGTCGCCTAGCTTCACGGTCAGCCGCGAGAAGCAGCTCTGGTACTGCTTTGGTTGCAGCGAGGGGGGAGACCTCTTCGACTTCATCATGAAAGCCGAGGCGGTCGACTTCCCCCAGGCCCTCAAGATGCTGGCGGACCGCGCCGGCGTGGAGCTCGAAGAGCATCGCGGCGGCGGTCGCAAGCGGGCCCAGGAGAAGCAGCGCTCCAAGGAGGCCAACCAGCTGGCGGCACAGTACTTCCACCACATCCTGCTCAACCACCGCGCCGGCGCCCGGGGGCTGCGCTACCTCGAGAAGCGCGGCGTCGAGCCGGAGACGATCGAGACCTTCCAGGTGGGCTTCGCGCCGGTGTCGGCGTCCGCCGACAACCTGCTCCGATTCCTGCGCAAGAAGGGAGTCAGCGACGAGGAGGCGGTACGGGCCGGGCTGGCCCTTCCACCCCGGGAGCGCAGCGAGCGCGCGCCGGGATCCGCCATCGATCGGTTCCGCGGCCGCCTGATGATCCCCATCCTCGACGAGTCGGGAACGGTCATCGGCTTTGGCGGCCGGGCCATGGACAGCACGCCACCCAAGTACCTCAACTCGCCCGACACCGCGATCTACCAGAAGGGGCGGACGATCTTCGGTCTCAGCCACGCCCGCAAGGCCATCGCCAAGCAGGAGCGGGCGCTGCTGGTGGAGGGCTATTTCGACGTCATGATGGCCTACCAAAACGGCATCGACATCGCCGTGGCGAGCTCCGGCACGGCCTTCACCGAGGACCAGGTGCGGATGCTGCGCAAGATCGCCCAGGAGGTGCTCGTGTGTCTCGACTCCGACGACGCCGGCCGCGCCGCCACGATGCGGGTGATCGAGATGATTTCCAGGGCCCACATGCGGGCGCTGGTGGTGGAGCTGCCCAACGCCAAAGACCCGGGCGAGTTCTTCCAGAAGACCCCGCAGCTCTGGGGTGACGCCGAGGGTCTGGCGCTGCCCGGCTGGGAGTGGTGGATCAACATCGCGCTGGGCGCGCACAACCTCGCCACCTCCAGCGGCCGGATGGTGGCGGCGCAGTCGATCGTCACCGTCCTCAGCCGCATCCCCGAGGAGGCAACGCTGGACATCTTCTGCCAGTACACCGCCGAGCGCCTCAAGGTGGACCCTGCCCGCCTGCTGGCCGACATCCAGACCTTCCGTCGCACGGGGCTGCGCCCCAAGGATGTCGACACCGTCAAGGTGGCCCCGCTGGTGGCGCCGATGCCCGGCAACGGCGGCAACCCAGAGGAGGATCGCCTGCTGGCGCTGCTTCTCGCCAACCCCGACGCGGGAGCGATCCTGGCCGAGCTGTCGCAGGACGAGCCGGTCGGATCGGAGGGCCTGCGCCAGTTGGTGGCTGCCGTGCTCGAGATTGGGCACGGCGATGAGGGCGGTACTCTTGATCGCCATCTTGAGCGATTCGCCGAGCCGGAGAGATCCCGACTGGTTCGCCTGAGTCTGACGTCGACCCCGGTGATCGATCCTGCCGAGCTACGGGCGGCTCTGGCTGACGGCGTGAATAGGATCAGAGTCATTGATTACGAAGCCGCCATGGCGGCCCTGGAGGAACGGTTGCGGGCAAGTGGCGTGGGTGACGACGGGGGAGCGCGGAACGGCCTGCTGGACGAGCACCGCCAGCTGGCTCAGCGGCGGGCAAGATTGAGGGTGCAACTGTTCCAGGGTCGCGTGTGAGCCCCGCCGCCAAGAGACCCATCCCGGCTCTCGCGGCGCGGACCAAGTCGGCGGCCAAGGCCGCGTCGAAGACACAGGCGAAGCCAGCCGTGAAAGCCGCCAAGCCCGTGCCTCCGGCCCTCCGCGCCGCCTCACTCGCCACCAAGGTCAAGGCCGCGCCCGCCAAGACGACGGCGTCCAAGCCTGAGGCGACCAAGCCGGCAAGCCGGGCCGCCACCGCGGTTGCCGCCAAACCCACCAAGGCCGCCGCCGCCGTGGTCGAGAAGCCCGCCCGGGGCGTCGCCAGGAACGGGCCCACTCCGAAGGTCGCGGTGCTGCCCGAGACCAACGGCGTCGTGGTGGCTGAGATCGAGATCGATGTCGAGGTCGAGGTCGAGGTGGTCTCCGAAACCGTGGTTACCGACGCCAAAGGTCGCGGTCGGACCAAGCCCCCGCGGGGTCGTGACGACGAACTGGTCGTGATCGCCGAGGCCCTGATCATCAAGGGCAAGGACCAGGGCTTCCTAACCCCCGACGACATCCTCACCGCCTTCACCGGAATCGATGCCGAGCCAGACCAGCTCTTCCGCATCTTTAACGCTTTCAAGGAGATGGGGATCGAGGTCTCCGACGACGGCAAGGACTTCGAGGAAGTCGCCGAAATCGACGACGAAATGATCCAGCAGGTCGAGGTGATGGAGGCCGTCAGCCTCGACGACCCGGTGCGGATGTACCTCAAGGAGATAGGCCGGGTGGCGCTGCTCAAGGCCGAGCAGGAGGTGGAGTACGCCAAGGCCATCGAGGCTGGCAGCGGTGACGCCAAGCACCGCTTGACCGAGGCCAACCTGCGCCTGGTGGTGTCGATCGCCAAGAAGTACATCGGCCGCGGCATGAGCTTCCTGGACCTGATCCAGGAAGGCAACATGGGTCTGATCCGAGCTGTCGAGAAGTTCGACTACAAGAAGGGCTACAAGTTCTCGACTTACGCGACCTGGTGGATCCGGCAAGCGATCACCCGCGCCATCGCCGACCAGGCCCGCACCATCCGCATCCCGGTCCACATGGTCGAAACCATCAACAAGCTGGTCCGGGTGTCGCGCCGGCTGCTCCAGGAGCTGGGCCGCGAGCCGACCGACGAGGAGATCGCGGAGGTCATGGGCATCACGCCCGACAAGGTCCGCGAGATCATCAAGGTCAGCCAGGACCCGGTGTCGCTGGAGACGCCGATCGGCGAGGAGGAGGACTCCCACCTTGGCGACTTCGTCGAGGACAAGGAGGCGATCGCACCCAGCGACGCCGCCAACCTGACCATGCTGCGCACCGAGGTCGAGGACATCCTCGACACCCTCACGCCGCGGGAGCGCCGCGTGTTGCAGCTGCGTTTCGGGCTGATCGACGGCCACCAGCGCACGCTGGAGGAGGTCGGCAAGCGGTTTGGCGTCACACGGGAGCGCATCCGCCAGATCGAGGCCAAGGCGCTCCGCAAGCTGCGGCACCCCAGCCGCTCAAAGAGACTCAAGGACTACCTCGAGTAGGGTGAGCGTGTCGCCGGGGGGCTTCCGGCCGGACGCTCAGGTCAGGGTGAGGAGCTTGGCCCCGGCGATGGCGGGGTGCTGAAGCCGAAGCTCTCGAGGATCTCGTGGAAGGTGGCGAGATCTGGCTGGGTGGCGGCGCGGAAGGTGATAAGCAGGGCTTTGCCGGTCGCCCAGCCCGCCTTGACGTCGGCCTCGAAGCCGCCGCCGTTGAGCTGATAGGTGTGCTCGATGACGGTGATTCCGCCGATCTCGATCTGGAGCGAATCCAGGTTCGAGCCCGGAGTGGTGGGGATGGCGCCGAGCTTGTCGATGCCGGTGGCCGCATGGAGGAGGAGGCGAGTGGCCCCCACGCCCGGCTGAGGCACCGCGCTGGCGCTTGCCGGGGACGCCGGTGACGGTCCGGGACTGGCGCCCAGGGCCGGGGCGTCGACCTCGACGTCGGCGCCCCTATCAGCCACCGACCAGCTCGCCGGGTAGAGGAAGTAGTAGTCATTGCCGGAGCTGGAAAACGAGAGTTGCGGGTGGATGCTGACCAGGTCCAGCGGGGGGCTGCTTCCGGGCAGCCGAGCGGCGATCCAGCCGGCGTTGGCACCGTAAGTGACCTTGTACCAGGTCGGGTCGCCGGCGTGCTTGGCGGTGGCGGTTAGCTTGGTGCCCTGGGGGATCGTGGCCAGCTGCGTGCCCGAGGTGCTGGGCTGATCGCGAAGCTTGACCCCGATCGGGCTCAGAACCCACAGCCCGAGCAACAAAGGACCACCCGCTGAAGGCGAGAGGAGAAGCGGCGAGGGGCTGATAGTGGCGCTGGGCGGCTGCTGAAAGAAGGAGCAACCGGCGATTGCCAGCAGTGTCAGCAGTGGGAGGGCCCGGCGCAAAGCCACCTCCATATAATTTGCGGGCATTCCGGAGTAGCTCAATGGTGGAGCAGGCGGCTGTTAACCGCAAGGTTGTCGGTTCGAG
>DAITAT010000025.1:0-12736 GCA_036824145.1 Candidatus Dormiibacterota bacterium
CCGCTGGTCTGCAGGTTGGCCGGCGCCTCGACCGGCGGCGGGGATGCGGGCTCGAGCCGGACCCTGAAGATGGTGGTGGCGATCTCGAACTGGATGTCGCGTTTGAGCTGCTCGAAGGCCGAGAACGCCTCGTTCTTGTACTCGACGAGGGGGTCCTTCTGGGCGTAGCCCTGCAGCCCGATGGCTTCCTTGAGGTGCTCCATCGTGGTCAGGTAGGCGACCCAGCGCTGGTCGATGACGTGGAGCATGGTCCAGCGCTCCATGTAGCGCAGCGCCTCGGAGCCGACCTCCTTTTCCAGGGCCTCATAGGCCTGCTCGACGATGTCGTAGACGGCGTCGATGACCGCCTCGGGGCTGTTCCCCAACGCATCCCGGTCGACCGCCTCAAAGTGCGGCAGCGGGATGATCTGGCCCAGGTGCTCGAACAGCCCCGGTAGGTCCCAGAGGTCCTTGTGGCGGGCGTCACAGTAGCCGGGGACGGTGTCGGCGATCATGTCACGGATGAAGCCCAGGACGTTGCTGCGGGTGTCGACACCCTCGAGGATCCGGCGCCGTTCGCCGTAGATGATCTGGCGCTGGGTATTCATCACGTCGTCGTACTCGACAACGTGGCGGCGGGCGTCGAAGTTGTAGCCCTCGACCTTGCTCTGGGCGCTCTCGATCGAGCGCGACACCAGCCTTGACTCCAGCGGCACGTCCTCCTCCATGAGGCGGCCGACGCGCTCCATGTTGCTCCCGAAGATGCGCATCAGCTCGTCTTCAAGGGAGATGAAAAAGCGGGTACTGCCAGGGTCGCCTTGGCGACCGCAACGGCCGCGAAGCTGGTTATCGATGCGCCGGGACTCATGCCGCTCGGTGCCGATGATGTGCAGGCCGCCGAGGGCCACGACCCCCTCGCCGAGCTTGATGTCGGTCCCGCGACCGGCCATGTTGGTGGCGATCGTCACGGTGTTCGGCTGGCCGGCGTCCTCGACGATCTCGGCTTCCTTCTCGTGGTACTTCGCGTTGAGGACGGAGTGAGCCACCCCTCGCTTCTCCAGCATCCGTGAGATGCGCTCCGACTTGGCGATGTCGGTGGTGCCCAAAAGCACCGGTTG
The DNA here is from genome assembly GCA_036824145.1 of Candidatus Dormiibacterota bacterium. Classification (GTDB taxonomy): domain Bacteria; phylum Chloroflexota; class Dormibacteria; order DASZGP01; family DASZGP01; genus DATMMS01. The sequence continues at coordinate 1,098 of DAITAT010000025.1, forward strand.
GCTGGTGGCATGGCGCTCGGCGATCTCCTCGACGACCGCCCGGTACTTCGCCTCCTCGGTCTTGTAGATGACGTCGGGGAAGTCCTCGCGGATCATCTCCTGGTGGGTCGGGATCACGACAACCTCGAGGTTGTAGATCTTGCTGAACTCCTCCGCCTCGGTGACCGCGGTACCGGTCATGCCGGCCAGCTTGCGGTAGATCCGGAAGTAGTTCTGGAAGGTGATGGTGGCGAAGGTCTCGGTCTCCTGCTGGACCTTGACGCCTTCCTTGGCCTCGATCGCCTGGTGCAGCCCATCCGACCAGCGCCGGCCCGGCATGGTGCGCCCGGTGAACTCGTCGACGATCACCACCTCGCCGTCTTTGACGATGTAGTCCTCGTCGCGGTGGAACACGGCGCGGGCCTTGAGCGCCTGGTTGACCTGGTGGGCCTCCTCGACGTTGTCGAAGTCGTAGATGTTCTTGATGCCGGTCCACTTCTCGACCTTGGCGATGCCGACGTCGGTCAGCGCCACAGAGCGCGTTTTCTCGTCGACGGTGTAGTCGGTCTCCTTTTCCAGGCGGGGGACGACCCGGGCGTACTGCTGGTACTTCTCGGTCGAATCGGTGCCGCCTCCGCTGATGATCAGCGGGGTGCGGGCCTCGTCGATCAGGATCGAGTCGACCTCGTCGACGATGGCGTAGCAGAGCTCACGCTGAACGCACTCGCTGAGGTCACGGGCCATGTTGTCGCGGAGGTAGTCGAAGCCGAACTCGTTGTTGGTCCCGTAAGTGATGTCGGCCTGGTAGGCCTCGGCGCGGCTGCACGGCCGCAGGTGCTGCAGGCGTTCGTCGTGGTGGGTTTCGTCGACGTACTCGGGGTCGTAGATGAAGGACTGGTTGTGCCCGGGGCCCTGCTGGGGGGGCCCCATGATGACGCCGACCGACATTCCCAGCGCGGAGTAGACGGGGGCGTTCCAGCCGGCGTCGCGGCGGGCCAGGTAGTCGTTGACGGTCACCAGGTGGGCGCCCTTGCCGGCGAGTGCGTTGAGGAAGAGCGGCAGGGTCGCGACCAGCGTCTTACCTTCGCCGGTCCTCATCTCCGCGATCTTGCCCTGGTGCAGGACGATGCCTCCCACCATCTGGACGTCGAAGTGGCGCATCCCCAGCTTTCGATTGGCAACCTCGCGGACCAGCGCGAAAGCCTCCGGAAGGATCTCGTCGAGGACGTCGTCGACCGCCTTCTCCCTCTCCTCGGCGGCCTCGGCATCGGTCTGCTCGATCTTCTCGTCGCCGCTGGCGGCGACGGCCTCGCCGCGTGCCTCCCGCACCCTGGCGCGAAGCTCGTCGGTGAAAGCGCGCAGCGCATCGTCGGAGCGGGCCTTCATCTCCGGCTCGAGGGCGTTGATCTCCTCGACCCGGTTTAGGTGGCGCGCCACCTCCCGGTCGTTGGGGTCGCCCAGGATCTTGACAAGGAAGCTCACGCCGGCCTCGAGCCGCGGTGGGCGGTGAGCCGTTCCTTGCGGCGGCGCAGCTGCTCGTCAAGCTTGTCGATGACGAGGTCGACGGCCTCGTGCAAGCCGCGAGCGCGGACCTTGGCGCTTAGCAAATTGCGGTTGATGTGCACGTACAGCGCAGCCACCTTGGCAGGGTCGGCGCTCTTGCGGCCGTCCAGGTCGAGCTCCAGTCGAGCGTCGACGATGCGATCGAAGTGCCGGTCGAGTCTGCGGAGCTTGGCCTCTGCGTAGTCCCTGAAGGTCTGGTCAAGAGGGACGTTATGAGAGTGGATGGTGACGTTCACAGGCTTCCCGAGAAGTATATGGGGAGGTTATTCGTAGCGAATCGAGGCCACCACCGAGGCCCGCGATGCCCGGCGAGCCGGCACGACCACCGAAAGCAGGCAGCCCAGGAAGACCGCCCCCACGACCGCACCAATGACCCCCCAGGGCACCGAATAGCCCGGCTGGAATCCCAGGCTCGCCGCGGCGCGAACCATCACCGCCACCAGGACCAGGCCCACCAGGGACCCCATCAGGGCGCCGCAGAGCCCGAACAACCCCGACTGGGTGAGGATGATCCCGCGCACCTGCGAGCGAGTCGCGCCCACGGCGCGGAGCAACCCGAACTCGCGGGTGGACTCGCTGATATTGAGGAGAATCGTGGTCACCACCGACATCAACCCAAGAATTACCCCAACCAGCCCGACGGCAATCACCAACACCAACAGGGAGTCCACGCCCCGGCGCACCCCTGCCCGCACCTGGGCCACGGTCTCGGCCTGCATCCCGTACTTCGCGGCTGCCTCGCCAAGCCGCGAGTCGAAGCCACTACCGGCGTTCGCGGTCGGGACGACCTGGAGGATGTTGAATCCCTCGATGCCGAAATCCTGCCGGGCGTTGCTGAGCGAGATCAGGGCCGTCTCGTCGCCGCTGGGCGAGGGTAGCGTGTGGTTGACGATCGCGGCGACCCGGTAGGACAGGTCTCCCCGAGCCGAGGTCAGGACCAGGTGGTCGCCCACCTTCAGGCTTCGGGAGTCGGCCAGGCGCCCGCTGATGAGTAGGGCCCGGCTCTCCTCGATGTCCGTGAAGGCGCCCGGGGAAGTCCCCGGGATGAACTGCACCTTGCCGTTGGCGGCGTACGCCAGCGGGTCGATCGCGGCCAGGCTGAGGGCGCGGTCGCCAACGCGGAGGGCGAAGAAGCTGATCTCGGACGACGCGCTGACACCGGTGACCTTGTTGATCTCCTGTCGGATGGCTTCGCTCTGGTGGACCGGCGAGACGATCAGGTGGTCGGAGACAAAGAGGCTGTTGGCCCAGTCTTCGCCCGCCCCCAGCGCCCCCTGGCCGAGACCGGCGACCGAGACCACCAGCGCGGTGCTGACGACCAGCCCCGCGGTGGTCAGGGCGCTGCGGTTGGGGTGACGGATGAGAGCGTTACGGGCAAGGATCGTTTCCGCGGGCGCGAAGAGCGTGAAAGGTCGTGCCAGGACCGCGGTAAGGGGTCGGATCAGGATCGGGGTGAGCGCCAGGGTGCCGAAGAAAAGCAGCACCATGCTCAACGCCGACAGCACCAGGCGACCTCCGGTCGCGCCCGGATTGGTGCTATCCCCGGCCGGGGCCAGGACCAGCACCAGCGCGGCCAGGCTGTACGAGATCAGGCCCAGCACCGTGACCCGCCGGCGGCTGCGCTCGATGTCGAAGAGGTTTTGGGGCCTGATCGCCTCCAGCGGCGGCATCGACATCGCCTTCAGCGCGGGCGCCAGCGCGCAGAGCAGTGTTGCCACCATGCCGTACAGCGCGACCAGGACCAGCTGCGGAGCGTCAAAGACAAACTGGAGACCAACCTGCCCGCTGCTCTGGGCCAGGATGCCGACCAGGATCGCGGCGAGGGCGACCCCCAGGCCAACGCCAAGGGCGGTGCCGGCGGCGCCCAGCAGCGCCGCCTGCAGCAGGATCAGGTTGCGGATCCACCCGGTGGTGGCGCCGGCAGCCCGCAGCAGGCCGATCTCGCGCCGGCGCTCAAGGACGGTGACGGCGAGGTTGTTGTAGATCAGGAAGAGGCCGATACCCAGCGCCAGGACGCTGAAGAACGTCAGCAGCGGCGTGAGCTCTAGGTACGGGTCGCGCTGGCCGCCGACGAAAGACCGGTTGTCCTGCACCGAGTACTCCTCGGTCGCCTTTACGCGCAGGTCGGACCGGAAGGGCCCGTAGGTGCAGCTGGCGTAGTCGCCGCTGCAGGTGGACTTGAGGCCAACGCTGACCTGGGTCACCCGGGCGCCGAGACGGAAGGCCTTCTGGGCCGCCTGGAGGGGCACGAACACCACCGGCCCAAAGGTCGACTGGGCAAAGGCACTGTTTGTGAGCAGTCCCCTGACCACGTATTGGTCAGGGCCAAGAGCGGTGAACAAGGTGATGCTGGAGCCGAGCTTGACGCCGTGGTCGCCGGCCCATTTCTGGTCGAGCAGAACTCCAGCCTTGTCGTCGACGGCAAACATCCGGCCCGAGGCCACCGTCAGCGGGTGAAGCTTGGCCTCGGCGACGGGATCGATGCCAAGCATCTGGAACGTCTGCGGCTGCCCGCCGGCCGAGCCGGTGAGACGTTTGGTCACCACCGGCGCCGAGACCTGGACCTCGGGCAGCTTGGCGATCACGTTGACCATGTCCTGGCTGAAGCCCTTGTCGGAGAAGGCAAAGACCTCGGCGTCGGCGTGACCCACGATGTCGGCGGAGGCGCGGCTCAGCTGTCGCTGCAGCGACAGGGTGATCAGCTGGGTGCCGAGCGTCAGCCCCACTCCCAGCGCGATCGCCAGGATGGAGAGGAGGGAGCGCTCGCGCCTAGAGGCCGAGTTGCGCCAGGCGAGCGATAAGAGGAGTGGCACTATGATCCTGGCGGCGGCCGAGCTCGATGGTCTCGATGATCCTGCCGTCGCGCATCACCAGCACCCGGTCGGCGTACGCCGCGGCCCGGGGATCGTGGGTGGCCAGGATCGCGGTCTGTCCCTCGTTGACGCAGCGCGACCAGATTAGCTCGAGGACATCATTCCCGGTGCTGAAGTCGAGGTTGCCGGTGGGCTCGTCGGCGATGACGATGGCCGGCTGGTTGAGGAGGGCACGGGCAATCGCCACGCGTTGCTGCTCGCCACCCGAGATCTCCTCGGGACGGTGACCCTGGAGGCCGCGCAGGTTGAGGTCGCGCATCAGGTCGGAGACGCGGTCCATGGCCCCCGAACGCTGTCCGGCGATGCGCAGTGGCAGGGCGATGTTCTCGGCCGCGGTGAGGTTGGGAATCAGGTTGAAGAACTGGAAGACGAAGCCAATCTGCTCCCGGCGAAAGATCGTCCGGCTGCGCTCATCCATGGCCGTGATGTCGTGGCCCGCGATCAGCACCCGGCCGGAATCCGGCGGTTCCAGGCCGGCGAGCAGGTGGAGGAGCGTGCTCTTGCCGCAGCCGGATGGGCCCATGATGGCGACCAGTTCGCCCTCGCCGACCGAGAAACTGACCCGATCGACGACCGGACGTGGGGTCAGCGAGATGCTGAATTCCTTGTTGAGGTTGTCGGCAACAACGATGTCAGCCGAGAGGGGTTCCGCGATGGACCCCTCCCCTTCCCTGGCCGTTGCCCTCTCAGACATTCAGGAAGAGTCTAAGGACCCGGTCTATGACGCTCTCGAGTAAGCCCTGGCGGGCGGTCTCACGCTCGGCTCCCACCACCTCCTTGCCGGTCGCGCCAGCCGCAGCGCCGCTGGGCGATGGAGTGGCTTCGTCGATGTGAGGGCTGGGGCAAGGGGGCTGGCCGCCATCCGATGTCAGCGGCGGGGCAGGTGAGTTGCGGTCGGCCTCGCCGAGCTGGCTGGGCAGTGAGCACAGGCTCGGCGACGGTGAGGGCGTGGGCGTGGGTGCGGCCGCGGCCGGCGGTGGGACCACGGCAACGGGGCCGCCTCCTCCGCCTCCGCCACCACGATGTGGCGGAGGGGGTGGAGGCGGCCGAGGCGGTGGGGGCGGCGGCGGGGGCCCGCCGCCGGCGCCCTTGATGAAGATCTCGGTGTACATGATCACGCCGTTGTAGCTGCCGCCGCCCCCGCTCCACGGCCCGGTCGCGGCCCACGCACCGGCGCCCATCTGGGTGTAGTCGCCAAGGATGTTGGCGCGATGCTCGGGGCTGCTCATGAAGGCGGTGTTAACCTGGCCCACGCTCTGGGCGGGCGGGTAGTTGTTCCAGCCGATGTTCTCGCCGGCGGCGCTGTAAGCGCCAAGGTTGAAGACCTGCCAGACGTAGGCGTTACAGGGGGGGATCTGGTGGCTGAAGTAGTTGCGGTTGATCATGTCCTCGGAGCGGCCCGTGACCCCGCCGCAGTTACCGCTCGGCTGGCCGGTGGCGATGCTGCCGAGGTTGCTGTTGAATGCCAGCGCCCCGAGCCCGTTCGAGGTCCGGTCCTGGTTGGTCATCTGGAACAGGGTGCCCGCGGTACCGGGATCGCCGGCCGAGGCAGGCAGCCCGCCCCGGACGCCTGCGGCAATGGCGAGCAGCAGGGCGACGCCAACGACCAGGAGGATCCGGAGCAATCCCAGCTGATCGGTGCCCCGGGCCAGGACCCACTCAGGCCCTCCCCGCGCACCTGGCGTCAACTTTTCCTGTCCGCGCGCTCGGGGAACAGCCGGGACAGCTCCGTGGGAATGGGCAGACCCAGGTCGAAGAGCTTGTCGATGATATTGGGGCGGATGCCGGTGGGCCGAAAGACACCCTGGACCCGGCCGGCGGCGTCCAGGCCGCGCTGCTCGAAGACAAAGAGGTCCTGCATCGTGATGGTCTCGCCTTCCATTCCGGTGATCTCGGAGATGTTGGTGACCTTGCGCGAGCCGTCCTTCATCCGCGACAGCTGGATGATCAGGTCCACGGCAGCGGCAACCTGCTGACGGATCGCCTTCGCGGGGAGGTCCAGCCCCGCCATCAGAACCAGGGTCTCGAGGCGCGAGAGCGCGTCGCGCGAGGTGTTGGCGTGGATGGTGGTCATGGAGCCGTCGTGCCCGGTGTTCATGGCCTGAAGCATGTCCAGGGCCTCGCCGCCACGACACTCGCCGACGACGATCCGGTCGGGGCGCATGCGGAGGCAGTTGATGACCAGTTCCCGGATCGCGATCCGCCCCTCCCCGTGCACATCGGCGGGTCGAGACTCCATCCGGCAGACATGCTCCTGGTTGAGCTGTAGCTCGGCGGCGTCCTCGATCGTCACGATCCGCTCGTCGGAGGGGAGGAAGCTCGAGCAGACATTGAGGAGGGTGGTCTTGCCGGTGCCGGTGCCGCCGGAGATGAGGAGATTGGCTCGAGCCAGGACGCAGGCCTTGATGAAGCCGACGGCCTCGTTGGAGAGGGTGCCGAAGCCGACCAGGTCGGAGGCCTTGTAGGGGTCGCGCGTGAACTTACGGATTGTCAGGATGGGCCCGTCCAGGGCCACGGGGGCGATCACGGCGTTGACACGGCTGCCGTCCCAGAGCCGTGCGTCAGCCATCGGGCTGCGGAAGTCGATCCGGCGGCCGACCGCGCTGACTATGAAGTCGATGACCCGGAGCAGATGGTTGTCGTCATCGAACTGTCGATCGGTCAGCAGGATTTTGCCGTTGCGCTCGACGTAGATCTGCCTGGGGCCGTTGACCATGATTTCGGTCAGGCTGTCGTCGAGAACCAGGTCGCGGATGGGGCCGAGGGCGTCGTAGTACTTGGTCAGCTCGTCGTGGGTGCGTTGACTCGTTACAGCCATGGGCTCCTCTGAATTCGCCGAAGACAAGGCACATATTGTCACAGAAAGGCCCGTTTCGAGCCCATCAGGGCGTCAGGTTGTTGCATCACTGTGAACTGCCGCTCTCGCACTCAACCCAGTGCCACGGCGAGGGTGTGGACGCGCTTCACGCCCGCGCCTCGAGCAGCCCTGGCGCATTCGACCAGCGTGGCCCCGGTGGTGACCACGTCGTCCACCACCAGGATCTCCTCTGGGACCCACCCCCGCCAGGCGAACGCCCCCTCGAGGGCCCGGCGCCGCTCCGCGCCGCCCCGCCCCACCTGCGCATCGGTTTCGCGCGCCCGTCGCAAGCCCTCCAGCCGCTGTCGTCCGGTGCCCGCCGCGATCTTGCGCGCCAGCGCCTCGGCCTGGTTGTAGCCACGGTCACGGCGCCGACTCCGGCCCAGGGGCACCGGGACCACCACCCCGGGTGGCAGATCCCCCTGCCTCAGCCCGAGCTCGACCAGTGGGCCGGCCAGGCTGGGTCGGTCACCGTACTTGAGCTTGTGGATGACCTCCCTGACCGGTCCCTCGAGAGCAAACCACGCCACCATGCTCTCGGGCCCAGCGCGGCCGGCCGGGCACATCGGACAGGGATCGACTGCGCACACCCGATCACAGACGTGACATCGCGCCGTCGGCACCGGTCGCGCCGACGTACGACAAGCCTTGCAAAACCAGCTCCCCGACCCTCCGCATCCACCGCAGCGCGGCGGAAAAAGGAAGTCGAGCACTCCTTCCCTCAGCATCTCCTCCCTCGCTCAAGGCTACCTCCGCGGGTGGTGGGCTGGTCTACTCCAGGGTCAGCTGCGAGCCGACCAGTCCGCGGTCGGCGAGAGTGCCCGCGGGCAGTTCGACGACGGTGCGGGCGCCGAAAACGATCGGGCTGATCCGCCACGGCTTCAGGTTCAACATGACTTTCTTCACGCGTCGCTGGCGATCGAGAAAGAGGACGTCGATCGCGAACCTCATGAAGAACATGTGGATCGAATTGCAGGGCTCGATCCAGAGCCCGGCGCCGGCAGCCAGCGACTGACGGCCCATCAGGCCGACGAAGCGCGACCAGGAGGTACGCGCCATCTCCAGGTCCGCGACCATGACTCGACCGGAGTCGGTTTCAACCAGGCGCATGGTAGCCCGCCGGGAAGGGCTAGTGCTTGCCGCCGCCTAAGGAGTGCAGAACGATAAGCACCGCCGGCCCCATCAGGATGATGAAGATCGTCGGGAAGATGAAGAGGAGCATCGGGAAGAGCATCTTCAGACTGGCCTGGGCGGCCAACTCCTCGGCTCGCTGACGCCGCTTCCGGCGCATCTCCTCGGACTGGATGCGCAGGACTTTGGCGATGCCTACGCCCAGCTGTTCCGATTGGATCAGGGCCTGGATGAAGCTGTGAAGCTCTTCCACGCCCACGCGACGGCCCATGTCGTCAAGCGCCTCGAGCCGTGGCCGGCCCAGGCGCACCTCGTTGAGAACCTGGGTGAATTCCTCGGAGAGGGCGTTCTTGTACTTCTCTGTAACTCGCAGCAGGGCGGCGTCGAAACCCAGGCCGGCTTCAACCGAGATCGTCAGCAGGTCGAGGGCGTTGGGCAGAGCCAGCTTGATCTCCTTCTGCCGCCGCTGCACCTTCTGCCTCAGCCACAAGTCGGGGAAGAAGTAGCCACCGATGCCGACGATCCCGGCCAGCACAATCGTGCCTGCGAGGCCAGGTATGAACGGGAAGCTGATGTTGGCGAATGAGAAGAGCAGGAAGGCCAGGACGCCGGTGAGCAGTCCCAGGACCAGCTTTACGGAGATGAACCCGTTGACGGTGAGGTTGCCGGGCCTACCGGCCAGCGCCAGCTTGTTCTGAATCGAGACGATCCGATCGCGACCTATACGGGCGTTGAGGAATGCCCCCAGGCGCTCCAGCGCGGGCCGGAGAAAACGCTCGCTGAAGGGCTGCTGAAGCTCGATCTCTTCGAGCGTGATGTTCTGGTCTCGGAACTGCGCCAGCCGGGTTTCGAGAAGGTCCTCGCTCGGTGCTGTTGCCAAGCCCCGGAAGAACAGGAAGACGCCGGCGGCGAACAGAAACGCGATTCCAATCAGGAGCGGGTCCATGCCCTAGACCTCGATCGCCGCGATGCGGCGGATCACTGCGTAGCCGATCGACATCATGATCATCGACAGCGCGATCAGGAACCAACCCAGCGGCTCCTTGAACAAGGGCGTGATGTAAGACGGGCTGACCAGCGTGAGAATACCGGCTAGGGCGAAGGGAAGCGCGGAGATGATGTAGCCGGAGGCGCGGGCCTGCGCCGTCAGGGTGCGGATCTCCCCGTGGATCCGGATCCTCTCGCGGATCGTGAATGCGATGGTGTCAAGGATCTCGGCGAGGTTACCGCCGACCACCCTGTGGATCTGGACTGCAGTCACCATCAGGTCGAAGTCCTCCGACTGGATTCGCTGGTTCATATGGTCAAGGGCGTCGTCGACGGTGATGCCCAGGTTCATCTCGCGGACAGCGCGGTTGAACTCATCGGACATGGGGGCGGGCGCCGACCGGGCGATCGTGGCCATCGCCTGCGCAAAGGAATAGCCCGCCTTCAGGGCATTGCTGAGCAGGAGAATGGTGTCGCCGAGTTGGCGGTTGAGCGCGTTGGCACGCCGGCGCTGCCGGAACTTGACGTAGAACCCGGGGGCGAAGTAGGCAAGGGCGCCGAAGATGATCGCGACAATAAAGCTGTGGTTGATGAAGTAGACGACTACAAAGACGACCGCCATCGTCCCCGCTACCACCAGGAAGTACTCCGAAACGCGCAGCTTGATGTCGGCGCGCGCGAGCTGGTCGGCCACCTTCGAGGTTCGCGGGCGGCTCGAGAGGATGCGGTTGAAGGCCTCCATCGCACCGGTGAACGCTTCCCGAGGGTTGGTTGAACCGGCGTCCTTGGTGGTCAAGTACTCATCCATGACGTCCGGCTCCAGACCACGAGTCCGTGAGGCCACCAACCCTCCAAAGAAAAGGAGGATGCCGGCAGCAGCCAGAGCGCCGAGGAAAAGATTCATTGGATCTCCCTCATTTCTTCGGGGTCGCGGGCTCAAACACAGAGAGCGCGACCTGTTCGCCTGATTCTAGGAGGTATTCCATGCATTCGGGCACTATTCCCGTCGCAGTGAAGTAACCTTCCACCTTGCCCTCTTCATCGACCCCGGTCTGCTTGAAGATGAAGATGTCCTGGATCTTGATTGACTCGCCCTCGATGCCGACGACCTCGCTGATGTTCACGACCTTGCGGGTGCCGTCGCGAAGTCGGGCCTGCTGGACCACGATGTCGATCGCCGATACGATTTGCTCGCGGATGGCGCGCGAAGGCAGCTCGGCACCAGCCATCAGGACCAGGGTCTCGAGCCGGTTCATGGTGTCCTGGGGGTTGTTGGCGTGGACGGTGGTGAGAGAGCCGTCGTGACCAGTGTTCATCGCCTGGAGCATGTCCAGCGCCTCGCCGCCTCGGCACTCACCGACGACGATCCGGTCGGGGCGCATCCGCAGGCAGTTGATGACGAGGTCCCGAATCGAGATCCTGCCTCGGCCCTCGACGTTGGGTGGTCGGGACTCGAGAGTGACGACATGGTCCTGGTGGAGCTGCAGCTCGGCCGCATCCTCGACGGTGATTATCCGTTCGTCCTCGGGGATGAAGCTGGAGACGACGTTGAGGGTGGTGGTCTTGCCCGAGCCGGTGCCCCCTGAGACCAGGATGTTGAGCCGTGCGCGTACGCAAGCACGGAGGAACTCCGCCATCTCGCGGGTCATGGTTTCGAAGCGAATCAGGTCATCGACGTTGAACTTCTCGACCGAGAATTTCCGGATCGTCATGGTCGGCCCGTTGAGGGCTAGCGGCGGGATGATGACGTTGACGCGGGAGCCATCCTTGAGGCGGGCGTCGACCATAGGGGAGCTCTCATCGACGCGGCGGCCAATCGAGCTGACCACTCGGTCGATCACCTGGAGCAGTTGAGCGTTGCTCTCGAAAGAGACCGTGGACATGGTGAGCTTGCCTGCCTGTTCGATGTAGATCTGACGCGGGCCGTTGATCATGATCTCGGTGATCGCGGGGTCGTTGAGGAGTTGTTCCAGCGGCCCCAGACCAAGGACATCGTTGATGAGCGACTCGACCAGCCGGGCGCGCTCGTTGCGCGGCAGCGGCGTCCCACTCTCGGCCAGCACCGAGTTGACGAGCTCCCCGATCTTGGCGACGATGTCCTCACGCTCGGCGGTGTCATCGTCCTGCATCTCCTCGACGAGGCGAGCGTGGACGCGCGACTTGATGCGCACGAAGGCGGCCTGGGCCGCGGTCGGCTTGACCAGCGCGGCGGCAGCCCGACTGCTGGGCGTCGCGCCGGCGCTCCTGGA
>DAITAT010000025.1:12836-27714 GCA_036824145.1 Candidatus Dormiibacterota bacterium
TGCTGCCGGCGTCGCGGCTGCTCTCGTGTCCGCGGCCGGGGCCTCGGGCGGGTCTGGCACCTTGCCTGCGCCCAGGCGGCCGGCAGCAGGTCGCTGTCCGACCTCTTCGCCGGCCTTCTTTTGAACCCTTTCAAGCAGTCCCATTCAGCTCATTCTCCTAGCGGCGCCCGAACAGCAGGCCGCGGCCGCGCGGCGGCGGCGTCCTGGTGGCGATCTTCTCCGGCAGCAGGTGGGCCGCCAGCTGCCTGACCCGCTGACTTGCCTCAACTTCGGGGTGGTTGACCACGAACGGGTCGCCACGATTGATCGAGTTGACTACCGTGCGGGGGTCGTGGGGCACCTGGATCGTGATCGGGAACTTCAAATGCGACTCAATGCTGTCGTTGTTGAATTCAGTATGGGCCTCGCACCGGTTCAGGACCAGGGTGATTGCGCTGATCGGGATGGAGATCGACTCCATCAGTCGCAGGGCCAATTTGGCGTTCTTGACCGAGGTGATGCTCGGCGCGGTGACCAGGATCACGCTCGACGCGGTGTCGAGCGCCGCCAGCGTGATGTCCCCCAGGTGCGAGCTGGTGTCGACGACCACGAAGTCGAACATAGTCCGCAGCAGGCCGAGGATCTTCTGCACGTGCTCGGCCGTGACCAGGTCGGCAAGCTCGGGGCTGGTCGCCGCGGGCAGCACTCGGACCCCCGCCGGCCCGGTCGACATGACGTCGCCAATAAAGTCCTGGTCGACGATGTCGATGGCATCGACGAGGTCCGAGATCGACTGGGTCTGAGGCAGGTTAAGGAGCACGCCGACGTCGCCAAATTGGAGGTCGAAGTCGACCAGTGCCACCCTGGCGCCAGTCTCCTGAGCCAGCACACATGCGAGGTTGGTGGCGAGGACTGAAGTCCCGACGCCCCCCTTGCCGCCATAAAAGACAACCTGCTCGCCATAGACCTGGGCGGGTGCCGCTGTCGCCTCGTTGGGGAGTGCGGCCTCCCGTTCGGGCTCTGCTTCAACCGGCGCCTCGGCCGGCGGTGCCTCGGCATCCGCGGTCTCGACAGGCGGGGCTTCCGCGGCCGCGACTGCCTCTGGTGGGGCCTCCACGGACGGTGGGGCCGGCCTGGCCTCGACCGGCGGGGCTTCCGGGGGTGCGGGCGCAGGCGTTGCCACCGCGGCCCGGCTGTATGTCTCCTTGCGCTGCTCCAGCTGGTGCACGCGGCGGACGCTTGCCACCAACTCGTTGCCGGAGAAGGGCTTGATCAAGAACTCCCGAGCACCCGACTGCATCGCACGCCGCAAGTAATCCCGCTCGCCCTGGACGGACATGATGATCACCGGTGACTCTGGGGTCTCCGAGGCCATGATCTCGGTCGCCTGGATGCCGTCCATCTCGGGCATGTTGACGTCCATCAGAACCACGTCAGGGTGCAGCCGCTTGGCCTCCGCGACCGCGTCGCGGCCGGTGCCGGCGGTTCCGACAACCTCGATGTCTTCCTCGAACGCAAGCAGCTTGCGGAGGTTGTCCAATGTGGTCGAGATGTCGTCAACGATTAGTACTTGGATGCCGTTGGCCACTGCTCAGATTGCTGGATGGAGGGGCCGCCTCAACGGCCCCCCCAAAATCAGCTCCTACTGCGGAATCTTGAACCGCGAGTTGAATTGCGGCAGGGTCGTGCCGCCACTGCTCACGGTGGCGTTCTTATCCACGTCCGCCTGTGACCGCAGCACGTACTTGAAGCTGCCGTTGGCGAAAAGCACCGACAGCGCCTCGGCGTCATCCACGCTGACGTAGACCACGAAACTGGAGGCCACACCCTGGGTTTGGGCGGCACTCACCCCGCCGACGTGAGCGATCTTGAGGTTCTGGAAGGCAACCTGCCATTTGTCGGGACTGGGGGACCAGAGGATGTCGACCCGATCCGCAGGCTGGATATAGCCACCGATTTGTTGAAGCTCCCCGCCACCCGGTATCGAGATGGCGACCTCCCCGGTGGGGATGTCGAGATATGGCTTCTTCACGGCCGGCAGCTTAGCCAGACTGGCGACCACAACCCCATTTGTGATGGCGGAATTCTTGGTCAGCGCGACAGCAGCAAATTGCCCGGTGGCGTCCTTGATCTTTGAGAACGATCCAGCCGGGACCTGCTCCGGGGCGAACTTCTCAATCCGGACGATCTGGTCTGAGATGGATTGGCCCGCAGGGATGTCGACAGCCGCGACCACGACATCGACGTTGCGGGTTCCCTGGTTGCCGGTGGTCGCGCTGTTTCGTCCGAAGAGGATGAAGACGAAGAACGCGAGCGCGGCGATCACGATGCCCAGCACCATTAGCAAGCGATTGCTTCTTGGTTTTGCGTCAGTGGCCACTTGCTGCTACACCTCCTCGAATCGTAATGATCACGAGCCGGAATGAATGAATCGGTGGGCCTCCATAAGGGTCGAGGGCATTATGCCTATTTGAAGCCTAAATGAGTAGTGCTTACTAAAAGAAGAGGGAGCCGGCGAACCGACTCCCTCTACCGAGGCAGTGTTCTTAGTTCCCGAGACCTGCCGAGATGTTGGAGAAGACGTTCTTGACCTGGTTGCCAAGAAGAATGAGGATCACGATGACCACGACGGCGATCAGGACCAGGATCAGGGCGTACTCGACCATGCCCTGCCCCTCCTCGTCCTCACGGTGAATAAGTTCGCGGAGCTTGAGATAAAGATTTGACAGCAAGAGATACCACCTCCTTTCCGACACCGCCTTTGGCTGGCGCCGGTTCGTTGCGGCAATTGTCTAGCATGCCAGGGCCCTACAGTCAACGTTTATGAGGCAGGACGGTCACAGAAGGGTCACAAACGGTCAACTTGATCGAGCCGAAACTCCATCCGGATCTCCGTCCCTTTGCCCGGCTGGCTCTTGACTTCCATCACTCCGTGCTCGAGCTCGCAGCGCTCACGCATGCTCAACAGCCCCAGGTTACGGTTCTCGGACAGGCCCGCCTCGACGGCGCGAACATCGAACCCAACACCGTCATCACGGACGCTGGCGAGGACCCGCTCACCGGTTAGGTTGAGGTCCACCTCGACCATCCGAGCGCGGGAGTGTTTGTGGGCATTGGTGAGTGCCTCTTGAATGATCCGAAACAGGGTTCCCTCGATATTGCCGGGCAGCCGACGCTCCCCACCGACAAGATTCAGGCGGACCAGGATCCCGTGTTGCTCGGTGTACTCCCGGGTGTAGCGACGGAGGGTCGGTACCAATCCCAGGTCGTCCAGCGTCATCGGGCGAAGATCGAATATCAGTTGCCGCGTTTCGTCCAGGGCGCTGCGGACCGAGCTCTTGAAGTCCTGCAGCTCAGCGAGGATGGCGTCGGGTTTGTCCACCAGGCGCTCCAGGATTTCAGCCTGTAGTACCAGGTTGCTCATCGATTGCGCCGGCCCGTCGTGCATGTCGCGAGCGATGCGCATGCGCTCCTCCTCGATGATCTGGAAGACCTGGCGAGAGGTGGTGCGGAAGGCGCTTGAATCGGGGCCGAGCGCGGCGCCAGCATGCCGGAGCGTGTCCGCGAGCAGCTCCAGGTCACCCCGAAGGTCCTTGATTCGGTCCCTGGCCTCCCCCAGGCGGCCGGTCAGTTCGTCGAACCGCTGCTCATCCAGCGCCAGCTCAGCGCTGGCGTTGCTGTAGGCCTCGAAAGTGGTCCGAACATCCTCGGGTAGGTATCGGTCGAGGCCTCCCAGCATCACCCGCCAGGTCGCGTCGGCGGCGCCACGGCGCTCCTGCCCCTGGTTGATGCGCGTCTGCAACTGTCGGTAGCGGCGCTCGATGAGGGCGATCTCCTCCTCATCGCGCGCGACTCGGGTCTCCAGGACCTCGCGGAGGACGACCGCGGGATTGACGCTGGCGCTGACTTCAGGGCTTGGAGCGACGCTGTCCGTCATGCGCGCAAAGGAGCGCCGCTGGGCAACATTTGCACTAATATAGCCCACGTTGAACGTGTCTCCCGATTCAGCGCGCCCCTATTCGGGCATCGCTTTTCTGATCTTCGGGAGGCTGCTCCCAGCCACGGTTTTCCTGTTTCTCGTGTCCGTCCAGGTCGAGCTGCTGGCCCCTGAGCTGAAGCTGGCCTACAAGGACGCCACCAACGTCGAAGTCATCACGCTGATCGTCAACCGGCTGCTCTTCCTGGCCTTCGCCGGCGGGATCGCGCTGATCTATGTGGCCCGGAAGCCACCCACGGTTGGCCGTCGAGATCCGATCGCCTTCGTGGTTGCGATGTACGCCAGCTTTGTCCTCCTGACCCTGCGCCCGGTCGGGGACCTGGTCAACGCACCGGTGGCCTTCAATTCCAGTCAGGCGGCACTGGTGTTCTCCAACGTACTGCTGATCACCGGCTTCGGCTTTGCAGCCTACTCACTTGCCTACTTACGCTTCAACTTCAGCATCCTGCCGGAGGCCCGCGGCATCGTGACCGGGGGACCGTATGGGCTTGTCCGGCACCCGATTTATCTCGGCGAGATCATTGGTGGCTTTGGCCTTGTTGTGAGCCTGGCCAGCTGGTTCTCGGTGGCAGTGCTGATCAGCTTCGTCGCAGCCCAGCTCTACCGCACTCACATCGAAGAGGCAATCCTCGTCCAGGGCATCCCGGGCTACGCGTCATACCGCCTCCTAACTCCTTTCCGGCTGATCCCGGGGGTCATCTAGTGGGCAGCGCCGCCGGGCTCGCCGCACGCGCGCTCAGTCGGATCGGCCTCCCCCAGCTCTTCATCGGCGCCATCGTGCTGGTCGCCATGATCCCGGCCACCGGTGCGGTCAGCGACCCCGATTTCTTCTGGCATCTGCGCGTCGGCCAGTGGATCATCGACCACCACTCCATACCGACCCACGATCTCTTCACCTACACCGTGTCCGACCATCGCTTCGTGGCCCACGAATGGCTCAGCGAGGTGATCCTGGCGGCCATCACCGCCGCCCTCGGCCTCGGCGGCGTTAGCCTCTACTTTGCGGCGATCACGTGGGCGGCCTTCGTCGGCCTGCTCCGGACCGCACGCGCCGCCTACGTCATCGCGGGGCTCGGCCTCGCCATCGGCTTCGCGGCCGGCAACCCGATCTGGGGCCCACGGACGCAAATGATCACATTCGCGTTCGTGGTCGCCCTGCTCCTGATGCTGAGGCGGTATCGAGAGAGCCACGACCGGCGCTGGCTCTATCCCCTCCCCGTCCTCTTTTTGCTCTGGGTCAACCTGCACGCCGGCTTCACCATCGGGCTCATATTCCTGGCCATCACAATCGTCGGCGAGTACCTTCGCAACCGCCTGGGCCGCCCCGCGGCCGACGACCCCGGGGGCGGTCCAACCCCGATGCGACCGCTTTTGGCGATCGCCGGCCTCTCACTGCTGGCAGTACTGGTCAACCCCAACTTCGCGGCGATTTATCTCTACGCCGCGCAGACCCAGTTCAGCACGGCACAACAGAAGCTGATCGTTGAGTGGTTTTCGCCCGATTTCCACCGCCCCGAGCTGCGTGCCTTCGAAGCGATGCTGTTGCTGATCATCGGCCTGCTCGTGGTTTCGCCTCGGAAGCCCCGGCTGGCCGACATGCTGCTGCTCTTCGCCGGCATCGTCCTTGCGCTCCAGTCGGTACGCCACATCGCCTTGTTCGTCGCCATCGCCACGCCGATCATGATCGAGTTGGGGCAGGGGGCCTGGGACGCCAACCGTCACCGGCTGCCCAGCCTCCACGAGCCCCGGCGCGGCAGAGTCACCGGCTTCCTCAACCTGGTGGTGCTGGTGGTGGTGGCAATCGTGGCGCTCTCGCAGGTACTGCCGTCCTTACGCTCGGGCTTCCGCTCCATCGCCATCAAAAAGGACTACCCCGTGGCAGCGGTCGATTTCGTGCAGGCCGACCCGCCGCCGGGGCACGTCTTCAACCAGTACGGCTATGGCGGCTACCTGATCTACCGGATGTGGCCCCAGCTGGAGGTCTACATCTACGGCGATGCCGCCGTCATGGGTGACCCGTTCCTGAACGAGTACCAGGGACTCGCGGTGATCCACCCCAACTACAAGGAGACACTCGACCGCCGGGAGGTTTCGTGGGTGATCTACGCGACCGGCGAGCCGCTCGAGGTTGTCCTGCAGCAATCGCAAGACTGGCAACTGGTCTACCAGGACAATGCCGCCTCGGTGCTGGTACGCAAGAGTTCAGCGGCCACGGCCTATCTCGCCCGCCATGCCAGTCTCTGAACCGGAACCAGCGCGTGGAGGCCCTCTCTCGTTCTCCCGAGTCTTCGGCGTTCGCCTCTTCTTCAAGCCCCGTACCCGCGAACGCCTGGTCGTCGGAGCCGCAGCCCTGGCGGCAGTTGGCTTCGCGCTCCAGGCGGTCTTCCAGTTGGCAACGCTCGGGAGCACCTCCCTGCAGTACGACTACAAGCCGTACTTCGACGCGGGCTTCGCGCTCAATCATGGCGGCGACCCCTACTCGGCGTTCCTGAACGCCTGCGGACCGGTGTGGTGCAACGTCGGGTACATCTACCCGCCCCTTTTGGCTGAGGCGTTCAGGCCGCTGGCGCTGCTACCTCCGCATATGGGCGCTTTCATCTGGCTGGTCCTGAGCTACTGCATCTTCGCGGTCGCGATTCTGGTTGCCGATCGGATCACCGCCGGCTGGCTGAGCCCGACGGCGCGTGCCGGACTGCTCTTGCTGGCGCTGGCCTTCGTGCCGGTGTATTCCAGCTTCTACTTTCTCCAGGTCGGGCCACTGATGCTGCTCGTCATGGGGTTGGCGGCGTGGGCTTTTACCCGTCGCCGGGACGCCTTCGCAGGCGCCATGCTGGGTGTTGGCGCGGTCCTCCGGGTGACCCCCATGATCCAGGCGCCGATACTGATTCGAAGCCGTCGCGACCTTCTCCGCCCCACCGGTGCAGCCGCCTTGGCGCTCAGCACCGTGGCCCTCCTCGCGTTTCTGGCAGTACTGACAACGACAACAATCGAATACCTCGATACCGTACTGCCACGGCTCGGGGGCAGCACCGCGGTCCTCGACAACCAGTCACTTCCCGGGTTCCTGCTTCGCCTCCAGCTCCTCACTGGCATGACTTCGCCGGCCGCCACAAGGTTCGGCGCCATCGGCTTGCAGGCATCGCTGCTGGGCCTGACCTGGTTGATCAGCCTGAACCTGGACGGCGGGCGCCAGCGCGCTGCGGTCTTCGCGGCCTTTCTGGCAGTCACGCCGATCGTCTCGAGCACGACCTGGGGCCATCACCTGGTCACCGAGCTGCTGGTTCTGGTCCTGATCGCGCCCTCGCTGCGCCCTGGGAGGAGGGCCTGGTGGTTGGCGGCAGTCAGTTACCCGTTGCTGTGGGCATCACGCGACATTACCGATCCGCTGCTGGCCGCTCTCGGCCTGGCCTTTCCCAGCGGGACCCGCATCGTGCCCTTCCTGGCGCTGACCAGCGTCAACCTGATCGGCATGATCTTGCTCTGGCTTGCCTGCCTGGACATCCTGGTTTCCTACCGAGCTGCCGGCACACCAGGGGCCACCCGGTAAAGCCTCGCCTCACCCGCGGAAGCGACGGCTTTCCACCCCGCGACCGGGCCCGGGTCACGCCCCCCGAGGCCGCGCTCGTAGACCCCCCACAGGACGTAATCGAGACTCAGCGCGGCGGCTTGTGAGCGCAAGTCCGCCGCATCAGCGGTGCGGTAGAAGGTCACGGCGTTGAGCTGCTTCCGGGTGAGGTTGAGGGTCTCGAACGGGAACCCGATGTAGGTGGTCTGCCCGCTGATGGCTGGCACGAACAGTCCGCTGTTGTAGCTGTTCATCACGACCGCGCCCCCGCCGGGTTCGAGCTCACGCAGCCTGGTGAGCACAGCGGCCTCGTCCGCGGGGAAATACAGCGCCAGGTCATCGCGGTGTTGGAGGGGGATTGTGAATCCCTGGGCCACGGTCTCCACGGCCGCGAGGCAGATCGCGGCGGTCCCGTATACGAGTATGCGGCGGCGCAGCCTTGAGGTCCTGGCCAGGCCCGCCCACCGCCAAAGGCCAGCCGCCGCGAGGATCCCAAAGGGGATAAAGCTGGCGTAGAAGAGCCGGTGCATGATGGCCGGAAGCCAAGGGAGGTACATCAGCAACGCACACACGCCCAGCCAGGCAGCCATCAAGCCCAATGCGTCGTCGCCGGCGACCGGTTGCCGGCGCCGACGCCACAGCGCCACCCCTGCCGCGGCGGCGACAGGCAGCATCAGGATGTGGCCCCAGACCAGATAGCTGAGCGGGTCGCCGACATCCACGTCCCCAGTGGGGGGCCAGTTGGCGAAAACAGGGTCGGTGGCTTTGAGGTAGAGGCCATAGAACACGTAAGGGATCGCCCCGGCGATCCACGTCGCCGCCATCACCAAGCTTGATCGGCTGGGGCGGAAGGCCCAGGCAACCACTCCCACGACGGCCCACATTGCGGCCAGCTGGGGGTACGCGGTCGAGATCAGCAGGATCCACGCCAGGCCACCCAGAGCACGGGCGGTGGTGGGATGACGGCGATGTCGGACCCACAGGATGGCCGCCCACGTCGAGCCCAGGGAAGCCAGCAGGATGTGGGGTGCGAGGTTCATGCTGTCGATCCCGGTGGAACCCGAAACCGCGATATCAAGACTGACGTAGTGGTAACCAAGGATCTCCGCGTGCCCGATGGCGAGGAAGCCGAGACCACCACCAAGCACCGTCAGCAGGAAGGCCAAGCGCCGCCGACCGGCGTCGGCGAAGACCTCGGCGACCAACAGGTACACCGCCGCCAGGAGGGAAGCCGCCAGGACCAGGCTTACCAGGTGCAGCAGAAGCGGGACCGGCAGCCCGAGGACCCGGTCCAGCTGGCCGATCAGGAGGTAGGGCGTGAGGATGAAGCTCGGCGGTTGGCGTTCGGAGGTGTAGGGGTCGTGATAGACCAAGTGGCCTTCGACCCCCTCCATCGTCTTGGCGACGTAAGAATCGCCGTCGCGGGCCTCGTAGACGAACCCCCCGAAGACGTGCCCGGGCGGCGTGACAGCTGCCGCGGTTGCCAGCGGGAGCAGGGTCAGGAGCAGGAGTACGAGCGAAACGACGAGCAGCCAACGTCGCTCAGCCTTGGGCAGCGCACTCATCCGCGGTCGCCTCGGGTGACCACCCTCAGATCATGGCCCCGGCAATGGCAGCTGCAGCCGGTAGACCTGGACCCCCTCCTGGTCGTAAACCAGGAGCAGCTCGGGTCCCAACGGGCCCACGCCCTCGGCGCGCTCGCCGGAGCCGACGAAGAGATAGCTCGCGTTGTTCGCAGTCATGAAGGCGCCCAGGCCAGGGTCGCCCGCCCGGATGGCGTCATGCGCCAGCTGCGCCCGGACCGTGTAGTTGATGGTCTCGCTGTAGTGGCCGACGTACACCCGGTCGCCTGCCCAGGCGGGGATGTCGAGACCGGTGTTGGGCTCGCAGAGAACCCCGGGAGGCGTCCCCGCGCCGCGATGATCGCTCAGCCAGGTGAACGCGTCAACCTCGCCACGGTCGATGTAGATGATGGGGTCCCGGACGGCGGCGAAACGGAACGCGACCGCCAGGACCAGAAGGCTGCTGATGGCCGAGATCGATACCAGCGAGAACACCATGCGACGCCGGTTGCGCATTTTCAGGCGCTCACCAAGAAGGCCGATGCCCGCCGCCGCCAGCATCCCCACCGGCATGTAAAGGCCATCGATGAGGCGGCGTTGGATGTTGACCGGGTTGGGGATGTAGAGGAGGGCCACGACCAGGATCAGCCACGCCGCCATCACCGCCGACTCGGGTCGGTCGCGGAAGACGCCACGGGCCAGCGCGTAGAGGGCCAGCGCCAGCGGCACCCCCAGGCCGAAGAGCAGGCTGATGAAGCCGGGCGCCTGGTGCTTCCACTGCCGCGACCATTCCACGATCACCGCGTCGCCGTTGAGGACGCCGACGAAGTAGACCAGGAGCGGCAGGCAGACCACGAACGGCAGCGCCGTGATCAGCCAGGTCGACGGCTGGGGGCGCACGCGGATCAGGAAGACGAACGCCAGGGGCGCCAGCACGAAGAGCATCTGCGGATGGATGAAGCAGAGCGCCAGCAGCGAGATCGCCGCCAGCAGCGCGGCGCGCAGGCGGCCGCGGTTGTCGGCGGCCCGCTCGATCGCGATCAGCTGGATCAGCGAGATCGCCATCAACGCCGCGGCCCAGGCGAAGTGCGGAATCGCCAGTACCGAATAGATGGCGCTCAGCTCGGGCAGGTGAAGGTCGAGCGCCTCCAACGTGGCTCCGAAAAGACTCTCGCGGCCGGCGAGTGAGGCCAGCAAGAGCAGCAGGTAGCCGGCACCCGAGCCGACCAGGGTCAACACCACCGCCAGCCGCCGGGAGGCCTGGGGCAGGACACACGCCGCCAGCGCCCGGGTGGCGTAGACGAGGGCGATGGCGCCCGACAGCCTGGCCAGGTGGTAGGCGGCGAAGAGGGAGATGTGGAGCAGGGCGGCCAGCTTTCCCCACAGGATGTAGAAGAGGAACAGCAGCACGGGTTGCGGGTCGGGGGTGGTGATGTAGCGATCGGTCCAGCCCCAGGCGCCGTCGGCGCCCTCTCGCATCTTCGAGATGTAGGTCGCGGCGTCGTCGGCAATGAAGAAGAAGCCGTTGAAGACCTTGCCCTGCGGCTGGGTGGCGTAGGCGTAGAGATAGGGCAGCAGCGTGACGGCGAAGATCGCCAGCCCCCACGCGGATGACACCAAGAGCTCCCGCCGCCAAGGGGAGGCTCCAAGGCGGCCGGTGCTCGCCGGTGCTGCCTGGCTCACCTGACCCTGCGCCGGATCCGGAAGAGCGCCGCGAACATCCGGGTCGAATCCCGAAGGGCGCTGACGCGGGTGTCAGCGGAGTTGCGCCAGTGGACGGGGATCTCCCGGGTCACCAGGCCCCGGCGCCGGGCGCGGTAGAGCACTTCAGGGTCGAATTCAAAGCCGCGGCTGACCATCGCCCCGAACAGTTCGCGGCCGATGTCACCCCGGAAGGCCTTGAAGCCGCACTGGGTGTCGTGCAGACCCGGCAGCAGCAACGCCTGGACAAAGATGTTGAAGACGCGGCCCATCGTCTCGCGGTAGATCGGCTGGCGGACCTCGACCAGGTGCCGGTCGAGCGCCCGCGAGCCGATCGCGACGTCAGCGCCGTCCTTGATCGCGCTGATCAGCGGCTCGGCGTCGGCTATCGGCGTCGAGAGGTCGGCGTCGGTGAAGAGGACGATGTCGCCCTTCGATGCCAGGACCCCGGTGCGGACGGCGGCGCCCTTGCCCAGGTTGACCTGGTGGCGAACGAGGCGGACATCGGCGCCCTCCCCGTTCAGCGTGTCAACCGCGGCGACCGTGCTATCGCGGCTCCCGTCATCGACCACGATGACCTCATAGGTGCGGCCCGACGCCCTCAGGTATTCCAGGATCAGCCCCAGCGACCGGGGCAGGCGGGAAGCCTCGTTGAAGGCGGGAATGACAACGCTGAGCGCCGGCGGGGCCTTCGTTTCAGGCACCGGCACGCACATAAATGAGGGCGACCGAGTCGCCGTGGACCTGACGCCAGCCACGGGATTCCAGCAGCAGGCGGAGGGGATCGCCGGCGGAGATCATCACCGTGTTCACGCGGTAGTCATCGAGGGTGGCTTCGAAGTCGGCGTTGAGAAACTCAACCTTGAGGTATTGGTCGAAGATCTCATCGCCGTAGACCTCGGTGCGCCCGTCGATGAAGACGCGGTAGGTGGGGTAGGCCTTCCAGACCAGGTACCCGCCGTAGTTGTAAAAGTTGAACAGCTGACCCGGGGGGCGCTCGCGCAACAGGTAGTCGGTTGCCGACACCGGCGCCGACAACGAGATCGCCCGGTCGACGGCCGAGGGTGACACCGCCGTCCAGGTGTAGACCGCGCCGGACAGCGCCAGGATCGCCGCGATCGCGAGGTTGAGTCGAGCCAGTCCAGCCCTTGGCGGTGGTGCCGTTCGTGGCTTCGCACCCAGTCCGCCCAGCAGCGATGACGCCAACTGCCCCACCAGCGGGGCGGCGCACGCCGCAAAGATGGGCATGTGCCGCTGCGAGGTTAGGCCCAGCGTTAGACCGGCGAGCCCGAGAAGCAGGTAGGTGGCATCGACATGAGCCGCTGAGCGACCCAGGCCGGCCGCACCCGCAATCATCACCAGCAGGATCAGAAGCAAAGCCTGCCCGGGCAGCGTATGGAAGTCCGGGGATCCCCACTCCACGATCAGGCTCTGGATGCGCTGGGAGCTGAGGGTGCCGAGAGCGAACCCAAGCGTCCGGTACGTCCCCGGCGTCAGCAATCCAGCCATCAGGCCAAGCGCCGCCACCAACAGCAGCCGGCGGAGCTCGGGCTTCTGCAGGGTGGGGAGCTCCTCGCCGCGGGGGGATGCGAACCGCCGCCACCGGGCCTGCGCCACCTCCCCGACCCAGAAGACCGAGACCAGGCCCACACCCACCACAAAGCCGCTGTGCAGGTTGGCCCACAGAACGAAGAAAGGCACCAGCCAGTAGACACCGGTGCCGGGCTGCCGTCGGTAGCGCAACAGGGCCAATACCAGGAACCCGACGAAGAGGAAGTTGAGCAGCTGCGGTCGCGGCCCCCATGAAGGCGCTGACGCCACGGCCAGGATGACCGCCAGCAGGACCGCGCTGGTGGCACCGAGACCGCCCCTGCGGAGGAGGCGGTAGACGAAGAACTCGCCGCTCGCCACCGCCGCGGCTGCCAGCAGGATGAGCCCCGTGATGCCGACAACGCGGTAGAGCAAGAACATGGCGACGTCCGCCAACCACTCGTGAACCACCCAGACGTGGCCGACGGCCGTGAAGGAGTAGACGTCGGTTGATGGAAGGCCGTGATCGAGGATGTAGCGACCGTTGGCGAGGTGCCACCAGATGTCGGTATCGAGGTTCCGCGCCTGCGCCGTCGCCACCGCCGGGGCGACAAACATCACGCCCAGGAAAACCAGGACCAGCAACCTCTGGACGTCGAGGCGTCTCACAGCCCGACGAGGCGTTGTCGGATGACCAGCAGCAGGAAGACCGGGAGCACCAGCATCCGCCGCGCCCGGGAGGGCTGCTGGGCCAGGCGGAACAGCCATTCAAGTCCCAGCCGCCGCATCCATGCAGGGGCGCGCCGGACCCGCCCCGAGAGGTAATCGAAGGTGCCCCCGACGCCGATCCCAACGCTGGCGCCGCACACCTCCAGGTTCCTCGCCAGCCACAACTCCTGGCTGGGAGCCCCATAGGCGACCAGGACGATGTCGCTGCTCACGCCGCGGACCGCGGCCACGGTCTCGGCGTCGCCCGCTTCGCTCGCATCACCAGCGAAGTCGCCGGCCACCGACAGGCCAGGGTAATCGCGAGCCAGGGCAGCGGCCGCCGCGGCGCCCACACCAGGGGCGGCGCCCAGGAAGAAAACCCTGTCGCCGCGGCCCACCGCAGCCGCGGCCAGGTTGCGGACCAGCTCCACCCCGGTAACTCGCGCCGGCAGTCGATGTCCGAGGATGCGCGCCGCCAGCATCAGGCCGGCGCCATCCGGGGTGGACAGACCAGCGCCCGAGAGGACCTCGCGGAAAGCGCCGTCGCGACGCGCGAGCATCACGAACTCTGGATTGACGGTGGCGACCTGAAGCGGACGACCCCCGTGACCGCGGCGCGCATCGATGGTCTCGTCGATGGCAGCCACGGCCTCGGCCCTGGTGACGGCGTCGACGTCAACGCCGAGAATTCGTACCGCGCGAGCCAAGTCAGCCGTCCCCTAGGTGGCCCATGTCTCGAGAGCCGTTTCCAGGTCTTGGACGGTGATGCGCTGGATGCATGCGGCCCCGCAGCCGGCCATTGGGCCGCCGATCCCCGCGCATGGACCACAGTAGATGTGAGCCTGAACAGCGCGATGGCGCGCCCCGTAGGGTCCCGTCTTGCGAGCCGAGGTGGGCCCGAAGATGCCCACCGTAGGAGTACCTACGGAAACCGAGAGGTGCATCGGCCCGCTGTCATTGCTGATGACAGCGTCGCAGAGCTGCATCACCGCGCCCATGCTGTCGATGTCGGTGCGACCGGTAAGGTCGAGGACGGGGTGGTCGATGTTCTCGCGGATCTGGAAGCAGAGCTCCCGCTCCGCCTCTCCACCGAGGAGGATGACGCCCCCGCCGTGCTTCTCGATCAAGCGGTTGGCCAAGAGGGCGTAACGCGCGGGCGGCCACCGCTTGTGGGGAAAGTCGCGCCCGGAGCTGCTCTGACCGCCGGGGAAGAGCGCAACCCGAAAGGGGAGGTCCTCAAACCCCTCGGCGTGGAGCGTCCGCACCGCTCGCTCGAGCGACGCCTGGGTGGGGAGGTACTTCATCTCGCGGGCGATGTGCTGGCGCAGACCCGCCGCCTCGGCCAGCTTGAGGAAGATGTCGACCTCGTGGCTGCGAGTCTCGTCGGCGACGGAGTCGGTAAGCAACCCGGCGCGGCCAACTCCGCGGATCCCGAAGCGCCGCGGAACCCCGGCCAGGTACGCGACCATCATGGTCAGCGGACGCCGATCGGGTATGAAGGCCAGGTCGTAGCGCCGCCAGCGCAGCCTCAACGCCGAGCTGATGGCCTGGGCGAGCCTCCTGGAGGTCGACGCGAAGGGGTTGAAAAGGGGCAGGACCTCATCGATGTCAGGGTTTGTGATCACCGCCGGCCTGGCCCAGTCCCCCACCGCGTAGTCGATCCG
Source organism: Candidatus Dormiibacterota bacterium (assembly GCA_036824145.1). GTDB lineage: Bacteria > Chloroflexota > Dormibacteria > DASZGP01 > DASZGP01 > DATMMS01. The sequence continues at coordinate 27,543 of DAITAT010000025.1, forward strand.
GGCGTCAGGGTAGGCGGCCCGCAGGGTCGCCAGCAGCGGCGTGGTCATCAACACATCCCCCAGGCAGCACGGCTTCAAGACCAGGATGTTCACAGTCGCGGTCTAACTTACCAAGCGGTCGACTAGAATAGCCGACGTTGAACGCAGCGCCCACGTTGCCCGGCCCGCCAGG
>DAITAT010000026.1:0-20166 GCA_036824145.1 Candidatus Dormiibacterota bacterium
AGGATCGGCTCCATGCCCACCGAGGTGTGGACGTCGATGATCACCGCGGTGCTGGCGCAGAAGCGCGAGATCTCCTCGATGAGGATCGCGAAGGCGGTGTGGTCCATGCCCCCGCCGCCGTATTCCTCGGGGATGGTGATTCCCAGCAAGCCGAGCGAGGCGGCGCGCGCGATCGCCTCCTCGGGGAAGCGATGCTCGGCGTCGGTCTGACGCGCTCGCGGCGCCACTTCGCGGGCGACGAAGTCGCGAGCCAGCGCCCTCAGCTCGGCGTGTGGCGCGCCGGTCGAGCTCTCGGAAGGGGCTGCGGGTGGGCTACCGGGCGTTGCTACCGAGAATCGCCCCCATGATGCCGAGGACTATGAGCAGCGGGAAGGCCACCCAGAGGATCAGGCTGATGGCGCCGATGATCTGGCCCGCGGTGGCCAGGCTCTCGCCCTGTTCCCCGGTTTGCTTGATCTCCTTCTTGGCGCTGCTCCCGAGGATGATGCCGACGATGCCGATCAAACCGCAGAAGAAGAGGCTGACAATCGAGAGGATCAGGGAGATCAGGGCCTTCTGGTTGCTGGGAGCGGCGGCTGGCACGTAGCCTGCGGGCGGTGGGTAAGCCCCGGGCGGAGCCGGCGGAGGTGGCGGCGGCTGGTACCCGCCCGGCGGCGCGGCCGGCGGCCCCGGCGGAGGCGCGGGCGGCGGCGGGGGTGGCTGGTAAGGCGGGGGAGGCACGGGCGGCTGGCCCTCCGGCGGTGGCTGGTACGGGGGCTGCTCACTCATCGCGGAATCCTCCCTTCGGCGGCGTTCGTTGTTGCAGTGACCACTGTATACGGGCGGGCGTCGCCACGCCAACCCTCATCGACGGAACCGGAAAAATGGCCAGTTCAGCAGCCGAGCTGCTTGGCGATCAGCATCCGTTGAACTTCTGAGGTGCCCTCGCCGATCTCGTTGACCTTGACGTCGCGCCAGTAGCGGGCCACCAGCGACTCCTCCATGAATCCCATGCCGCCATGGATCTGGATCGCCTGGTCGGCGGCGCGCTTGCTTGTCTCGCTGGCGAAGAGCTTGGCCGCCGCCGCCTCCAGGTGGCACGGCTTGCCGGCATCCCAGAGCCGGGCGGCGTGGTAGACAGCCAGCCTTGCGATGTGCGTCTCGGTGGCCATGTCGGCGAGCTTGAACTGAATCGCCTGGTGCTTGGAGATCGAAACCCCGAAGCTCTGCCGATTCTTGGCGTACTCCAGTGATTCGTCGAGGCAGGCCTGGGCCGAGCCCACAGACAGGGCGGCGATTGCGATCCGGCCGGCCTCCAGCGTGGAGAGGAACTGGGCGTAGCCCTTGCCGGGCTCGCCGAGGACGTTCGCCTCCGGCACCCGGCAGTCGTCGAATGTCAGGCCGTGGGTGTCGCTGGCGTGCCAGCCGAGCTTGCGATAGGGCGGATCGATGCCGTACCCCGGGGTCCCCTTCTCGACCATGATCGTGGAGATCGCGGGGCGGCCGCCGGCCCCGTCCCCGGTGACCGCGGTGACGGTCACGCCCCAGGTGATGTCGGTGCCGGAGTTGGTGATGAAGGCCTTGGACCCGTTGATCACCCATTGGCCGTTGTCCAGGGTGGCGCGGGTCTTGCTGGCACCGGCGTCGGTGCCCGATTGAGCCTCGGTCAAGCCGAAGGCCCAGAGCTTCCGGCCGGCACACAGCTCAGGCAGGTACCTCCGCTTTTGCTCCTCGTTGCCGAAGCGGTAAATCGGCGCGATGCCCAGGCCCACCCCCGCCTCCAGGGTGATGGCGATACTGGCGTCGCCCCGGGCCAGCTCCTCGATTGCCAGGCAAAGGCTGGTGAAGTCGCCCCCGGATCCGCCCCACTCCTCAGGGATGGAGAGCCCGAAGAGACCGAGCTCGCCCATCTTGGCGACGACGTCGTACGGGAAGGCGTGCTTCTCATCCCACTCCCCGGCGTTGGGCTTGACCTCCGCCTCGCAGAGGTCGCGCACCAGGTCACGGACGGCGCGTTGCTCATCAGTGAGGTCCAGCTGGGTATTCAGCGACGGGACCGGCGGCATCGAGGTGGGCTAGGCCGCGGCCCGGCCTCGAACCATCTCGACCAGCTGCTCGATGGTATCGGCCACCGGGACGCCGGCCTTGGTGAGCGCCTCCACCTTCCCCTGGGGGGAGCCGGTGTTGCCGCTGATGATGGCGCCGGCGTGGCCCATGCGCTTGCCGGGCGGCGCCGTGCGCCCGCCGATGAAGCCGTAGACCGGCTTGGGGTAGCCGGAGCCGATCATCGCCGCGGCGGCCTCCTCATCGGAGCCGCCGATCTCCCCGAGCATGACGACGGCCTCGGTCTCGGGATCGCTGGCGAAGAGTCCCAGGACATCCTTGAAGGTCAGCCCCAGGACGGGGTCGCCGCCGATGCCGACGCATGTCGAGACGCCCAGCCCCGCGCCCGCGATGCCGGCGAGGATCTCGTACGTGAGGGTGCCGGAGCGCGAGACGACCCCGATGTGCCCGGGGTTTGCGATGTGGTTGGGGATGATCCCGACCTTGGCCTTCTCAGGCGGCGAGACAAGGCCCGGGCAGTTTCCGCCGACCAGCCGCGGCTCCGCCATGGTGTCGTGGATGAAGACGGTGGCGCGGACCATGTCCAGCACCGGGATCCCCTCGGTGATGGCGACCACCAGCCCAACCCCGGAGTCGGCAGCCTCCATGATGGCGTCGGCCGCGAACGGCGGTGGCACGAAGACGGCGGCGGTGGTTGCGCCGGTTTCGTCGACGGCCTCGGCGACGGTGTTGAAGACGGGCACGTCGAGGTGGGTGGTGCCGCCTTTGCCGGGGCTGACGCCGGCAACAACGCTGGTGCCGAACGCCTGCATTTGCTCGGTGTGGAAGGTGCCCTCCCGTCCGGTCATCCCCTGCACCACCAGCCGGGTGTTGCGATCGACGAGAATGCTCACGCGGCGCACCCAGTCGTCACGCCAGCACCCCGCTGCGCGCCAGCGCGACCGCCTTGGCGGCAGCCTCGGAGGCGCTCACCCCCGGCGTGATGCCGGCGTCGGAGAGGATCTTGCGGCCCTCGTCTTCGGCGGTGCCGGTCATGCGCACCACCAGCGGCACCTTGATGCCGAGCTCATCGCGGGCGGCGATGATGCCGCGCGCCACCTCGTCGCCGCGCGTGATGCCGCCGAAGATGTTGATGAAGATCGACTTCACGCCCCGGTCCTGGAGGATCATGTCGAGGCTGTTGCGGACCACCTCCGCCTTGGCTCCGCCGCCGATGTCGAGGAAGTTCGCCGGTTTGCCGCCGGCGGCCTTGACCAGGTCGAGCGTGTTCATCACCAGCCCGGCGCCGTTACCGAGAATGCCGACGTCGCCGTCGAGGTGTACGTAGGTGAGGCCGCGCCTCTTGGCCTCGATCTCCAGCGGGTCGCCGCTGCCCTCCTCATCGGAGCGGTACTTCTCGAGGTCCTGGTGGCGGAACTCGGCGTTCTCGTCGACCTCGAGCTTGCCGTCCAGAGCGATCACCTCCCCGCCGGCGGTGACGGCAAGCGGGTTGATCTCGCAGGTCAGGGCGTCGGAGGCGACGGCGAGGTTGAAGAGCCGGGTCATGATCGGCACCAGCTTGCCGACCAGGTCACCGAGGCCCGCCTGGAAGCACATCGCCCGCAGCTGGTAGCCCTGGGCGCCGCGCCAGGGATGGGGGTGGAACTTGACGATCTTCTCGGGGGCGGACTCGGCGACCTCCTCGATGTCCATGCCGCCGGCCGCCGACAGGATCAGGACCAGGCGACGGGCGTCGCGGTCGAGGGTGACGCCGAGGTAGATCTCCCGCTCCACGTCGGCCGCCTGCTCGCACCAGACCTCGTGGACGGTGAAGCCCTTGATGTCCATCCCCAGGATGGCCTCAGCAGCCGCCTTCGCCTCCTGGGGGGTTTTGGCCAGCTTGATGCCGCCCGCCTTGCCGCGGCCGCCGATAGGAACCTGGGCCTTGACCGCAATCGGACCGAGGCGGTTGGCGGCATCCACCACCTGCTCCACGGTCCGGGCCACGCGACCCTCCTTGACCGGGATGCCGGCGCCGGCGAATTGCTCCTTGGCCTGGTACTCGAGAAGCTTCATGGTTGCCGCGAAAGCTTACACAGACGGAGGCAGCGCCGGCCTCGATGCCAGCCTTAGAGGGGGATGTTGCCGTGCTTCCGCCGCGGGCGCTTGACCTTCTTGCCCTGCAGCGCGTTCAGCGCCGAGATCAGCTTGGGGCGCGTCTGTTGGGGCTCGATGACGTCGTCGATGTAGCCGCGCTCAGCTGCGAAGTAGGGGTTGGCGAACTTCTCGATGTAGTCGTCGACCAGCTCCTTGGTTTTGGCGGCGGGGTCCGGCGCGGCCGCGATTTCGCGCCGGAAGATGACGTTGACGGCGCCCTGGGGGCCCATCACGGCGATCTCGGCCGAGGGCCAGGCGACGTTGAAATCGGCGCCGATGTGCTTGCTGCTCATGACGTCGTAAGCGCCGCCGTAGGCCTTGCGGGTGATCACCGTCAGTTTGGGCACCGTCGCCTCGCAGTAGGCGTAGAGCAGCTTGGCGCCATGGCGAATGATGCCGCCGTACTCCTGGGCCGTTCCGGGCAGGAAGCCAGGGACGTCGACGAAGGTGATGATGGGGATGTTGAAGGCATCGCAGAAGCGGACGAAACGTCCACCTTTCACCGAGGCGTTGATGTCCAGCGCGCCGGCGCCGCTCTTGGGCTGGTTGGCAACCAGGCCCACCGAGTGGCCGCCGAGACGGGCAAAGCCGGTGATCAGGTTGGTCCCAAAGAAGGCCTGGGTCTCCAGAAACTTGCCGTCGTCGAAGACGCGCCGGATGACATCGTGCATGTCGTAGGGCACCCCGGAGCTGTTCGGCACCACTGACTGGAGCTCCTTGTCCATGCGGTCAGCCGGGTCCTTGGTGGCTACAAAGGGGGGCTGCTCGCGGTTGTTCTGGGGCAGGTACGAGAGGAGCTCGCGGATCTGGCCGAAGGACTCCTTCTCGGTATCGGCGATGAAGTGAGCCACCCCCGACTTGAGGTTGTGGACTTCGGCGCCGCCGAGGTCCTCGAATCCGACCTGCTCGCCGGTGGTCACCTTGATCACGTCGGGCCCGGTGATGAACATATAGCCGACTTCCTTGACCATCAGGATGAAGTCGGTCATTGCGGGGCTGTAGACGGCGCCGCCGGTGCAGGGCCCCACGATCAGCGAGAGCTGGGGGATGACGCCGCTGTTGTCGACGTTGCGGGCAAAGATGTTGGCGTAACCGGCCAGGCTGACCACGCCCTCCTGGATCCGCGCGCCGCCGGAGTCGTTGATGCCAAGACATGGGCAGCCGACCTTGGCAGCCCAGTCCATGATCTTGACCACCTTCTCGGCGAAGACCTCCCCCAGGCTGCCGCCAAAAGCGGTGGCGTCGTGGGAGAAGAGGGCGACCTGGCGGCCGTTGATGTACCCGTAGCCGGTGACAACGCCGTCTCCCGGGATGGGCTTGTCGGCCATTCCGAAGTTCCGATTGCGGTGCAGGGCGAAGGTGTCGAACTCGACGAAGCTGCCCGAGTCGAGCATCTTTTCGATCCGCTCGCGCGCCGACAGCTTGCCCTTCTCGTGCTGCTTCTTGAGGGCCGCGACATCGCCCTGGATGGCGTCGTGGCGACGCTTCCGGAGGACGTTGATCCGCTTCTCGCCGGCGCTGACCTCTCGCTTGGTTACGGAGACCGCTGTCTTTCCGTTGGTCGAGGCGCTGCGCTTGCGCGGGACACCTGGCCGGGGTGCGCTACCCGGGCCGGGACTGACGGCTTTGGCCATTTTCTCCCTCGTTTGCTTGCTGAGCAGCGACTATAGCGCGTCAGCCCTAATGCTCTGACCGGGGCTGGTAGCGGCCCCACACGTCGCGTAGCCGGCCGAAGACTTCGCCGATGGTGGCGTAGTCCTTGAAGGCCTGCTTCATCGGGTAGAGGACGTTGTCCCCTCCCCTGGCGGCGGCCTCGACCTCGTCGAGGTCCCTATCGACCGCCGCGCTGTCGCGCTCGGCGCGCACCTTCGCCACCGCCCGCCGCTGCTCCGCCTCCTGTTCCGGGGCGATGCGCTGGATCTCGACGTCGTCTTGGCCGTGGGACTGGTAGCGGTTGACGCCGACGATGATGCGCTCGTCCTTCTCCACCGCCCTCTGGAAGCGGTAGGCCGAATCGCCGATCTGGCGCTGCATCCACCCCGACTCGATGGCGTTGACCGAGCCACCCATGGCGTCGATCTCCGCGATCAGCCGGCCGGCGCCCGCCTCGAAGTCGCCGGTCAGGCGCTCGACCAGGTAGCTCCCAGCCAGGGGGTCGGCGACCGGGGTGATCCCTGTCTCATTGGCGATCACCTGTTGGGTCCGCAGCGCCAGGGTGGCGGCGAACTCGGTGGGCAGGGCCAGTGCCTCGTCGAAGCTGTTGGTGTGCAGCGACTGGGTCCCGCCGAGGACCGCGGCCAGCGCCTCCACCGCCGTGCGCACCACGTTGTTGTAGGGCTGAAGGCTGGTCAGTGATGAGCCCGCCGTCTGGGTGTGGAAGCGGAGCGTCATCGAGCGTTCGTCAGTGGCGCGGTAGCGTTCGCGCATCAGCTGCGCCCACATCTTGCGGGCGGCTCGGAACTTGGCGATCTCCTCGAAGAACTCCATCTTGCAGTTGAAGAAGAAGGAGAGTCGCGGCGCGAAGTCGTCGATCTTGAGGCCCGCCTCGATGGCGGCGTCGACGTAGGCGATGCCGTTGGCGAGCGTGAAGGCGAGCTCCTGCATCGGGGTCGCCCCAGCCTCGCTGATGTGGTAGCCGGAGATGCTGATGGTGTTCCATCGCGGCATCTCGGCGGCACAGTATGCGAAGGTGTCGGTGACCAGTCGCATCGACTGCTGCGGCGGGAAGATGTACGTCCCGCGGGCGGCGTACTCCTTGAGGATGTCGTTCTGGACCGTGCCGCTGAGCTTTTCGCCGCCAACCCCCTGCTTCTCGGCGGCGAGCTGGTAGAGCAGCAGCAGCCCCGATGCCGGCGCATTAATGGTCATCGACGTCGACACCTTGTCCAGCGGGATGTCCTTGAGCAGCAGCTCCATGTCCGCCAGCGAGTCGATGGCGACACCGACCTTGCCGACCTCCCCCTCGGCCACCGGGTCGTCGGAGTCGTAACCCATCTGGGTGACCAGGTCGAAGGCCACCGAGAGCCCGGTCTGGCCGGCCTCCAGCAGCTTCCGGTAGCGCTGGTTGGACTCGGCGGCGGTGGCGAAGCCGGAGTACTGGCGCATGGTCCAATGGCGGCCGCGGTACATGTCGGGGTAGATGCCGCGGGTGAAGGGGAATTGGCCGGGCGGCGGCGGCAGATCCTGGGGCAGGTCCTCGCGATCGTAGTAGGGCTTGAGCGGCAGGCCTGACTCGCTCAGCTGCTCGCCGGTGTCGTCAGCCACGTCGGGCGGTGATGTTGAGCCGGACATAGTCCAGCTCGAGCTTGCCGAGGTCGTCAACGACGCCATCCATGAGGGCCTGGCGATCGCCCTCAGCGGTGGCTTCGAGGTAGGGGGCCAGGACGATCGTAGACATGAACTCGGCCATCTCGTCGCGAGTCGCGAAGGTGGTGGGCTCGGGGCTCAGCCAGGTCTCGACATCGACAAACCCGGCCGCCGCCAGCGCTTCGGAGCTCGACTCGGGGTCGTCAAAGGCCCAGGCCGGCCAATCCCGGCCGCGGATCCCAAGTGCCCGCCCCACGGAGTCGAGGTTGCCCTGACCCCCGCACTGCGCCACCAGCTGGGCGCTACGGCGCATCACCGCGGCGAGGTTGGCGAAGAGAGCGTCATGGTCGGGCACCCAGTGGAAGGTGGCGGTCGAGAGGACCGCGTCGACCTTCTCGCGCAGAGGTAGGGGCTTGCCCAGGTCGGCTTTGACAAACTCGACCTTTCGACTGTGGCCGGCCAGGTTCTGGGAGGCCTCCTCCAACATCCGCTGGGAGGCGTCCAGGGCAATCACCCGTCCCGTAGGCAGGCGCTCCAAAAGCAGCGCGGTGACGCGCCCAGTGCCGCAGCCGGCGTCCAGCACCAGCTCGTTCCCCTGCAACTGGAGCCGCTCCAGGACGTTGGCGCCCCACCGCTGCTGGGGACCGGAGACGCGGTCGTAGGTGGGCGCGTCCCACTCGCGGGTTGACCTCCCCGAGGTCTCAGTGGCTACGGGTGCGCCTCCACCAGTTCGGTAAGCACGCCACCGGCCGACTGGGGATGGATGAACGCCACCAGGTGGCCCATCACGCCGACGCGCGGCTCCTCGTCGAGCAACCTGGCACCCTGCCCGCGCAGCTGCGCCAGCGCCGCCCGGATGTCGTCGACCCGATAGGCGACGTGGTGCATCCCCTCGCCGTGCTTCTCAAGGAAGCGGCTGATGGCGGACTCGGGACCGGTGGGAGCAATCAACTCCACGTGGGTGCTGCCCAGGTCGAGCATGGCCGCGTCGATGCCGTCCTTCTCCATCCGTTTTCGAACGCTGGGGCTGACGCCGAGCAGCTCCTGGTAGCGGGCGATGCCGGAGTCGAGGTCGGCTACCGCGATGCCGACATGGTCGATCTGTTGGTAGATCAAGCCAGCGCTGCCTCGAGCTGGGCCACGTGCTGCTCGAGATGGGCCACCAGGGGAACCCGGACCAGGTGCTCGGCGGTGATTTCTCCGTGCTCGACCCTGACGCTCCGCCGCAGCTCCTCTGGGGTGGCCTCGGCGAGGAACTTGAGGGTGCGCTGATGCTGCCTGTCGATCTCGGCGAGGATCTCGACGACGGGCCGGGCGGCGAACTCGGCGCCGAGGCTATCGCGCTGGGTGATCACCTCCTCCAGCTTGAGTTCGGTGAGGCGCCTCTTGGCCACCATGTAGCCGAAGATGCCGTAGGCCCGCGAGAGGACGGCGATGTGGGCCAGGACCTCCTTGGCGTTCCATCCCTGGCTCGACTCGACGGCCTCGTCTTGGACGCTCCTGGCCAGCTCATGGACACGGGCATTGGCGGTGCGAAGCCGTTCGGCGGTGGCCTTGACGTCCCAGACCAGGATTTCTTCCAGGAAATGGGGCAGATCGGCGGCGGTGAAGCTTGCGGACTCAGTTTGCATCCCCCGATTTTGCACCACCGCCGAAACCGTGGCGGTCGGGTGAGGGCTGGTCATGAATCGGTAGGGGCTTAGGCTCAGAGCTTTCTTAGTAGCTCTGCAGGTAGCTGGCCAGCTCCCATTCGCTGACCTGGCGGTTGTATTCGCCCCACTCGAGCTTCTTGGCGGCCAGGAAGAGCTCGACCACCTGGCCGCCGAGGGCGTCGACGAGGACGTCGTCCGCCTCGAGGGCGTCCAGCGCCTGTTGCAGCGACGCCGGGAGTGGCTTGGCGCTGATGCGGCCCTCGTCCTGGTAGCCGTGCTCGAGCTCCTCCATCGGGGGGCCGAGCTCGAGTTCGCGCTCGAGGCCGTCGATGCCCGCTGCCAGCATCGCTGTGAAGGCCAGGTAGGGGTTGCAGCTGGGGTCGAGCAGGCGCAGCTCCAGCCGGGTGCCGAGCTCGTCGCCGGGACGGAACGCCGCCGGGGCGGGCACCCGCACCAGCGCCGATCGGTTGTGGCGTCCCCAGCTGCCCGCAACCGGGGCCTCGTAGCCCGGCACCAGGCGCTTGTAAGAGTTCACCAGCGGCGCCACGACGGCGCACATCCCGGGGGCGTGGTCGAGCTGACCGGCAAGGAAGCGCCGCCCCACCTGCGAGAGGCCGTAGGCGTCGGCGGCGTCGTGGAAGGCGTTGGAGCCGTCCTTCTTCTGCACCACCTGGTGGGTGTGCATGCCCGACCCGGCAGCGCCGTAGAGCGGCTTGGGCATGAAGGTCGCCCGCAGGCCGCGCTGGCGAGCGAGCTCCTTGACCGCCGGCTTGAGCGTGGTCAGGGCGTCCGCGGACGCCAGCGCGGGCTGCATCGGCAGGTCCAGCTCGTACTGGCCGCCGGCCACCTCATGGTGGCTGGACTCGATCTCGACCCCAGCGCGCTCCAGCGCCGCCACCACCTCCAGCTCAGTCTGCCTCGAGACGCCGCCGCTGCGCTCGAAGTAGGTGCTGGGATCGTCCTCCAGCTGCTTCGGGGCGCCCGCGCCCTCGGGGAAGAGGAAGAACTCGACCTCGGGTGCGACCAGGAAGAGCAGGCCTGCGTCGGCGGCGCTGTCGAGGATCCCCCGCAGCGTCCCCCGGCTGTCGCCGCGATACGGCTGCCCGTCGGGAGTGACGACGTCGCAGAGGAGGCGGGCGCAGACGACCTCGGCATCGGGGTCGATCAGGGCGAAGGTGTCGAGGTCAGGTCGGAGGTACATGTCCGACTCCACCTCGCGGGCCACCCCCTCGATCGCCGAGCCGTCGAACCACTCGCCATCCTTGAGAACCTCGGGCAGCCGGCGCACCGGCACCGAGACGTTCTTAACGGCGCCGGCGATGTCGGCGAACTGGAGCTCAACCTGGACCACGCCAGCTCCCTGGCAGCGGTCGATGACGTCTTTTTCAGTGTCCGGCATGGCTCAGCAGATAGTAGAGGTAGGTGGCGGCGGCCGCGGCCACCAGGAAGCCAACGGAGAGCGCCGCGATGACCAGATAGAGGCCTTTGTCGGACGGCGGAGCCAACGAAGACTCGGCGGCGAAGTTGAAGCCGCTGAGGTCGAGGTCCTGCCAGTGCTGGAGGTCGTGGAGGAGTTCGCCGGCGTCCTGGTAGCGCTCGTCGGGGTCCTTCCGCAGGCATTTGCGGACGATCGCCTCCAGCGGCGGCAGTACCGATGAATTGATCGCGTGGAGGTCCGGCAGGGGCGCGCTGAGGTGCTGCTGCATCACGGCCAGGGGGTTGTCGCCCTCCCAGGGCACGTGCTCCGCCAGCATCTCGAAGAGCATGATGCCGATGGCGTAGATGTCGGTGCGGGCGTCGCCCCGCTTGCCCTGGATCTGCTCCGGCGCCATGTAGTCCGGGGTGCCCACCGTCGAGGTCAGCCAGCGCCAGGTCAAGCGCCTCGCCCCCGACAGCAGGGCGATGCCGAAGTCGGTCACCACCAGCCTGCCCTCGGGCGTGATCAGCAGGTTCTCGGGCTTGAGGTCGCGGTGATAGACGCCCTGGGAGTGGGCGTAGGCCATGGCTTCGGCGAGCTGCTGGGTGAGGACGATGGCCCGCGCTGTCGGCAGCCGCTTCTCGCGATTGAGAAGGCCTCGTAAGGTCTCCCCTTCGACGTATTCCATGACCAGGTAGGGGCGGCTGCGATGGGCGCCGAGGTCGTAGGAGTGCTGGATCCCGGGGTGGTCCAGCTTCTTGGCGATCTCCAGCTCGCGACGGAAGCGGTCGAAGGTCGACGTATCGCCCATGATGGCGTCGTGCGGGCACTTCAGGACCACCTGGCGGCCCTCCGGGTCGACCGCCAGGTAGACGTCGCTGAAGGCGCCGTGGCCGATAACTTCTTTGATCTCGAAGCCATCGAGGTTGGTTCCCGGCTGGATCGCCATGGTGGCCATCATAGGAACCTCATTGGAACAACCGGCGCCAGCCCTGCGGCCTGGCGGGCGCTGCCTGGGTTCTGAGAACCCGCACCGTCACCACGGTGGCGTTGTCTTCACCGCCTCGCTCCACCGCCATCTCCACGAGGCGCTCGCAGGCGGCCTCGAGGTCGTCGCTCTGCAGCGCGGTGCGGATCTCGGGGAGGTCGACCTTGCCCCAGAGGCCGTCGGTGCAGAGGAGGAAGCTGTCGCCGGCTGCGAGCGGCTCCTGGCGGACGTCGGCGCGGGTTATCAGCTCGGCGCCCAGCGAGCGCGTGAGGGCGTGGCGAGCGGGATGCTCGGCGGCCTGCTCGGGGGTGATCATCCGCATCCGCAGCATCTCCATTACCTGCGTGTGGTCGGTGGTGAGAAGGTCGACCTCGTCGCCGCGAAGCCGGTAGACCCGCCCGTCGCCGACGTGGCCCAGGTGCGCCTCGCCGGGGCTGAGCACCAGGGCGCTCATCGTGGTCTGCATCTTCGAGGCTCCCTCACCATCAAGGGCGGCGTGGAAGATGCCGAGGTTGGCGCCTTCGAAGGCGGCGCGCAGGAGCTTCGGGGCCCGGACCTCGCCGGAATGCTTGGACGCGTGCCTCAGCAGGGTCTCCACCGCCATCTTGCTGGCCACATCGCCGCCGCCGTACGCCCCCAACCCATCAGCGACGACGAAGACCAGCCCGGCGGCATCGGCTTCGGGGGGCGAGTCCGCGGGCACGGCGATTCGCCCCCAGCCGAGGCTGTCCTCGTTCTGGGGGCGCACCGGCCCGGTGTCGGAGCGGCTGGCGTACTCAACCGCCACGCCGCCGGCTTCTGTTATTGCGATTGCGCGGAGCGTACCTCCCGCCTAAATCTCGCCGGCAGCGGCCAGCGGCTTCTCCTTGTGGAGGATGCTCCTCTTACCGGTGGCCGAGTTGACCACCAGCCAGATGACCCCGACCACGATCCATGCCCCCACGATGGCCAGGGCAATGATGGTGTCGGTCGCGGTGGAGCCACCCGAGACCAGGTTGAGGTAGACGATCGCGCCCAGCATGGCGACGTTCGCCAGCGCTCCCAGGCCGGGGACGACGTAGTGCTTGAGGACGTGCCGGTCCTTGCGCCCGGCGAAAGCCACCAGCGCCACCAGGTTGGTCATCCCATAGACCAGGAAGGTGCCGGTGTTCGAGGCCAGGGTGATCTGGGTCAGGTTGTCGACGCTGAGCACGCCGTAGGCGCCGAAGCCCATTGAAACCAGCGCCAGCGCCAGGACCCCGAAGTGCGGGGTCGCGTACTTGCCGTGGAGCAGCCCGAGGATGCTGGGCATCTCCTTGTCCCGACCCATCACGTAGGTGATCCGGACGCCGGTGTTGAGACAAGCCAGGGTGGTGCCGATGAGGGCGATCAGCACGGTCACAGCGAGGATCAGAGTCAGGGCGAACCCGGTCCCGCCCAGCATGTTATCGCCGATGTAGCGGATCATGTCGCCGATCGGGGCCGCGGAAACCGCGGCGGCGTTATAGCCGCTGACCACGGTCTTGCCGACGTTCGACCTGAGGGCGTCGCTGATGAAGAAGTTGGCGGCGAAGTACTCGATCACGTAGGCCACCGCCCCCTGGATCGCCAGCGACAACAGGATCGCGCGGCGAACGTCGCGCTTGGGGTTGATCGCCTCCGCGCCGAGCGCGGTGACGGACTCGAAGCCGACCAGCAGGAGGATGGCGATGGTGCCCTGCATCGCCAGGTTGGTGACGTTGTGCGGGAGTACGACTGAGAACGGCGATGAGTGCGAGTAGTGCAGCTCGGGGTGTACCAGCCGGAAGACGATCGCCAGGACCGAGAAGCCGACCAGCGCGGTCAGCTGGATGACGTTGATGACGATCGCGGTCATGGTCGAGCCGCTGATGCCGCGGAAGGCGATGTAGCCGGTCAGCGCCGAGAAGACGACAACCGCCGCGATCTGGCCAGGCTGGTTCAGGGTGACGTTATAGAGGCTGAGGATGTAGACCAGCAGGGTGCCGGTGAAAGCCACCATGATGCCGGGATAGACCCAGTAGTAGAGGTGCGAGATCCAGCCCACCACGAACTTCGAAAGCCGCGCGAACTGGAAATGGGCCTTCTTCTCCTTGTCCAGGAAGGCCGCCTCGGCGAAGTAATAGGAGGAACCGGCGCCGGCCTGCGGGTACAGGTTCGCCAGCTCGGAGTACGAGTAGGCCGTCAGGAAGGCCAGGATGAGCACGAAAAGCAGGCCCGGCAGCATGTCCATTCCGGTGGTCGAGCCGCCCGAAGTCTGGGCCGACTGGAGCTGGAACGTGGTCCAGAGGAACGCGCCCGGGGCGATCAGGGCCATCGCGTTGATGGTCAAGCCCGTCAGGCTGAGGGTCTTTTTCATCTCACCTTGTGCAGTTGCGGCCATTGGCTGTCCTTCCTCCATGAAAGTGGCGACGCACATCCAGCGCGCCTCGTTCGATGCACACAAGTTACCGAGGAAGGAAAGGGAATTTATGGTGCGCTAGTTGAGGATTTCCCCTATGGAGTTAGTGTTAACCACACAGATCGGGCGGAGGCCGATCGGCTACGTCTGACTCGCGCTATCGAGTCCCAGTGCCGCCAGGATCGCGTGGCCCAGCGCAGCGGCCGCGGGCGCGGGCCGGACCATCACCACCAGCTCGCTGACCAGGTCCTCGGCATTGAAGCCCAGGACCTGCGCTCCCTCCAACGAGTACTCCCCCACGCGGGCGGTGAAGAGCAACACCGTCCGAGCGGCGCCCACCACGACGCCTGTGTATTCGAAATCCTGGTAAGCCTTGCCGAAAGCCGTGGCCAGAATGGCGCTGACCCGGTCGCGCCCCACTATCTGATCGGGGAAGGCCGGGCCGCGGAACACCACGTCCAAGGAAAGCGCAGCCCTCATCGCATCCATGTCCCCGGTCCGTGCGGCCGTCTCGAACGCCTCCCTGCCCATATCGTTAACTGTAGCCCAGCCGCCCCGGTGAGCACATCCTTAGGGTAGGTCACACAGATCCACCGCTCGGATTTGTGCTGACCGAACCAGGTTTGGGCGATCCGGCTGACTAGACTTGGCTCATGAACCAGGTTCGGATGGCCCACCCCACCGAGGAGGCGTCGCTCCGCGAGCTGCTCTTCCTGCAGCGCCTGAGCAAGGCTGCAGCCTCGACCATCGAGCCCGACGCCCTGCTGGAGCTCATCATCAACGAGACCACCGGCGCGATGCAGGTCGAGGTCTGCTCGCTGTACCTGTACGACCCCGACAACGAAGAGGTCGTGCTGACCGCCACCAACGGGCTCGACGCCGGCACCGTGGGCAAGGCGCGGCTCAAGGTCGGCGCCGGGGTGACCGGGTGGGTCGCCCAGCACCTCCAGGCCCTGGTGGTGCCGGATGTCACTCAGGAGCCCCGCTTCCAGTGGCTGCGCGGCGTCGACCAGAAGCGCTTGGTGGCGATGCTTTCGGTCCCCATCCTGGCGGGCTCGCGGATGATCGGCGTCGTCAACGTCCAGTCCGAGGAGCGTCGCGACTTCGACAAGGCGGACATCGATTTCCTCGGCGCCATCGCCGGTCAGGTAGCCGGGATCATCGAACGGTCGGAGCTGCACCGCCGGCTGCAGGCCCAGCTCGAAGAGATCCGGGGGTCGCAGGCGATCCACGAGCGGTTCACCCAGCTGGCCCTGGCGGGCGCCGGCGCCGGCGCCATCCTGGAGGCGATCGAGAACCTCCGCGCCGCCCCGGTGGAGCTCTTCGACCCCACCGGTTTCCGCTTGGAGCGCCCAGCGGCGCGTGACGCCGGCGGCAAGCGCGGCTCGGGCCTGGGTCTGACGCGGCTGGAGATCCCCACCTCGATCACCGGGTCGACCACCTCGGAGGCGATCGAGATCACCACCGGCCGACCCGCGCGCCAGTTCTCCCTTACCCCCATCCGCGCCGGCGACGAGCTGCTCGCGGTGCTGGCCGCCGAGGCGATCGAGGACCAGGACCCCAACCAGCGCCGGGCGCTGGAGCACGGCGCCACCGTCCTTGCCCTGGAGCTGGCCAAGGAGCGGGCCGCGGCCGAGGTGGAGCGCCGCCTTCGCGGCGACCTGGTCGAGGAGCTGCTCGGCCACGGCCTCGAGCGCGAGGAGTCGGTGCGGCTGGCCGCCCAGGCCGAGCGCCTCGGCCACCGCCTCTCCAGCCGCTCCTGGGTCCTGGTGGTCGAGCCCGATGACGAAGCCGGCGCCGCCGCGCTGGAGTCAATCAGCCTCCAGGACCGCCTCCACCGGCTGGTCAGCGACCTCTGCACCCGGCGCTTCCCGGGATCGCTGGTGGTCACCCGTTCGGCGTCGCTGGTGTTGCTGGTGCCGGTGGCGGATTCCGATGCCGACGTGCCCGATGCCAGCGAACTCAAGAGCCTGGAGGCTTTCGGCGACCTGATCCTGCAGACGCTCCACCGGGTGGTCCGCAACGGCAGCTTCTCGCTGGGCATCGGCAACAGCACCACCGACGTCCACGAGCTGCCCCGGGCGCACGACGAAGCCCGCCAATCGCTGCGCCTGGCGCGCCGCGGCGGCGCCACCCGGCGAGTCGCCTCCTACCGCAACCTGGGTGCCTTCCGGCTGCTGCTGGAAGTGCAGAACCCGGTCGCCCTGGCCCGCTTCGTCGACGAGACCCTCGGCCCCCTGCTCCGTTACCAGGAGGGGCGCCGGACGCCGTTGATCGAGACCCTGGAGCACCTTTCGGCCGAGCACTGGAACCGGCGCGCGGCCGCCCGCGGGCTCCATCTCCACGTCAACAGCCTGGCCTACCGGATCCAGCGCATCGAATCGCTGCTAGCGGTCTCCCTCGAGGATGCCGAGACCCGGGTCGCGCTCAGCATCGCGCTTCGAGCCAGATCGCTTCTCCCCGCCTAGGCAGACGAATCCGCCTCGATTCGCCTTGACCCACCAGGCCCGGCGAGGGGGCGGTGTCACAATCGACGCATCCGTGGTGCTTCTAGAGCATGGAGGCTGAAGCGGCGAGGATGACTCTCATCCCTGCCAGATCCCGACTCGAGGCGTCGTCAGACGCCCGTCAGGTGACAGGCAATCGCCTGCCCGAAGCCTTCGAACAACTGTTCACCGCCGAGTATCCCCGGGTGGTGGCGATCGCCAACCGCGTGCTGGCGAACCAGCATGAGGCGGAGGAGGTGGCGCAGGAAGTCTTCCTGTCCTACCACCGCAGCCACGACCCGGAAGCTCCCTATGCGCGGCCCTGGCTCTACCGAGCCGCCACGCATACCGCCCTCAACGTGCTCAGGGGAAACAAGCGCCGTCAGCTCCGCGAGGAGGCCGACGCGCTTTCCGGCGACATCGCGGCCGAGGATCCCCACGGCATCGTGGAGCAGAAAGAGCAGCGCCAGATGGTCCGCCAGGCGATGCGCCGCCTGCCCGCCAGGAGCGCTGCCGTCCTGGCTCTGCGTTACAGCGGCCTCAGCTACGCCGAGGTCGCGGGTTCTTTGGGGGTTTCGACCGGCCAGGTTGGGACCCTGCTACGGCGGGCTGAAGCCAGATTGCGCACGGAGGTCACCAATGCGACACCTTAAGGACGGCACCCTGCGCCGGATGCAGGACGAGCCCCTCAGCACCACCGGGGCGGAGAAGGATCACTACGCCTCCTGCGCCGACTGCCGCCAGCGCGCGATGGCTATCGCCACCGAGGCCGGGCGCGCCGCCATGCTCATGGCGGTGCCCGACCTGGAGCTCCAGACGCAGGCCGCGCTCACGCGTCTGCGACGCAGCGCAGCGACCCAGAACGCATACCGGCCGAGCCTGCTCGCCAGTCTCAAGGGACTCTTCGTCTCCGGCTCCAACCACAGCGTACGCCCGGTGGCGGCGCTGGCCCTGGCAACCACGATGATGGTCGCCCTGGTGGCCACTGGCGCGGCGGAGAACTTCGTCAAGGTCTTCGAGCCGCGGCAGTTCCAGGCAGTCCAGGTCAACCCGGCCTCTTTGCGAACGCTGCCCGACCTCTCTCAGTTCGGCGGTATCAAGGCCACCAAGACGCCCCAGTTCATGGCGGCCACGGGCCTCCCCGATGCGGCGTCGCGGTCCGGCCTGACGTTGCTCGCCGTCGGCGGAGAGAGCCTCCCCAGCCGGGTCCAGGGTGGGCCCTCCTACGTCGTCATGAGCGCGCTTCAGGCGTCCTTTACCTTTAGCGCGGCCAAGGCCCAGGCCTGGGCGTCAGCCCACGGCAAGACGCTCCCGCCGATGCCGGGGGGACTGGACGGCAGCACCCTGACAGTTGACGCCGGGCCGGCGGTGCTGGCCATCTTCGGCGGCTCCAGCGACACCATCGCCAGGGCGGCCGGCACTGCCGACAAAGCCAGGGCGGCGGGCACCGGCGAGGGTGCCTTCGACCCGACATCGTTGAAGCTGCCCGACATCGCCGTGGTCCAGATGAAGAGCCCAACCGTGACGTCATCGGGGGCTTCGGTCCAGGAGATCGAGGACTACCTGGTCTCGCTGCCCGGGTTCCCCCAGGACCTGGCTTCGCAGATCCGCTCGATCGGCGATCCCACGACCACCCTGCCCGTTCCGGTCCCCACCGGCCAGCAGTCGCACCAGGTTGACATCCAGGGCGTCAGCGGGCTCTTCGTGGGCGACTCCACGGGACTCGGCAGCGGCATGATCTGGAGCAAGAACGGTGTCCTCTTCGCTGCCGTCGGCACCATGACCGAGAGCGAGATCACCGCGGTGGCGAGGTCATTGCACTGACGATCGACGCAGACCCACAGGCCGTGGCGGGTTTCCCGGCCCGCCTGGCCCACGACCCCGGTCTGAGTGAAGAGGCGGCTTCTGCCGCCTCTTCCGCGTTGCACACCGTCCGTCTGACCAAGCGCTACGGTAGGGTCACCGCGGTCAGCGACCTCAGCATGACCGTGCCTCGCGGCGAGGTCTTCGGCTTCCTGGGCCCCAACGGCGCCGGTAAGACGACCTCGGTCAAGCTGTTGATGGGCCTGGCGCGACCGACGTCAGGCCAGGCCTGGGTGCTGGGCGCGCCTCTCGGCGACCAGAGCACCCGCCGCCATATCGGCTATCTGCCCGAGCTCTTCCGCTACCAGGCGTGGCTCCGGGCTCGCGAGGTCCTCGCCCTCCACTGCGAGCTGGCCCAGCTGCCCAGGTCGGTCTGGACCGAAGAGATCGACGAGGCTCTTCACACCGTCGGCCTCCTGGACCGCGGCGCTGACCGCGTCGGCGAGTTCTCCAAGGGAATGCAACAGAGGCTGGGCCTGGGGGTCGCCCTGCTGGGCAAGCCCCAGATGGTCTTCCTCGATGAGCCCACCTCCGCCCTCGACCCCGTCGGCCGGCGCGACGTGCGCGAGGTCATCCGCAAGCTCAAGGCCCGCGGCACCACCGTGTTTCTCAACTCGCACCTCCTGACCGAGGTCGAGCAGGTCTGCGACCGGGTCGCCATCGTCGACCAGGGCCGGGTGGTGGCCACCGGGACCCTCGACGACCTCCTCAGCGGCAAGGTCGGGGTGCGCCTCCGCATCCACGGGCTCGACACCGAGGCGATCCGCGCCCTCGGCAGCTTCGGCGCCGTTTCGGAAGCCGACGGCTGGGTCTCGATCGCCGGCGTTGTGCCTGACACCGTCCCCGACGTGGTCGCCGAGGTGGTGCGACGGGGGGGCCGGGTCTACGCTGTCGAGCCCCGCCACGAGAGCCTTGAGGAGCGCTTCATGGACCTCCTCGGCAGCGACTCGGAGGTTACCTAGATGGAGAACCTGAGGTCGAGCCCCGGCGTGCTCGGCCTCCAGCCCCGGGCGATCTGGACGATCACCCGCCTCACCATCCGCGAGACAGCCCGCCGCAAGCTCCTGCTCGCGCTCCTGGTCCTGACCCTGATCATCATCGCCGTCACCCTCTTCGGCATCAGCCGCCTCAGCACCATCGGCGGCAGCGGCGAGAAGCTGACCCCGCTGGAAGTCAAGACGGTGACCTCCCAGATCTTGATCGTGGTCATGTTCATGTGGAGCTTCGTGCTCGCCCTCAGCGCCGTCTTTGTGGCCTCATCCCAGGTTTCAGGAGACATCGAGTCGGGCATCGCACAGGCGATCCTGACCCGGCCAATCAGCCGCGCCGACCTGGTCCTGGGCAAATGCCTGGGGTTGCTGGGCCTGCTCGCCACGTACATCGTGGGGGCGGTGGTGGTGGAGCTGGTCGGCATCAAGCTGCTCACCGACTACCAGCCCCCTGACCCGCTGATGCTGATCGCCTACCTGGTCGGCGAGACTGCGGTGCTGATGACGCTGGCGCTGCTGATCAGCACCCGGCTGTCGGGGATGACCGGCGGAGTGATCGCCCTAGGGGCGTACGGCATCTCATGGATCGGCGGCATCGCTGGTAGCATCGGCGCCGCCTTCAGCAACGACACCATCACCCATATCGGCACCACCACCCAGCTCCTGATGCCCACCGACGGGCTCTGGCGAGGCGCCGTCTACAGCCTCGAGCCAGCCGCCGTGATCACCGCTTACCGCGCCGTCGGCGGCGCCGGCCGGGCGGTCG
Organism: Candidatus Dormiibacterota bacterium; assembly: GCA_036824145.1. Classification (GTDB taxonomy): domain Bacteria; phylum Chloroflexota; class Dormibacteria; order DASZGP01; family DASZGP01; genus DATMMS01. The sequence continues at coordinate 20,045 of DAITAT010000026.1, forward strand.
CTGCCAACCCCTTCTTCGAGCCCAACGGGCCGCCGCTGGTGTACATCGCCTGGGTCGCGGCCTGGCTGCTGGCGGTGCTGGCCCTGACCATCTATTCGTTCAATCACCGAGAGATTTGAAGC
>DAITAT010000026.1:20266-27456 GCA_036824145.1 Candidatus Dormiibacterota bacterium
GCTGGCGGTGCTGGCCCTGACCATCTATTCGTTCAATCACCGAGAGATTTGAAGCGTAAGCAGGGGGACGCCGAGCAACGGACATCACGGGACCAGGTCGAGGGCGGCACGGGCGGCGCCGGACATCGAAGGATCGAGCTCGAAGAAGGACCAGATACCCTGCCGCTCAGCCCGAACCAGGCCGGCGCGGCGGAGCCGGGCGAGGTGGTGGCTGACGGTGGGCTGCTCGAGGTCGAGGACGGCCGTGAAGTCGCAGACGCACACTGGGGCGGTGGCGTGCTTGAGCACGTGTAGCATCTGCACCCGAGCGGGGTCGGCGATTGCCTTCAAGAGCCCGCTGAGAGAGGCCGCCCGTGCCTCCTCCAGCGGCTTGGCCACGGGCGCGCAGCAACCCTTGACCCGCTCCACCTCGGTCCTGGCCATTTCCAGCGTCACTCTCATGCGTCAAGGTTAGCACTCCATCGACATTTGTCGATGTATGCTCACATCGATGGATGTCGATGGATCCGGGCGTATGGCGTCCCGGAAGGCGTCCTGAGGGTACGTGTATGTGTGATTGCCCCGAGTGTGCCGGCGGCGGAGGCTGCTGCTAGCAAAGGCAAGGGTTGGCGGCGCCTGGCGCAGCCAACCCACATCTTCCTCCAGCCTGTATGGATCGCACGAACCCGGTGCAGCAGGGCTCGTCTGCCCCATACCAGCGGGAACCCGGCCCGGCCATGTAACCTCTTGCGGGTAGCGCGCCCTGGCGGCGATTGGCGCCCGCCCATAACGATGAGGGACAGCCCGCGGGAACCGGCTATCGGATGGAGGAATCAATGGCAAAGGCTAAGACCACACCGGGTGGGATCGCGTCCAACAGCCTGGCGGAGGTTATCCGCAAGGCCAAGGGCGTGGGGGCATTGGTCGTCGACGTTCGATTCACCGACCTGATCGGTTCGACCCAGCACTTCTCGGTGCCGATGTCCGAGTTCACCGCCGACCTCGCCGAGGAGGGCCTGGGTTTTGACGGCTCGTCGATCCGCGGCTTCCAGGCGATCAACGAGTCGGACATGCTCCTCATCCCCGACCCCACCACCGCGTACATGGACCCGACCCTGAACGTCCCCACGCTGGTGGTTGTGCACGACATCTTCGACCCCATCACCCGCGAGCCTTACAGCCGCGACCCGCGATACGTGGCCACCAAGGCTGAGACGTACCTGCAGAAGTCGAAGGTCGCTGACACCGCGTTCTTCGGCCCGGAGGCCGAGTTCTACATCTTCAACAGCCTGGCCTTCGACCAGAACGCGCACTCCGGCTACTACTTCATCGACTCAGAAGAGGGCATCTGGAACAGCGGCCGTGAGGACGGCACCCCGAACATGGCCTTCCGGCCACGGCACAAGGAGGGCTACTTCCCGGTGCCGCCGGTGGACAAGCTCCAGGACCTGCGCTCCGAGATCATGCTCATGCTGATGGAGGCGGGGCTGCAGGTGGAGGTCCAGCACCACGAGGTCGGCACCGCCGGCCAGGCCGAGATCGACCTGCGCTTCAACACCCTGAAGGCGATGGCCGACGACATGCAGGTCTACAAGTACGTGATCAAGAACTTCTGCGCCTCGCGCGGGTACGTGGCGACCTTCATGCCCAAGCCCCTCTTCATGGACAACGGCTCGGGGATGCACGTGCACCAGAGCCTCTGGAAGGCGGGCAAGCCGCTCTTCGCGGGCAACGACTACGGCGGCATCTCAGAGATGGCGCGTCACTACGTGGGAGGCCTCCTCAAGCACGCCCCTGCGCTGCTGGCCTTCTGCGCCCCCACCACCAACAGCTACCGGCGCCTGGTGCCGGGCTATGAGGCGCCCATCAACCTCGTCTACTCCAAGCGCAACCGCTCAGCCTGCGTGCGGATCCCGATGTACTCAACCAACCCCAGGACCAAGCGCATCGAGTTCCGCTGCCCCGACCCCGCGGCCAACCCCTATCTCGCCTTCAGCGCCTGCCTGATGGCCGGGCTGGACGGCATCAAGAACAAGATCGAGCCGCCCAAGCCCGTGGATGCCGACATCTACGAGCTCAGCGCCAAGGAGAAGGCCAAGATCAGGAACACCCCCGGCTCCCTTAAGGAGTCGCTGGACGCGCTCGCCGGGGACCACAAGTTCCTGCTCGAGGGTGGGGTCTTCACCCAAGACCTGATCGACACCTGGATCGACTACAAGCAGGTCAAGGAGGTTGACGCCGTCGCGCTTCGTCCTCACCCCTGGGAGTTCTACCTCTACCACGACATCTAGGAGAGCTGACTGCTGGGGCGGTCGACCGAGGCGGCTGCCTCAGCTGGCTAGGCGCCGAGGCCCAGGTACCCGAGGCCGACGACGACCATGGTGAGGGCGACGTAAGCGACGGGTAGCAGTACCAGGGTGCGAGTGCGTGACAGGCCGCGACGCGGTCCCGACCGCCCGCGACTGCCCAGGCGCAGCACCAGGCCCGCAATCAAGAGGAGCGGCAGCCCGTAGCCAAGCAGAGTGAAGAGGATGTTCCCGGGCCAGCCGGTCCCCGACGGCAGCGCCGCGCTCGGGAAGGCAGCGAGGACAACGCCTGCCGCTCCCGCGCCATGGGTTATCGCCTCGGCGCGGTCCGCGGCCAGCTCAGAGGCCATCTCCAGTGGTGCGCTGGGACCGGGCACGGCGGGCGCCACGGTGACATCCGGCATCCCCGGCTGGGCCGCCGGCTCCGGCTGGACCTTCCAATCTCCGTGAGGGAAGTCGGTGGTCGCCCGTAGGCCATAGCCGGCCGCGAACACGCTTGTCCCCAGGTCGCCGCCACCGACGCCCGAAATCGGAGAGCCGCAACCGTAGACGACCTCGATGGCCGGCGGCAGGCTGCTCTGGAAGTGGTTGTTGCTGAAGCAGTTGCCCCCCGCTGCGGGCCCAGCCAGCACCAGGTCGCCCACGCCCGACTCACCGACGGTGTTGTCGTGGATGCGGTTGCCAGAGCCGATCCAGAGGTTCTTGTCGACGTTGGGGGCGCTGGCGATGCCGGCATAGGGGTGGTTCTCAACCAGGTTGTAGGCGACCTCGTTGTCGGAGCCGCCGGCGAGGACGATCCCGTTGCCGAAGGCGGCGTAGGTGCCCGACTTGGCGGGCGCCGACCGGTTGTGGTTGTCGTGAACCCAGTTGCCCACCAGCAGCGCGCCTCGCTGCGGCGCCAGGGCCTCGGTGTCGAGCGTGTTGGGCACAATCCCGCCCATGTTGTTGGCGAATTCGGAGTCACGGATGATCAGGTTGCCACCGGCGTTGGTCCCGGAGTAGCCGATGGCGTTGTTGGTCGACTTCACGTTGGTGATGAGGGCGTTGCACGGGCGGCACTGGCCGATGTAGAAGCCGGAGTCGGGGTGGCCGCTGGCAAGGTCGTGGTCGAACATGCCAAAGCCGGAATCGAAGGCGTAGATCCCGTAATCGCCGTTGTCGTAAGCGGTCAGATAGCTGCCGCGGTAGCCCCAGACGCTGCGCCAGTAGAAGCCGTTGAGCTGATAGTGGCGCGCGGTCATGTTCTCAATCGAGACGCCGTCGGCGGCGAAGACCGCGATCCCGTTCTTGTTCTCGACCTTGAACCCGCCGTCGAGGATGACGGTGGAGCGATCCTGGCCCCGGATGGTGATCCCCGAGGTGGTCACCCGCACGGCCTCCTCGTAAACGCCGGGGGCGACCAGGACGATGTCGCCGGGTTGGGCAGCGTCGACGCCGGCCTGGATCGTCGGCTTGTCGGCGGGAACGTGGATCAGCTTGCCAAGCGGCGGCCTCGGTGGCGGGTAGTTGGGGTAGCTCCGGGTCTGGCTGCTGCTGGAGTAGTTCTCCGGCTTCTCACCAGCAAAGACCACGCCGGACATCCCCTTGCCACTCCGTGTGCCGTGGAAGGAGCAGAAGTACTTGAACTCGCCCTGCTTGGGGAACCGCTGAGTGAAGCTCTGCCCCGGATTGATCGTCGGCGAGACAAATGAGCCGTCGTCGGCGACCACGTTGTGGGGGTTGTGGCCGTTGTTGGTCCACGTGACCCGCCCGCCAGTGTCGACCTGGGCGGTGACGCCATCGAAGAAGTCGTCTCGCGCCCCCACCTGGACGTCCGCGGCGGCACCCGCCGACGCCGGACCGAAGGCCGTGCCAAGCCCGAGCAAGGTCGCTCCCGCGATGACGCCGAGCCGCCAGCGCCTTCCCACGCCCGCCATCTTACGGTGAGTCTGGCATTGGCTATCCTCCAGCGCCGTAAAGTAGGAGGCGACGTGGGTATAGACGACATCAGGACCATCTGCGTGGTCGGCTCGGGCACGATGGGTTCCCAGATCGCCCAGCAGACCGCCCTTGGGGGCTATGACGTGTGGCTGACCGACCTCGATGGGGACCAGCTGACGCGCGCGGTCGAGAGTAATCGCAAGCTGCTCGAGCGTCGTGTCGAGAAGGGCCAGCTCCGCCAGGAGGAGGCCACCGCCGCGATCGGCCGGGTGCGGACAACGACCTCGCTCGAAGAGGCCGCCGGCGCATCTGACTTCGTCTTCGAGGCGATCGTCGAGAAGCTCCCGCCCAAACGGGAGCTGTTCGGCGCACTGGACGCCGCCGCACCCGCCCATGCCATCCTCGCCAGCAACTCTTCCACCATCCCGATCTCAAAGCTGGCCGACGCCACCGGCCGCGCCGACAGGTGCTGCAACACCCACTTCTTCCACCCGGTGCTGGTGATGCAGCTCTGCGAAGTGGTCCAGGGACCGCAGACCTCGCAGCAGACCATCGGCACCACCATGGAGCTGATCCGCCGGATCGGTCGGGTCCCGGTGCTGATCACCAAGGAGATCGACGGATTCGTCGTCAATCGCATCCTCCACGCCGCCTCCCAGGAGGCGATGCGCCTTTATGAGGGCGGCTACGCCAGCTTCGCCGACATCGACCTCGCCGTCGAGAAGGGGCTCAACTGGCCGATGGGGCCGTTCAAGCTGGCCGATTTCTCGGGCGTCGACATCGCCTACAACGCCCGGCGCGAGAAGTTTGAGGCCAGCGGCGACGAGCACGACCGTCCGCCGGAGTTCATGCGCAAGATGGTCGACGCCGGGCGGCTGGGGCGCAAGACCGGTAAGGGCTTTTACGACTACGGTGGCGAGACGCCGGCGCCGGCGGAGGATCCCCGCCAGCTCTAGCCGACGTCCGCCGGGTCACGCTGACTCTGGGCAGCTTTCCTGGATTTGCTTTCTTCGACTCGCCATAGGCAGCCACTTCGTGGGCTGCCGCAGCGCCGGGGCGCTGACTACCAGGACCACCGCCAGGATGATCACCGAGCCTCCGATAAGGACGCGAGGGGTGACGACCTCGCCGGCGAAGGCCGAGCCCAGCAGCACCGCCACCGCCGGGTTCACGAAGGCGTAGGTGCCGGCCACCGCGGTCCGGGTGTGGCGGAGCAACCAGACGTAAGCGCTGAAGGCCAGCAGCGAGCCGAAGACCACCAGGTAGCCGAGTGCGGCCATCGACTGCCACGAGACCTGCTCCAGGTGGATCTTGCCCAGCTCGCCGGTGATGACCGCGAAGATGAGTAGAGCCACCGAGCCGGCGATCATCTCCATGCCGGTCGAAACCAGCGGGCGGCGTGGAAGCGGCGCCCGGCGGGCATAAACCGAGCCCGCCGCCCACAAGAGCGCGGCGCCGAGAATGACAAGCGAGCCGAGCAGGTGGTTGGTGCCGGCACCCGAGGGCTGGACCAGCAGCGCGACCCCGGCGATGCCGATAACCAGGCCGCCGGCCACCGGCCAGCTGATGCGGTCGTCGCCGCTGAAATGGGCGAAGACCACCATCCAGATGGGAACGCTGGCCACCAGCAGGGCGGCAACCCCCGAGGGCACGAACTGCTCGCCCCAGCTGACGCCGCCGTTGCCGCCGGCGAGGAGGAGCACCCCAACGATCGTGGTGGCGGTCCACTGGCTGCGCCCGGGACGGTCGCCGGCGGTGTCGCCGCGGCGGACCGACCAGGCGTACAACAGCACGCCCGCGATGGCAAAACGGATGGAAGCCATCAGCAACGGCGGGATGGTGTGAATCGCGATCCGGATGCCGAGGTAGGTCGAGCCCCAGACGATATAGAGGGTCCCCAGTGCGAGCAGGACATAGAGCAATCGAGTGCGAACTGGAGTGGTCAACCCGGGTTGGCCGGGGAGTGAGCCCTGCGCCGCGGCCCCGCTCTCGCGGGGCCGGCTGGCGCTGTTATCGATGAGCTGTCGGCGGGCGACAGCCTGCTCGATATCGCGCTGGCGCTGGTGGCTCATCTTCTCCAGATAGTACGGGTTCATGGTCTGTCCTCCAGCTTTTGTCCTGTAACTAGTGTATAGTCTACGCTAGTTACGGTAACCTGTCAACCTTTAGCAGCAGTTACGTCAATCTGTTACACCAACGCGATATTGTAACCGGCAACCGGCCGTATACTGGTTTTAGGAATTCGAAGTAATGAGCACTCACCTCGAGACCCCAGCGCCATCCAGCCCTAACGTCGCCCCCGGCGAGCTTGAGCTGGTCAGGCAGTTCGTCAACACCGTCGACATTGACCGGTACACCGACCGCCTCGCCGACACCGCTGGCCTGCAGGCATGGCTTGCGGAGCATCAACTGCTCAGCCGAAGCGTGCAGGTCAGCGAGATCGAGCGAGAGCGCGCGGTGGAGCTGAGGGAGTCGCTGCGTGACATCCTCACCGGGCACACCGAGGGCCCGGTTGGCACCGCCGCCGTCAGGCGGCTGGACGCCATCATCCGCGAGGTCCCGATGCGGATGCGGGTCGACGACGGCGGCTGCGTGCGGGTCGACGCTGCCGGCAGCGGTTTGGACGGCGCCCTGGGCGAGATCCTGGCCCGGACCCACGCCGCCATGGAGGACGGCAGCTGGCAACGGCTCAAGACATGTGCCGACGACAACTGCCGCTGGGCCTTCTACGACCACTCCAAGAACCGCTCCGGACAGTGGTGCGACATGTCGATCTGCGGCAACCGGAACAAGGTCAATGCTTTCCGCACGCGGAAGGCGGCTCACCTCCAGAAGGCCTCCAAGCACAACTAGCCCGCTCATACCGATAGAACGGGTGAGCACCACCCCATGTGAGGCGGCCGCGCCGGCGATGCGGGAGCGCGACGGTGGTCTAGGGGATCAACTTCGCGACGACGAACTGGGGCTGCGCGTCGGCCGGGGTGG
>DAITAT010000027.1:0-7936 GCA_036824145.1 Candidatus Dormiibacterota bacterium
CGAGACTCCAGCAGAATCCAGGCGGCCAGCAGTCCCGTGGAGAGCGTAGAGACAAAGTAGATCACCGGCATCGCGGACCCCTGGTTCTGCGAGAACCAGAGGTCGATCCAGATGATGGCCGGGAGGACTCCGGCGGTCACCGCCGCGACGCCGCGCAAGCGTCCGGCCAAGAGCAGGAAGGCAAGCGGCCAGGCCATGTACTGGTCGGAGACCCCTGGAGCCAGGGTGATCAGCACCAGGGCGCTGACCCCAACCACCTCGGCGGCAGATGCGCCCCGGCGGGCCATCAGGAAACCGGCGCCGAGCGTGCCGATGCCGGCGACCAGGGTGGCGGCCACCAGGATGGGCACGGCGGCGTGGTCGGGAATCAGGAAGCCCATCCCCAGCCCCTGCCAATGTGAGACGTAGATCGCCACCCTGAGGATGCCGGGGCCCAGGTGGGCGGGGTGGATCACGCCGTAGACGGCGAATGCCAGGGCCGGCGCCACCGCCATTGTCGCAACCGTCGCCCACCGTCGACTCCTAGGGACGAGGGCCAGCACCGGTAGGGCGAAGTAGAGCGGCCATGGTTTGACGGTCGCGGCCAGGCCCACGAGCAGGCCACCTCTCAGTGGCCGGCTTCCGATGGTGGCCGTGGCCAGCAGCAGCGGCAGCGCCACCACCGGGTCGAATTGCCCATGTAAGGTCGGCACCGCAGCGGCCACCGGGTTCAGCGCGTAGATCCAGCCCGCGCGAACACCCACTGAATCCCGACGTAGCAGCGTCAGTGTCGGGGCAATGGCGGCGTCCAAGCTCCAGAAGGGCGCCCGTACGACGGCCGCGAAGAGGTGGTCGTGGCCGGTGGGGACGATGGACGCGGCGGTCGCCCACCACCAGTAGATCAGTGGCGGATAGTTCGACAGGCCGATCCAGGGCGGCACAAAGATATCCCCACCCTGGCGGAGATGGTCGCCCACGAAGCGGAAGGCGTGGAAGATGTCGTACGGACTGCCGTCGACGACCAATGAGAGCGACGCCCGAAAGGCCAGCGCCACGACCAGGATCGCGGCGGCCGGGAGCCACCGGCGCCGCGGCTCTCGCTTTCCCCGACTGATGGCGACCCCGATCCCGACAGCGGCGGCCGCAACCATCCCCGCCACGGCGAGACCGCGAGCGGTGGGGTAGGGCAGCGGGATCACGCGTACAGAGTAGGTGCGCCCCGCGGGCCGACTAGGTCAGGAGCAGCTTGTTGAGGCGCCGGGAGGTTACGGCCAGCGAGAGGATGCCGAGGACCGCGAGATAGGCGATGTCAATCAGCAGCTGGGGACCGAGGTTGCCGGTCGTCAGCCCACGGATGAGGTCGACGCCGCGGTAGAGCGGCGTCAGCTGCACCAGGACTTGCACCGGCTGGGGATAGGCGGTGATGGGGAAGAAGGTGGCTGAGAACAAGAACAACGGCACCAGCGCCAGCTGGACCAGGTCGAAGTCTTCCCATCTCTTGATGAAGGTCGTGGTCGCCGTGCCCACGGCGGCGAAGGTGAAGCCGATCAGCACCGCCGCCGGCAGGGCCAGGACGGCGGTCGGCGAGGCGACCAGGCGCAGCGCCACCATCACCGCGATGAAGCCCGTCGAATAAATGCTGCCGCGCATCAGCGCCCACGTCACCTCGCCCAGCGCCACGTCCGCGGTGCCGACCGGGGTGGCCAGGATAGCGTCGTAAGTGCGGGCATATTTGAGCTTGTAGAAGAGGTTGAAGGTGCTGTCGTAGATGGCGCCGTTCATGGCCGCGGTCGCCATCAGCGCCGGCGCTACGAAGACGGCGTAGCTGACCGGGTGCCCGTTGGCGTCCTGCACGCGACCCACCAGCGAGCCGACGCCGTAGCCAATGCCGAAGAGATAGAGGAGGGGCTCGAAGAAGCCGGAGAAGATGATGATCCACGTCCGCCGGTAGACCAGCAGGTTGCGCTCCACCAGGCGCTGCGCGCGGCGGGGCAGCATCACCCGCATCGTCATCGACCGGGGCATCGCCGCCCTCAAGCCACCAGCCTCCGCCGCAACATGAAGTAGGCGGCGGTGCCGCCCGCGACGACGTAGACCAGCGGCACGACGATGTGGATCAAGGCTTCGCCGGCGCTGATCCGGCCGAGCGTGAGCCCGCGGCTGAGAGCAACGCCGTGCGCCAGCGGGGTGAGCCAGGTGACCCCCTGCAGAACTGCGGGGAGTCGATCCAGCGGGAAGAAGGTGCCCCCGAAGAGAAACAGCGGCGTGATCACAAACCTGGTCAGGGCGGCAAATCCGCTGTCTCGGCGTTGGGAGGCGGAGAAGGCCATGATCGGAGCCGCGAAGGCCACCCCGGTGAGGATCCCGGCGCCGATGGCAAGCGGCGCCAGCGGCGAGTGGGTCGCTCCCACGACCTGCATCACCGCGTAGAAGATGATCGCGACCAGAGCCACCCGCGCGGTGATCCAGGCAAGCTCGCCCAGGACCAGGTCGCGGACCCGCATCGGCGTTGCCAGGATGGCGTCGTATGTCTTCCACCAGACGACCTTGGCCATGATCGGGTAAGTCATCTCAGCGGCCGCGGTCTGCATCGCCGTCGCCACCAAGAGGCCTGGGGCGATGAAGTCGCGGTAGGGGACGCCGCCCACGCCGCCGCTGTTCCTGTTGATCAGGCCGCCCAGGCCGATGCCCATGGCGGTGAGAAAGAAGATCGGCGAGATGAACGACACCAGCACCGAGCCTCGCCACACCCGTCGATAGGCGAGGGCGTTGTGCTCGAAGACTCGAAGCGCCGCGGTGGCCGCCATCTCAGTCGATCAGGCGCCGTCCGGTGAGGCGCAGGAAGACGTCTTCCAGGGTGCTCCGCCGCACCAGCGAACTGTCCGGCCGCAGGCCACGACGATTCACGGCGCTGGAGGTGGCTTCGCCGTCGGCGGTGTAAAGAAGGACGCGGTCGGGGAGGACTTCGACGCGGTCGGCGAGGCCTTCGAAGATGCCGTCGGCGTGGTCGTGGACATCGGGCGGGAAACGAAGCTCCAGCACCTCCCTGGTGGAGTACTGGTCGATCAGTTGGCGTGGCGAGCCCTCGGCGACGATGCGGGCCTTGTCCATCACCACCAGCCGGTCGCAGAGCTGCTCGGCCTCGTCCATGTAGTGGGTGGTCAGCACCTGGGTCACCCCCCGCTGCTTGAGCCGGTAGAGGCGGTCCCAGAGCAGGTGTCGCGCCTGCGGGTCGAGCCCGGTGGTCGGCTCGTCGAGGAGCAGGAGGTCGGGCTCGTTGACCAGGGCGCGGGCGATCGTGAGGCGGCGCTTCATGCCCCCGGACAGCGGTTCGACCTGGTCGCCGGCCCGGTCGTCGAGCTGGACGAACTCCAGCAGCTCCGCGGCGCGACGACCTGCCTCGGCCCAGGACAGGTCGAAGTAGCGCCCGTAGATGACAAGGTTCTCGCGCACCGTGAGCTCGGCGTCGAGCGTGTCCGTCTGTGGCACCACCCCCATGCGGGCTCGAATGGCGGCGCCGTCGACGGCAGGGTCGCGATCGAATATCCGCAGGCTGCCGGTCGAGACCGGCGAGACGCAGCCGATCATGCGCATCGTCGACGTCTTGCCGGCGCCGTTGGGGCCGAGGAAGCCGAAGGTCTCGCCGGGGTGCACGTCGAAATCGACGCCGTCCACGGCGATCAGGTCCTTGAAGCGCTTGGTCAGCCCCCGCGCCTGGATCAGGGCTGAGTGTTCTCTGGCTAGCGACATGGCAGGCTGTCGAGGATATCTCAGCGTTTATTCGTCGATGGCCTCGCCGGGCGGACCCGGTCTAGGCATCAAGCGCTTGCAGCACCTCTTCGGCGTGGCCGGCGGGCTTGACGCCCTCCCAGACCCTGGCGATCTTGCCGTCCTTGCCGATCAGGAAGGTATTTCGCTTCACGCCCAGAAACTCGCGGCCCTTGAACTTCTTCGAGCCCCAGCTGTCGTAGGCCGCGGTGACGGTGTGGTCGGGATCGCTCAGGAGCGGGAAGTTTAGCCCGTACTTCTGGGTGAACTTGGTGTGCGACTTGACGCTGTCGGTGCTGACGCCATAGACGATGGCGCCGAGCTTGTCGAACTCCGGGCTGAGATCGCGGAAGCTGCACGCCTCAACGGTGCAGCCGGGCGTATTGTCGCGGGGATAGAAGTACAGCACCACCGGTTTGCCCTTGAGGTCGCCGAGGTGAACGCTGTCACCGTCGCCGGTCTGAAGTTCGAAGTCGGGGGCCTGGTCGCCAGCTTTGAGCATGAGTCCTCCTCCCAGAGCTAACCGCCGCGGGTCCGCGAATATGCCGAGAACTCAGGCGATACCAACTGGGGTCCCAAGCTCGAGACACAAGCGACTGGAATTCGCCCGAACAACGGTTACATTTGCGGGGATGCGATTCTTGGCGGACAGGGACATCGTCGATGACGCGTGCGACGCGCAGTTCGTCGGCGACCTCGAAGAGTAAGTGCTAGGCGATCCCGAAGAAACCTCAGCCTGGGAGCAGTCAGCTCCCCGCGCGGTGGAGCCCGCCGATTGGGAGCGGTACGAGGCCTACATGGCCGAGATCTTCACGGCCTTCGGCATGGATCTCGAGACCGCCGCCACCGAGCGCACACCCCACCGGTTCCTGAGGGCGATGTACGACTCCACCGCCGGGTATGAGGGCGACGCCAAACTGCTGACCGCCTTCCCGACCGAGTGCCACGGTGGACCGGATTGCAGGATAAGCCAGGTCATCGAGGGGCCGATCTCCTTCTTCGCCCTTTGCGAGCACCATGCCCTGCCCTTCTTCGGCACCGCCTACGTCGGCTACATCGCCCACGAGCAGATCATCGGCATCTCCAAGCTGACCCGGCTGGTGCGTCTCTTTGCGCGGCGATTCACGGTGCAGGAGCGGATCGGTGTGGAGGTCGCCGACCTGCTCGTCGGCCTGATGGAGCCACACGGCGTGGCCGTCCACCTCGACGCCGTTCACCTCTGCACCCAGATGCGCGGAGTCCGCGAGGAGAAGTCGCATACCGTGACCACCTTCTGGCGGGGCAGTTACGAGGATGACCCCGAGCTGCGCCGCGAGTTTCTGGCGACCGCCGGCGGCATCGACCGGGGGTAGGCTGATGGCCGGCGCCGCAGGCCTCGCCCCCTTCGAGGTTCTCTTCGAAGCCCGTTCTGGACCGACGGTGGCGGTGCCGCCGAAGCTTCGCCGGATCTACGGAGGCGACGTCCGGATCGGGTCGCGGGCGCTTTACGCCAACCTCGTATCCTCCATCGACGGCATCGTGGCGGTGGAGAACACGCCCTCATCGGGGTCGCTCATTTCCGGCAAGAGCCAGTCGGATCGGTTTCTCATGGGGCTCCTGCGGGCGCTGGCGGACGCCGTGCTGGTGGGGGCGGGCACGCTGCGGGCCACCCCTGGCCATTACTGGACGGCGCAGCACATCTTCCCGGCGCTGGCCGCCGACTTCGAAGTCCTGCGACGCTCGATGCACCGCGCTACCGACCCGCGCCTGGTGGTCCTGAGCTCCAGCGGCGACCTCCCCGGGTCGCACCCGGCGTTGGAGCGAGGCGCGCTGGTGCTGACCACTGCCGACGGCGCCCGTCGCGCCCGCCGCCAGCTGCCCAGCACCTGCGAGGTCAAGGTCCTGTCGCGTGGGAGGCAGGTGCCCGTGGCGGCCGCCGTCAAGCTGCTGCGGGCGGAGGGCTACGCGTCGCTGCTGAGCGAAGCCGGCGGCGTGGTCATGGGCCAGCTGGTCCGCGACGAACTTGTCGATGAGCTCTACCTGACCATCTCGCCGGTGCTGGCCGGGCGCGTGCGGGGCGACGGCAACAAGGGCATGGTCGAGGGGGTTCACCTCCTGCCCGAGCACCTGCGGCAGATGCGACTGGTCTCGGCGCGCCGTCACCAGAGCCACCTGTTCCTGCGCTACCAGCGGCCCTGACGCCCCTTTGGCTCCCCACCGTACACTCGGTGAGCGTCCGCCGCCGCCGTCGGCAGCTAGGAGCGATTGATGCAACTCCAGACTGTGAGGATCCATGGCCATCAGGTCGGCTACTACGCGGCCGGTTCCGGCCCGGCCCTGATCCTGGTGCACGGGGTTGCCAGCAGTTCTCGCACCTGGCGCCGGGTCATTCCCCGACTTGCCGAGCGATTCACCGTGGTCGCGCCAGACCTGCTGGGGCACGGCGCTTCGGCCAAGCTCCGGGGCGACTACTCGCTGGGCGCCCACGCCAGCGGCATCCGCGACCTGATGGTCGCGCTCGGCATCGACCGCGCCACCCTGGTCGGCCATTCCCTGGGCGGTGGAGTAGCGATGCAGTTCGCCTACCAGTTCCCGGAGCGGATCGAGCGGCTGGTCCTGGTCGGCAGCGGCGGCCTCGGCGAGGAGGTCTCCCTGCTGCTCCGGGTGCTCACCCTGCCAGGCGCCGAATACATCCTGCCCTTGGGTTGCCGCCCCGAGTTCAGCCGAGCCATCGCCCGCGGCACCGGCTGGCTGGGGCGGATCGGCGTGCGACCTTCCGCCCTGGCTGAGGAGATCTGGAACGGCTACGTCTCGCTGGGCACCAAGGACAGCCGCAATGCCTTCCTGCACACATTGCGCTCGGTTGTCGACGTCACCGGCCAGCGCGTCAGCGCCATCGATCGGCTCTACCTGGCTCGGGAGGTGCCCACCCTGATCGTGTGGGGAGATCGCGACCCGCTGATCCCGGTGGCCCACGGCCGGCGCGCCCACCGCGCGATCAAGGGCAGCGTGCTCAAGGTGTACCGGGACGTGGGCCACTTTCCCCACTTCGACGAGCCCGAGCGATTCGTCGATGACCTGGTCGACTTTATCGACTCCACCGAACCCGCCCACGGCAATGACCGCGAGTGGCAGGAACTGATCCGCGGCAGCGCCGCCGCACCCGCCCGGAAGCCAACCGGGCGGCGCCAGCCAGCCCGGCCCGCGACCAAGGGCGAGATCCCCGCGGTCGCGGTCGCGGCCGAGGTTTGAGCGGCGGTGGGCGGCCAGCTACTCGCCTTCGGGGCGGCCTTCCTCGGCTCCACCGTGGAGTCGGTGGAGGCGCTGACGATCGTGCTGGCCGTGGGTCTGACCCGGGGCTGGCGAGCGCCTCTCTACGGCACCGTGACAGCGCTGGTCCTGCTCGCGGCACTGGTATTGGCGTTCGGGGAGCTCATCACGAAGACGGTGCCGGAGTCGACGCTGAAGCTGGTCGTCGGCACCCTGATCTTGCTCTTCGGCCTGCGCTGGCTGCACAAGGCGGTGCTGCGGTCGGCCGGCGTCATCCCGATGCACGACGAGGAGGAGGAATTCGAGGAGACGATCTCCGAGCTGGCCGCCGATAAGCCCGCCGCCAAGTTCGATTGGGCCGGCTTCGTGATCGCCCTCAAGGGCGTGTTCCTGGAAGGCATGGAAGTCGCCTTCATAGTCTTTGCCGTCGGCGCCAACAGCAAGAGCCTGTTCGTTGCCACCCTCGGCGGGGTGGCGGCGATGATCGTGGTGGCGATCGCGGGCCTCTTTGTTCGCCACCCGCTGGCGAGGGTGCCCGAGAACACCCTCAAGTACTCGGTCGGCCTGATCCTGGCCAGCCTGGGCACGTTCTGGGCTGCCGAGGGGATGGGCGTCTCGTGGCCTCTCGATTTCGTCTCCATCTTCGGCCTGGCGGTGATCTTCTTCGCCGCCTCGCAAGGGGCGGTCAGCCTCAACCGGCATTACGCTGATCCTCAGTTGAGCGCCCAGGTAACGGCATGAAGTTCCTCCGCGCCGCGGTCGAGCAGGTGGTCAAGCTGTTCGTCACCGACTGGACCCAGACCGCGGGCATCGCCCTCATCCTGGTCATCGGGCTTCTGGTGGCTCGGCAGATGCGCTCTGTGCCGGTGGGGTTCGCCATTGCTGTTCTGCTCGGCCTGCACCTGGTCTATACCACCGCCACCGAGGCGCGGCGCCGCCG
>DAITAT010000027.1:8036-27325 GCA_036824145.1 Candidatus Dormiibacterota bacterium
TCGAGGCCTTGCTCCCGCCCGCCTTGGCGGGCGTCACCAGCCCCTGGTTGATCAGATGGTTGACCAGCCCCACGACGATGTCGCCGTGGGTGCACATGGCTGTCGTCGGGCCCGGCGCGGTGATCAGTGCCAGGGCGTCGGCCATCGGGGTTGCCTCAGCCAGGCGCGCCTCATCGACCACGGTAATGCCGATACGCGCGGCCAGCGGCTCGAGCGTTTGGCGGCAGCGCAGGTAGGGGCTGGAGAGCACCCGCTCGACTCCCGCCAGCAGGTCGGCGAGGGCCTCGGCCTGCTTCCAACCTTTGTCGGAGAGGCGTCGCAACTGGTCGGGCCCGGTCCACCTGACGCGGTCGCCGGCATGGGCGTGCCGGACCAGGTAGACCCTTATGTGACCAGGTCGGCCCGGCGCAGCAGCTCCTGGTCGTGGTCGTAGGAGAGCTCGCGGGCGGCCTCCTCGAACTTCAGCCACCTGATCCGGTCGACCTCCTCGGTGGCCTTGAAGGAGCCGCCAATGGAGCGCATCAGCCAGTACCAGACGACCTTCTCGCGGTCGCGGCGGTCGATGTACTCGATAATCCCCAGCGACCTGGCGATCATGCACTTGAACCCGGTCTCCTCCGCGACCTCGCGCAGCGCCGCGGCCTCCAGGCGTTCGTCGGCCTTGAGCTTGCCCTTGGGGAGCGACCAGTCGTCGTAGGCGGGTCGGTGGATGAGGGCGATCTCGACCTCGCCTTCCTCGGTGTAGCGATAGACGACCCCGCCGGCGGCCCGGACGACGTCTCGGTCGTCCATGGTCATCTTGATGGCGGCCTCGACCTCCTCCCAGAGGTGGAGGTCGACCTTGATCTCAGGCAACCTTCAGCCAGCCGTAAATCTTCTTCCGGTCCAACCGCCTCCAGGCCGCCGGCCACCGCCGTCGGGCCTTGCGAGCCAGGCCGTCCTGGGCCTCGTGGAGGGCACCCGCGAGGAATGCCGTGGAGGCGTCCATGTGGCCGAATGCCTGGGTCAGCCAGCCTGCCGACACGACCGCGTCGTTGTAATCGCCGAGGGCCTGCTGCAGACCCGCAACGGCTTCCGCGAACCGTGCCGCTGCCACGCCCACCACGGGCGCCGCTGCCTCGGCGGCATAACGGCAGCGCTTGGCTTCGATGCGGACAGCGTGCAGCTTGGCGTCGTCGGGGTGCTGGTCCAGATTGCGGACGGCGGCTCGGAGCTTGCGCCAGGTTCCGCCCACGATCATCGCCATGAACTCATCCGCCGGCGCTTTGGCCACCTCAGACAGCGGCGGTGCCGCTTCCAGCCGGGCCAGGGAGTCGAGCAGGGCGCTGTAGCGTGGCTCGGCCATCGCCGTCAGCAGCTCCATCTGCGCCTTGCCGTGCTGCCGGTTGAGGCGCTCGAGGATCTCGCGCTGCTCAGCGGTGGCCTCATCCGAGCCAAGCGAAGGCTGGAGGCGCGCCAGCAGGATGTCGGCGTCCCGGACCTGGCCCAAGAGGTCGGCCAGCCAGCCGAGCTCGACGCGAAGCTTGCCGATCGGCTCGGGATCGAAGAGCACCGAGTAGGTGCGGAGGGCGCTACGCAGCCGGCGCGTGGCCACGCGGGCCTGGTGCACGGCGTCGGGCTCGGAGGCCACCTGCACCAGGGCCTGCTGCTCCACCAGGCGCGCAACCGTGGATCTGACTGCGAGCGTGATCGCCTCACCGGCGGTGGCGCCGGTGACAGTGGCGACCAGGTCGATTGGAGGGGTGGTCGGGGTGACGCGCCGGAGTCGGGCCGCCGGCGTGGGAGGGAGGGTGCGAACCGCACGGGCGGGTGCCAGGCGGCGACCGGCCATGGGCTCAGGCATTGGTCCTCGACAGCCCCGGGTGTGATTCCCGAAGGGCGTACTCCTGGAGATGGCGCTGAGCGTTGATGCCATTGACGGTGGGGACTCGATGCCAGCAGCCCTCGGCATCCAGCTGCCACGCCATGGTGTCGTCCTGGCGGCTGGCGGAAAGGATCTCGTCCAGCCGCTCCTGGAGGACCAGGTCACGGACTGGGACCACCACCTCGACGCGGCGGTCGAGGTTCCGCGGCATCATGTCGGCGGAGCCGATGTAGTACTCCGCGCCACGGTCATCACTGCCGAAGCGGTAGATGCGCGAATGCTCGAGGAAGCGACCCACCAGCGAGCAGACGTGGATCCGGTCGGAGAGCCCGGGAACCCCGGGGCGCAGGCAGCAGATGCCCCGCACGAAGAGCTCGATCTCGGTACCCGACTGGGATGCCGTGTAGAGGGCGTCAATGACATCGGGGTCGACCAGGCTGTTCATCTTCATCACGATCCGACCGTCGGCGTGGGCCGCCTCCGCCGCGATCAGGTCGAGGATGCTGCTGCGCAGGTTGCCGGGCGCCACCAGCAGGCGACGCCAGTTCTCCTGGCGGCTGTACCCGGTGAGGTGGTTGAAAAGGTTGGTCAGGTCGGAGCCGATCGCCGGGTCGCATGTCAGCAGGCCGAGGTCTTCGTAGGTGTTGGCGGTCCTGGCGTTGTAGTTGCCGGTGCCGATGTGGGCGTAGTGCCGGATGGCGTCCTCCTCCTGCCGCACCACAAGCAGGATCTTGGCGTGCGTCTTGAGGCCGACCAACCCGTAGACGACGTGGACGCCGGCCTCTTCCAGGGCCCGGGCCCAGCCGATGTTGGCCTGCTCGTCGCCTCGAGCTTTGAGCTCCACCAGCGCCACCACCTGTTTGCCGGCTTCGGCGGCGCGGATCAGGGAGCGGATGATGCCGCCCTCGGTCCCGGCGGTCCTGTAGAGGGTCTGCTTGATCGCCAGCACATCGGGGTCCCGGGCGGCCTGGGCTACGAAAGCTTCGATCGAGGTGGCGAAGGAGTCGTAGGGGTGGTGGACCAAGACGTCGCCTTCGCGCAGGACGCGGAAGAAGTTGGCGCCTTGCCCGTTGGCGGCATTTGCCAGCCGCGCCTGGGTGGTGCCGGCCCAGGGGTCGTCCTTGAGGTCGGGCCGGTCAAGCGCATGTAGGGTCCAGAGCGCGCCCAGGTCGAGCAGGCCGTCCACGACGTACACCTGTTCCGGACCGATCTCAAGTTCGCGTCGCAGCAACTCGAGGATCTCTTCGGACATTCCTGGGTCGACTTCGAGGCGAACGACGTCGGCGAAGCGGCGGTGGCGGCGCAGCTCGGTCTCGATGGCGGCCAACAGGTCGTCAGCCTCGTCCTCCTCGAGCTCGAGGTCGGCGTTGCGGGTGACCCGGAAGGGATGGTGGGTGACCACCTTCATGCCGGGGAAGAGCGAGTCCAGGCGGGCGGCGATGACCTGCTCCACCGGGATGAAGCGAGTTCCATCGGGCATCGCGATGAAACGAGGCAGCAGCGGCGGTACCTTGACTCGCGCGAATCGGTTCTTGCGCTTGCCCGGCTCACGCACCAGCACCGCCAGGTTCAAAGAGAGGTTGGAGATGTAAGGGAAGGGATGAGCCGGGTCGACCGCGAGCGGGGTCAGCACCGGGAAGATGCGATCCTCGAAGAGTCGCGTCAGCCAATCGGCGTCATCGCCCTCGAGCTCGGCGGCGCTGACGATGCGGATGCCGTGCATGTCGAGCTGAGGCACGACCTCGTGGCTGAAGACCTGGGCCTGGCGGGCCACCGAGTCGTCCACCTCCTGGCGGATGGCATGGAGCTGCTCGGCGGCGCTCATGCCGTCGGGCGCGGTGCTGGCCACGCCGGCGCCGACCTGCTCGGTGAGACCGGCGACACGAACCTGGAAGAACTCGTCCATCGACTGGCTGACGATGGCAAGGAACTTTGCCCGCTCCAGCAGCGGCACCGAGGAGTCTTCCGCCTGCGCCAGGACCCTTTTATTGAATTCGAGCCACGACAGTTCGGGGTTGATGTAGCGCAGCTGGGCAGCCGACGAGGAACCCCGGTTCCGCTTTGGCGACGAGCGACCGTTGCGGCCGTTGCCGGGTGCCCCAACTGCCCTCGCCGGGGCCTTGTCAGCCACTGAAAAAAGCCTCCATCGCAAAGTTGCCGCGGCAGCGAACCTGGATCTGGCAGCGGCGCGGCGGAGCCAAGTCTACCCCGCGCGTGGGTTTCAATTCGTGGAGGGAGCTCGGTCTTCTCGGTCGACCCGGTATCCAACGCCGCGCACCGTGACGATCTCGAAGGGGGCGCGGCCGGCGAACTTCTGGCGCAGCCAGCGCACGTGGACGTCGACAGTCTTGGCGTCGCCGACGTAGTTGTAGCGCCAGACCTGCTCCAGCAGGTAGCGGCGAGAGTGCACGCGCCCGGGATGAGCGAGGAAGAACGAGAGCAGGTCGAACTCGCGCGCCGTCAGCTTGACCTCTTCGTCGTCGAGCGTCACGCGACGGGCGGCGCGATCAAGTACCAGCCCGCCCAGCGTCTCGACGTCAGGCAGCTGGGCCTCTCCCGCGGAGTGGCCGCTGCTGCGGCGCAACACCGCTGTCATCCTCGCGAAGAGCTCCTGGAGGCCAAAGGGCTTGGTGATGTAGTCGTCGGCGCCGACGCCCAGCCCCAGCACCTTGTCCAGCTCCTGGTCCTTGGCGGTGAGCATGATGATCGGCACCGGGCTCTCCTGGCGCATGATCCGGCAGACCTCGAAGCCGCTCATCCCGGGCAGCATCACGTCGAGCAGGATGATGTCCGGGCGAACGCTGCGGAAGGCGCGCAGCGCCTCCTCGGCGGTCTTGGCCTCGCTCACCCGGTAGCCCTCACGGGAGAGGTTGAAGCGCAGGGTGTCGCGGATATTGGACTCGTCCTCGACGAGCAGCACTGCCTTGGTCATTAAGGTCGCCGAGCGCGCAACCTCAGTCGAGTTCCACGACCCGGCCCGAGTCCAGGAAGACGATGTCCTCGGCCACGTTGGTGACCCGGTCCCCGATGCGCTCCAGGGTGTGCGCGATGTTGAGCAGGTGCTGGATCGGCACGACGTGGTCGGGGTCGCTCTGCAGCGCCGAGAGCTGCTCCGCGAAGACCTTGCGGTAGAGCCGGTCGATAGCGTCGTCGTGACGGGCGACCTCCGCGGCTTTCTCGGCGTCGACGGCGATGAAGGCGCTGAGGATATCGTGGACCTGGCGCTCGACCAGCTCGCCCATGCGGCCAAGCTCGACGAAGGTGGACTCCGACTCGGCTGGCGGGGGCTCGCCCGCCAGCTTGCGGGAGCGCTTGGCGATACGGGTGGCGTAGTCGCCCATGCGTTCCAGCTCGGCGCCGATGTACTGCAGGCCCAACAGAAGTCGAAGGTCGCGGGCGACCGGGGCCTGAGTGGCGATGACGGTGAACACCTCCTCGCGCAGCTGCAGGTGAAGCTGGTTGATCTGCTCATCGCCTTCGATCACCGCGGTGGCCTGGTCGCGGTCGCGGTTGAGCAGAGCCTGGACGGCGTTGCGGATGGCGTCCTCCACCAGCGCCCCCATCCGGCTGGCGGTGGCCTGGACGCCCTCCAGTTTCTGTTCGAATTGAGTGCGCGGCATCAGCCGAACCTGCCCGAGATGTAATCCTCGGTGAGCTTGTTCTGGGGTCGGTTGAAGATGCCTGGCGTGGGTCCGTATTCAATCAACTCGCCGTACCTCTCGGGATTCATCATCAGGAACGCGGTGTAGTCGGAAGCCCTCGCGGCCTGCTGCATATTGTGCGTAACCAAAATTATGGTGTAGTCCTTTTTGAGCTCCTGCGCCAACTCCTCGATCTTGAGGGTGGCGATCGGGTCCAGCGCAGAGGCGGGCTCGTCCATCAGGATCACCTCCGGCTCGACCGCCAGGGTGCGCGCGATAACGAGGCGCTGCTGCTGGCCGCCGGAGATCGCCAACGCCGGGCTCTGCAAACGGTCCTTCACCTCGTCCCAGAGAGCGGCCCGCCGCAGGCAGTGCTCGACGAGGTCGTCGAGGTTCCCCTTGCGCTTCAGGATCCGCGGCCCGAAGGCGACGTTGTCGTAGATGCTCATGGGGAAGGGGTTGGGCTTCTGGAACACCATGCCGACCCGCCGTCGCAGCCTGACCACGTCAAGTTGCGGGTCGACGATGTCCTGGCCGTCGAGCAGGACGCTGCCCTCGACGCGCGCCTTCGGCACCAGGTCGTAGAGGCGGTTGAAGACGCGGATCAGGGTGCTCTTGCCACAGCCTGACGGGCCGATGATGGCCGTGATGCGGTTGGTGAGCACATCCAGGCTGATCTCTTTGAGGGCCTGGAAATCCCCGTAGAAGAAGCTCAGGCCTTTGACCTCGAGCTTGGTCTCCGGCGGCACCACTTCCAGCGACGCCATGCTCACCTCGACACCTGGCTCCGACGCGAGAAGAACCGGGCCAGGGCAGTGAAGATCAAAACCATCGCGATCAGGGTCAGCGCGCCGGCCCAGGCCCGGGCCTGGGCGGCCTGGAACCCCGTCACCGCGTTACCGAAGATCTGCAGCGACAGCGTCGACATCCGCTTGGTTGGGTTGAGCTCGACGAAGAGGTCGTTGCCCAGGGCGGTCAGCAAGAGGGGGGCGGTCTCGCCCATGGCGCGAGCGATTGCGAGCATCGTGCCGGTGATGATCCCTGGCATCGCCGTGGGCAGGACGATCCGCATTATGGTCTGGCTCTTCGACGCCCCGAGACCGAGGCTGCCTTCGCGAAGCTGGGCGGGGACCAGGTGGAGGATCTCCTCGCTGGTTCGGATTACAAGCGGCAGGATCACGATCCCCAGGGCGATCGCGCCGGCAAGTCCCGAGAAGCCAAACCGGGTGACCCAGATGGCGTATACAAAAGCGCCGGTGACGATGGTGGGGATTCCAATCAAAACGTCGGTGAGGAAGCGGACCGCGTCGGCAAACCAGTTGCCACCGAACTCGGCCAGGAAAATCGCGGCAGCCACCCCCAATGGGACCGACACCAGCGCCGCGGTGCCGACGACGATCAGGCTGCCGAGAATCCCGTTCAAGAACCCCCCGCCGGCAGTGCCGGGGTTGCCTGGAGGGGTGCTGAGCAGAAACCCCGGCCCGATCAGTTGGAGGCCCTGGATGGAGACGTAGACCAGGACCCACAGCAGGATGCCCAAGGTGGCGGCCATGGCGAGGGACAAGACGCCGGTCACCGCCCTGTCCTTTATCCGGCGCCGTCGGAGGACGCGGGTGAAGTCGCGGTCGGAGAACCCCGCAACCGCGCTCATAGGGCCACGTTCCGCTTGACGATCACACGGGCGAGGGCGTTCACGATGATGGCGACGACAAGGAGGACAAAGCCGACCACGAAGAGGGCCTCGAGGTGCAGCGGCTCGGTCGCCTCGGTGAACTCATTGGCGATCACGCTGGACATCGTCGCTCCCTGGCCGAGGATGCTGGGATTGATCTTGAGAACGCTGTTGCCGATGACCATGGTCACGGCGATGGTCTCGCCCAGCGCCCGACCGAGCCCCAGGATCGACGCGCCGATGACGCCAGACCTGGACCGCGGCAGGACCGCCGCCTGGATCATCTCCCAGCGGGTGGCCCCGAGCGCCAAGGCCCCCTCCTTGTCCCCGATGGGAGCGGTGCTGAAGACCTCGCGGCAGATGGCGGTGACGATGGGCAGGATCATGATCGCCAGCACCACCGACGCCGTGAAATAGGACAGGCCGAAGAATGGCCCCTTGAAGAAGAACCCGATCACGGGCAGGCTGCCAACGGTGGCTGCCAGGAAATCGCCGACGGGACGCAGCATCGGGACCAGGGCGAAGATTCCCCAGAACCCGTAGACCACGCTGGGTACGGCGGCCAGCAGGTCGACCAACGACGAGAGCGGCCGGCGGAGGGCTCTAGGGCCCACGTCGGTGATGAACAGACCGACCGCGACGGACACCGGAACCGCGATCACCATCGCCACCGCCGCGGTCAGGATGGTGCCGTAGATAAACTGGAGGATTCCGTACGGATTCGGCGTGGTCCTGGTCGCCACCGCTTCGGACGGCGCCCACCTCGCCGATGAGAGGAAGCTGAAGAACCCGTAGTGGCGGAGTGCCGGCCACGAGGCCTGCAATAGGAAGGCAACCATCGCGACGATGACCACCAGTACGACGCAGCCCGCCGACGTGACCACGATTCGAAACGCCGCATCGGCGCTTCCAAAACGCCGCCGGGTAGCGATGCGGGGACGGCCCCCGGCTTGTGCCGGGTTCAGCGGGGTCGAGGATTCCAAGCCAAATTCCTCACGGGTTCCGTCAACGGTACCAAGGCGCCCACCGACGTCACCAGCGGTGGGACGCCCTGACCGTCAATCCGCTACTTGACTATCGTCTGGCCGTTGTAGGTGAGGGTCTTGAGTTGCGCGATGGCCCTGGCCTGAAGGTCAGGGCCGAGGGGCGCGTAGTTGATGGCCAGCGTGAGGTCCTGGCCGCTGGTGAGCGCCCATGATAGGAAGTTCACCAACGCGGCTCCTTTGTCGGCCGCGGTCTGCGCCTGGTACACCAGCAACCAGGTCGTGCCGGTGATCGGGTAGGTGTTGGTTCCACTCTGGTCGGTGAGGTCAAAGCGCAGGTCAGGCGGATACTGGGCCCCGACGGTCGCCGCGGTCACCGTCTGCACGCAGGGCTCGATGAAGTTGCCGGCCCTGTTCTTGACGTTGCCGTAGGTGAGGTTCTGCTGGATGGCATAGCCGAGCTCGACATATCCGATGCCACCCGAGGTCCCGGTGTTGCCTGACGGGCTGCCCACGGCTGCCGAGACTCCCTCATTGCCCTTGCCACCGATGCCGACAGGCCAGGCAACGGTCTTGCCGCGGCTGGTGGTCGCGCCGCCCAGGGTGGTGACCCAGGTGGGGCTCACCTTGGTCAGGTAGTCGGTGAAGATATCGGTCGTACCCGAACCATCGGAGCGGTGGACGACCGCGATGGCCAGGTCGGGCAGGTTCTTGCCCGAGTTGAGGGCGACCAGCGCGGGGTCATTCCACTTTGTGATCTTGCCCGCGAAGATCTTGCCCAGGGTTTCGCCGTCGAACTGCACCCCCGACTTGATGCCCGGCAGGTTATACGTGGCCACAACGGGAGCCAGGACCATCGGGATCTGCGCGATTGGGCCCTTCGCCTTGGCGATGTCTGCGTCCTTCATGAAGGCATCCGAGGCTCCGAAGTCCACGGTGCCGGCCTGGACCTGGGCGATGCCGCCGCCAGATCCGATCGACTGGTACGCAACCTGGACCCCGGCCTTAGCGGCGTAGGTTGCGGCCCACACCGACATCATCGGGTTGATGAAGGTGGAGCCGGCGCCGCCGAGTTGCCTGGCTCCGCCGGACACCTGGGCGACCCCGTTGGTGAAGCCTGGCTTGGCCGGTGTGCCCTGGCAAACCGAGCTACCGCTGCCGGCTCCGGCGGTGCTGGTTGAGCTGCTCCCGCAAGCGCTGACGGCAAGCGCCATGAGCACGCCCAGCGCACTCACTCGTGAGACATGTGATAGCACGAAGGTCCCTCCCTGTCACCCCGGCGAGCTGGTGGCCGCGTGAAAATGCGTGCTCTGGCTCTGAGGAAGTGGTTGGTTTCAGTCGACCGCAGCTTATGGCTCGCCGGGTTAGCGCTGCGGGGCGCGAAGGTTAAGAGTTGGTTATGCGGATTGTGGAAGGGTGAAAGTGACCTGGGTCCCGCCTCGTTCGTGGCTTTCCGCCCAGATGCGCCCCCCGTGGGCCGAGACCAGGTGCTTGCTGATCGCCAGGCCCAAGCCCGAACCGTCCCCCCGTCGAGTCCGCGCTCGATCGACTTTGTAGAAGCGCTCGAATACCCGAGGCAGTTCTGTCGGCGGAATCCCCGGCCCTTCGTCGACCACCCAAACCACCGTCTCGCCGGGTCCCGCGGTGGCGCCAACCGTGACCGGCCGGCCTTCCGGGCTGAAGCGATGGGCGTTCTCGAGGAGGTTCTGCAGGACTTCAGCGACCCGGACCGGGTCGGCCCGGACCCAGAAATCGACAGGCACCTCATCCACGAGCCGGCTGGGGCCCTGGCGGTCGACCACGCGGCGCCAGCTGTCCACGACCACGTCGTGGAGGCTGAAATCGGTGACCTGGAGCTTGACTTCGCCCTCCAGGAGGGCCAGCTCGGAGACAGTACGGAGAACCCCTTCGATGTAGCGCGCCTCTTCGGCAATACGAGCCGCGAAGGTGACGGTCTCCTGGGGCGGGAGGCCGCCCGCCAGGGTCTCGGCGGCCAGGCTCAATGACGCCACCGGGGTGCGGAGCTCGTGCGCCAGGTTGGCCACGAAGTCAGCTCGAACAGCTTCCAACCGGCGCACCTCGGTAAGGTCCTCGAAATGGAGGAAGGCGCTGTCGTCGCTGAGCCTGACGCCGCTCAGCCGCAGGACGCCGCCGAAATTGGCGGTGTTGATCTCCCAGGGACCCGCCTCACCGGCAATTACTTCGCGGGCGCGATCCTCCACGGCGGGCGTCCGCGTGAAGGCGATCACGCTGCTGGGGATGGCGGGATTCTCGAAGAACTCGAGGGCCGCCCTGGAGGCCGCGATCACATGCAGGTCGATGTCGATGCGCAGCCATAGGATCGTCGCCGCGTCCAGCGCTTGGCGGCGCCAGTCGGCGGGCGGGGGGCTGGCTTGAGGCTCGGAGTTGGGCACCTCGGCCCTGGCGCGTTGGCGCAGGAATCTCATCCGCGGCCAAGCCTATCTCGGTCTACGCGCGCCGGTTCGTCGGCTTCCGGCGCCCTTTGGCGGGGCTCCGGCTGGCGTCCAGCGCCAGCAGCCCCGCGCCCACCGCCCCGGAAAGATCGCCCAGCTCGGTGCCCAGCATCTTCGGCGGGCGCTTGTCCATCAAAAGGTGCGGCTTCATCGCCTCGGCGACCCGGTCGATGAACGGCTGACCCAGCCGGTCACCAAGCCCGCCGCCGATGATGATCGCCTCGAGGTCGAGCAGGTTCTGCGCCGAGGCCAGCGATACGCCAAGGGCCCAGACGGCGTCATCGATGAGCCGTATCGCCATCTTGTCGCCCCGGTCCAGGGCGGAGGCGATGGCTCCGCTGGTGAGGCGGTCGCGACCCCTCTGCTCCATCAGCTTGAAGAGGACGGTCTGCTCGCCACGCTCCACCAGCATGCGCGCCCGCAGCTCGATCCGGCCGCGGCCGGCGTAGGCCTCCAGGCATCCCCGGCGGCCACACCCGCAGAGGCGACCGCCGTTCTTGACGATGGTGTGCCCGATCTCGCCGGCGGAGCCCTGGCCGCGCCGCAGCGCACCGTCCAGGATCACGCCGCCGCCGACCCCGGTGCCTACGAAGACTCCGAGCAGGTCCTTGAACGGCCGGCCGGCCCCGGCCCGATGCTCGCCCAACATGGCGGCGCGAACATCGTTGTCAAACGTCACGGGAACCCCGCCGAAGGCCCCCGAAAGCTTGGGGCCGAGAGGGAATCGCTTCTGGAAAGCGGGAATGTTGACAGCGTTGATGACGTCGCCGGAGGCGTGGTCGTAGGTGCCCGGGAAGCCCACCCCGATGCCCGCCAGAGATTCCGGCTTCGCCCGCGCCTCAGCGGCAGCGCTGGTGATCGTTTCCCGGACCGCCTTCAGCACCATCGCCGGCCCGCCCTGGGGGGTGGGGACCCGGGCCTGGCCGATCGGCTTGCCGTCGCGGACGATCGCGGTCTGGATCTTGGTGCCTCCCATGTCGACTCCGGCGGTCACGGCCACGCCGATTAGGGTATCCGCAATCGGCGGCCGGTCGGGGAGGTATTCACCGCCACTGCGATCAGGGCTCGACCGAAAGGCTGGGCCTCGTGCTTTTCCGGCTTCGGATGGGCCGCGCCACGGGTTTGCCGAACTCGGGAAGGGGGTATCCCCATGACGACATGGCCGCCGCATTCAGGGACTACTACGAGGTGCTCGGGGTGCCCCGCACCGCCAGTGCCAAAGAGATCAAGAGCGCCTTCCGGAAGCTGGCGCGCCAGTACCACCCCGACGTAAACGCTGGAGACGCTGCCGCGGAAGCGCGCTTCAAGGAGGTCAACACCGCCAACGAGGTCCTCAGCGACGCTTCGAAGCGCAAGAAATACGACGAGCTCGGCCCCGACTGGGAGCACTACGATGCCTGGGACAAGGCTGGACGTCCCGGCCATGCCCCATTCGGCTCTGGGACTGGGCCTCGGTACCAGACGGTGTCGCCCGGGGAGTTCGCGGACCTCTTCGGCGGGCAGGGATTCGGTGCCCGGGGTTTCAGTCCGCAGGGCTTCAGCGCCCCGGGCGTCGACGGCTTAGGCGATCTTTTCGGCGGCATGTTCGGTGTTGCCGGCAGGGGTGGGGCGGCGCCACTCCGCGGCCAGGACATCGAAGGTGAGACCGAGATCAGCCTCGAGGAGGCCTACCGTGGCACCACCCGGACGATCGAGTTGGCGAGCAACGCCGGCTCTCGCAAGGTAGAGGTCAAGATCCCCGCGGGGATCAGCGACGGTGCCCGCGTCCGCGTCAAAGGCCAGGGCCCGGCGGGCGCCGCCGGTGGCGCCGCCGGCGATCTCTTCATCCGCGTCAAGGTGCGCCCGCACCCTCGTTTCAAGCGAGAGGGGAACAATATCCGGTTGTCGGTCAAGATGCCGCTGCGGGCGGCCATCGCCGGCGGCGAGGTCGAGGTCAAAACCCCGGCCGGCAAGCGCGTCAACCTGAAGATCCCGCGCGAAACCCAGAACGGCAAGGTCCTGCGCATGCGCGGCCTGGGCATGCCGCATCTTGGCGGCGGCGGGCACGGCGACCTGCTCGCCGAAGTCGAGGTCGAGCTGCCGCTGCCGGCCGATCCCGAGCTCAAGCGCTGGGCCACCGGCGCCTCGAATTAGGGCGCCGCCGCTTGTTTTTTCAGACCGCGCTTGCCGCCTGGAGCTCGCCCCGTTCCCACACTCGCACGGGGTGCTCGCGTCCCTGAAGCTGCTCGTATTCGCCCACGGCTTCCCAGATGATCTTCCAGGACCGCTCGCCGACGTCCTTTATGTAGTCGCCGTCGACGCCCGCCGCGCGGAGCCTCCGAGTGACCGAATCGACGGCGTAGTTCCAGTTGTTGCGGGGGTCGATCCGGGCATTGGCGGGGAGGTCCTCGGGGATGGCGATGAGTCGCTCCGGGTTGACGTAGATCCGCAGGCACCAGCGCAGGCACCGGTCGACGGCGGCACGGATGCTCTTCTCCTCGCCGTCGTTAACGGCCCGTCGCAGGGCCCAGATGCCGTAGTTGACGTGCCGGGACTCGTCGCGGGTGACCGCGGTGAAGCCGGCCCGGAACGCCGGCATCATGTCCAGGTTGCGCAGCAGCCGCAGCACCAGCCGCTGGCCCACGAGCGCCAGGATGCCCTCCACCATCAGGTGGTAGGTGGTCATCCCCTCGACCCAGAGGCTGTAGTTCTTGGGATCCATCCGCACCGCCTCGGTGATCTTGGTGAGTTCACCCTCGGCGCCGAAGATTCCTCGGTACGCCTCGCTGTCGGTGTGGCGCCGGGCGCGGTCGATCACCCGGTGCAGGTCATCGCCGGGGTGGATCACCTCGGAGAAGAAGCGGGAGAAGAAGTAGGCGTGGCGGGCCTCGTCGACCACCTGGGTGGAGAGGAACCAGCGGCTCTCCTCGTCAGGCGCAGCCAGCAGCAGCGGCGAGAGGGTGTCGGCGACCTCCTGCTCGCCAACAAAAAAGCCGCTGAAGATCTGCTCCAGCTGCTCCTGCAGGAAATCCCCGGCGGCGTCCCAGTGCACGCGGTCGAGGGTGAAGTCGAGGCTGGCCGCGGACCACTGCTGACGCTCCCACCTCTGGTAGAGGTCGAGGGGGCCGGGAAGCTCGCTCAGGAGGGCGTCGATGTGGGTGTAGACATCTTCGATGTCGAGGTCCTGCAGCCCCTCGAGCTTGGTGGTTTCAACCTTGAAGACGGTGGCGGCGGTATCGGTCATTTTCGACTCCTGAGCCTTGGCTAATACCTGACGGTGCCGTCAGTATTTCACCATCCTGACCGCCAAGCAAGGCGTCGCCGTATGGTGATGTGGTGATCAAAGCCCCGCTGCGGTCTGCCCTCGCGCTGGCCGGCGCCTGCCACCCCGAGCCGACCCTGGCGGTCACCACCCTGGCGACAGTGCTGGCAGTGAGCGCGGGTCGCGGCATCGGCTCGGCGTGGGTGGCGGCGGCGGTGTTTAGCGGCCAGCTCTCGGTGGGGTGGGGCAACGACTACCTCGATCGCGACCGGGACCGTCTCGCCGGACGCGCCGCCAAGCCGGTAGCGTCGGGCCGCGTCGACCCGGCCCTGGTGCGCCGCGCGGCATGGGTCGCGCTGGTGCTGGCGGCGTTGCTGTCGCTGGCCTCGGGCCCGGCTGCAACCGCTGTCCACCTACTGGCGCTGCTGATGGCGCACCTCTACAACCTGGGTCTGAAGTCCAGCCCCTTCAGCGTCGTTCCGTACGCAGTGGCGTTTGCGCAGCTGCCCGCGTTCATCGCCCTCGGCCTGACACCGCCGCACCTGCCACCCGTGTGGGCTGTGGCAGCAGCCGGCCTGATCGGCGCCGCCGCCCATTTCACGCAAACGCTGCCGGACCTGGAGCTGGACGCAGCCTCCGGCATGAAGGGTTTGCCCCACCGGCTCGGCGCTCGCGGTTCGCTGGCCGTGGTGGGGTTCTTGCTGGCGGCCGGGGCGCTCGCCGCCGCGCTGGGCCCCGTCGGCCGACCGCCGCCGGCCGCGTTGGTGACGCTGGGCCTAAGCCTGGCGCTGGTGGTCGCGGTCCTGGTCGAAGGCGCGCTGCGCCGCTACTCGGCCGCCTTCCACCTGACGATCGCCGCTGCCGGCGCTGCGGTGGCCACCTTCCTGGTCACTGGCCGCCAGCTCTGATACCGCTGAGCGGCTGACCGCGATTAGCGGCCGGAGATCTCCAGGCGGGGCGTCGCCAGCTCGGGCCAATCGCTGTTGGACTCCAGCTGGGTGCGCAGGGCTTCGACCGTCTCGATGATCGGTCCCACAAAGATTCCTTCGTGCTCGGGTGCGAACGGCCGCAGGTAAGCGGCGCCGTCGCGCCACTTGATCAGGGCGCCGTTCTTGTTGCGGCGGTGGTAGTGATAGAAGCCCGCGGCGACCTGCACCAGGCCCTTGTAGAAATCACCGTCGGGCGTGTGGCGGTGGGGCATCCAGGCTCTCTCCCAGGCCTCGTGCGCTTCCCAGAATTCGCCCTGGTTGAAGAGCTCGACCCCGCGAGCGAGGCCATCGGCGCCGTGCTCGCCTGCCTCCGCCGCGGCTGCCCCCCCTTCTTCGCGGAGCTTGATGCCCCGGCGCCAACCCCTCACGGCCTCGGCCCGGATCTCCTGGATGGCGATCCGCCGACCCTGCGGGTGGCGGTTGACCGCCGAGCCGGCCACCAGCAGGTTGGCCCCCGCCTCGGCGACCTGGGGCGCGGTTTGGGCGGTGACGCCGCCGTCGACCTCGAGGTCGATGACCAACTCACCGTCGTCGATCAGCTCGCGAGCATCACGGACCTTGCCCAGCATCGAGGTGATGAACTTCTGCCCGCCGCGCCCGGGGTTTACCGTCATCACCAGCAGGTGGTCGACCAGGTCGAGCACGTCGATCACGGCTTCCAGCGGGGTGGCGGGGTTGATCGCGACACCGGCCCGCACGCCGGCGTTGCGCATGTCCTGCAGAAGCAGGTGGAGGTGGCGGGTGGCTTCGGCCTGGACGATCACCACCTCGCAGCCGGCCTCGGCGAAGGCCTGCCACTGGCTCTCCGGCCGGTCCACCATCAGGTGAGCCTCGAACGTCAGCTGGCTCTGGTCGCGCACCGCCTGGATGGGGTCGGCGCCATGCGTGATTCGAGGGACGAAGGAGCCGTCCATGATGTCCCACTGCACGCGGTCCGCACCGGCCGCTTCGAGATCAGCCAGCTCCTCGGCCAAACGCGACTGATTGCAGTCGAGCAGGGAGGGCACAACCTGGGGGGTCAGCGTATCCATCAGGGGCAATGCTAGACGGGCAGCCCTCTCAGCACCGCTTCGATCTCGTCGGGACCGGTGGGTCCGTCGAACTTGGCGGCGACCAGGCCGTTCTTGTCGACCACGAAGACCCAGGGATCGCTGGTCAGCTTCCACTCATCGAAGGTCGGAGAGACGGTGGCCTTGGCCAGGTCGGTATTGTCCGGGGTGCCGCCCTTGTAGGTTTCGATGTGGACAAAGTCGACTCCTTTGGGCCGGTATGCAGGCTCCAGCGACTTGACAACGTCGCTCTCCGGCCCGCAGTTCTTGGAACGGCAGAACCCGGGAGATCCGAAGTAGATGACCACCGGGTGGTGGGCAGCGATGGCGGCGGCGATGCTGGTGTAGTGCATGTCGTCGGGAGGCACGTTGGTGTCGATCTCGCGGATGTTGGAGACCTGGGAGGCGGTTGGGTTTTGACTTAGCGGTGCGGGCGAGCCGACCGCGATCCCCGGGTCGCTGTCGATAACCTGGAAGGCTGCGGTGGTGGTGGTGGAGAGGCTTCCTTGCACCGCCCCCACGACGACGTTGTAGAAGCCCGCTTTGTCGAAGCTCTGGTGAACGACATACACGCCTTTGTTCTGCAGCATGCCTCCCTCGTAAGGCGCGTCCATCACGGCACCGATCGCGGTCGGCGGGCCGTTGCCGGGCGGCAACAGATACACCTGCACCTTGACGCTGACGCCGCCACCAACCGGGGTGCCGGTGGCGTCCAGGATGCCAACCGTCAGCCGGCGGTTGGGGCCCTTGACCACGCAGGGGGCGCAGGTGCCGGAAGCCGCCGAGGCTACCACCGACTGCAGGGGCGGCACCGACGAGGCGGGGGAGGGGGAGGCGTCCAGCCCACCAACCGGGCCGCCGCACGCGCTCAGGATCACCGCCGTCAGCGCCCCGGCCGGGAGCGCCAGACGCCAGCGCAGCTTCGCCCCTCCGGTCGAGCCGTCCATCACACCGATACTAAGAATGACAGCAGATGCGAATGAGAAACTGGTTGGCCGCCTGGCTGGCGGCGCTGGCGCTGGCGGCCTGCAACCTGCCCGGCGGGAGCTCGGCGGCATCGGCCACGCCCGGAGCGCCTGCGCCGGGCTTCACCGTAAAGGGAGTCGACGGCGCGACCCACTCCTTGTCGGACTACCGCGGCAAGGTGGTGGTGCTCAACTTCTGGGCCACGTGGTGCATACCCTGCCGGGCGGAGATGCCCGACCTCGAGCACGAGGCCAGGATCCACCGCTCCGACCCGGTGGCCATCCTGGGCATGGACTGGAAGGAGTCGGCGGCGCCGGTCAAGGACTTCACCGAGGGCCTCGGGGTGACCTATCCCATGCTTCTCGACGCCGACGGCCACGTTTACGACACCTACCGGGTGGGCGCCCTGCCGACGACCTTCATCATCGACGCCGAGGGCCGTCTGTTGAAGTCGCGAATCGGGATCGCCAGCCGCGACGAGATCGAGGCGGAGATCAAGAGCGCCCGAAAGGCTTGAAGTAGTGAAGGGGTTCACAATGTTGACGGGGACAGTGCTGCTGTCTACAATGTAGCCATGACCCCGGTTGCTCCGACGCCGCTGCCCAGCCTCGCCGAACTGGACCCCAAGCCTCGCTTTGTCGAGGACGCCGCCGGGTACCTCTACGACGCCGCCTTCCGTGAGGTCCTGACTCGGGTCGGGAAACTCGACGGCGACAAGCTGCTGAGGACCGAGGCGATTCGCGTCACTGTCATGGCGGTCAAGCGGCTCGACCAGCTGATCGAGGACGAGCTCGACGGCCTGGGGGTGACTCACGGCCAGTACAAGGCCCTGATGTGCGTCAAGAACTACGGCATCAGCGGCACCCAGATGCACACGATCGCAGGCTTCTTGGGTGTCACGCCTCGCAACGTGACCGGCCTCGTCGACAGCCTCGAGGCGGGCGGCCTGGTCGAGAGAATCCCTGACCCGGCTGACCGTCGCGCCACCATCGTTCGCGTTACACCCGCGGGCGAGGCCGCCGCGCAGCGCAGCCGGCGCGTGCACCAGGCGGTCGTGGGCAAGGTGATGGGAATCCTGACCGAACGAGAGAAGTTGCAACTCAGGCACCTGAGCACCAAGTTGCTGCGCGCCGTCGAGGATGTCTCGGCCGGCGACGGGGGGAAAAACGTTGGCTGACACGTTGACCGATGAGGAGCTGGCTCGGGAGCTGGAGCTCGCGGCAAAGCACGAGCGACTGGAAACCGGCCAGGCGGCCGAGGAAGCGGTCGAGGAGCACCACGGCGTCGATCGCCGGATGATCACCTTCTTCGGCATCATGGCCGCCATCTTCCTGAGCGCGCTCGACCAGACCATCGTTGGCACCGCGCTCCCGCGCGTCGTCAGCGAGCTCAAGGGTTTTGATCGATACACCTGGGTGACCACGATTTACCTGTTGACCAGCACCTCGGTGGTGCCGATCGTGGGCAAGCTCTCCGAGCAGCTCGGCCGGAAGCGAGTCTTCCTGACCGGCATCGGTGTCTTCCTGGTCGGCTCAATGCTCTGCGGGCTGTCGCAGGACATGACACAGCTCATCCTGTTCCGCGGCTTCCAGGGCATCGGCGGCGGCATCCTCACCGGCACCGCTTTCGCGGTCATCGCCGACCTCTTCTCGCCGGCCGAGCGGGCCAAGTACACCGGCATGGTGGCGGCGATGTTCGGCCTCGCCAGCATCATCGGGCCCCTGGTGGGTGGCTACCTCACCGACAACATCAGCTGGCGCGCGATCTTCTACGTCAACGTTCCTATCGGTGCCGCCGTCCTGGCCGCGCTGGTGATCACCTTCCCGAGCCTGCGGAAAATCGGCGCCCATCCTCGCATCGACTACATCGGCGCGCTGGGGATCGGCGGCGGCGCTGCGCTGCTCACGCTGGGCGCCTCGCTCGCGGGAACCAACGACTGGAGCTACCCACCGGTCTGGTACCTCCTGGTCGCGGGCGCCATCCTCATGGTCGCCACCATCGTCTATGAGTCCCGGGAGCCCGAGGCCGTGATCCCGCCCCAAATCTTCCAGAATTCGATCTTCTCGGTCTCGATGCTGGTCACCTTCATTTCCGGACTTGGGATGTTCGGGGCCATCATCTACATCCCGCTGTTCCTGCAGGCAGTGGTGGGCGTCAAGGCGACCAACGCGGGCCTGCTGCTGTTACCGCTGATGCTGGGTTTGGTGGTGGGCAGTGTCGGCGGCGGGTTCGCGCTCAGCCGGACGGGCCGCTACAGGATCCAGGCGATCGTGGGCATGCTCCTGATGTGCATCGGGATGTACCTCCTGACCACCCTGACGGTCAACTCGACGCAGTTCGAAGTCGCTCGCGACGTGGTCGGCTTCGGCCTCGGGCTGGGCCTGAGCTTCTCGGTCTTCAACGTCGTCGC